>JAMXAE010000139.1 GCA_024281695.1 Nitrosomonas sp. | reverse complement strand
TCTAAAAATCCCATTAAAGAAACCATAACACTTGTCGATAGGGAATATTCGAATTTGCGCACTCTTTACGCCATTGTTTTTCCGTTAAGCACATTTGTATTGGCAAGTCTAAAAAACAAAATCGAATAAAAACTTGTAATACTATTTAAAATTAAAAACTGCTCAATGTTAAATATAAATAAAAAAGAATTCAGTCAAAATTTTCGTAACATTTTGCAGCAAACCGGACAAATCCCGCCGCTTCCGGAAACGGCGAGAGAGTTAATAAGGCTACGGAATAATGTCGATTCAAACCTAACTCAACTTGTTGATGTTATAGAAAAAGATCCTGGTTTGTCGGCATTTGTCATAAAATATGCGCGTATGTCTGTTTTTGGCTATGGCGAACGAATCGTTGCCGTTCATCAGGCCGTATCGCTTGTGCTTGGATTTAATACCGCACTTAATCTGTCGATGAGCATTGCAGCATCGGGTTGCCTGCGATTACCGAATCATGGTGCATTAGGTCGAGTATGTATATGGAGTCAGACATTGGAATGTGCGGCCATGTGCCGTGAGCTCTATCAACTATCCGGTGCGAAACGATTGCTTAACGGCGATATCGCTTATCTTTGCGGATTGTTTCATAATTTTGGTTATCTGCTATTTGCGCACCTATATCCGCAAGAATTTTCCTATCTGAATGATTTAGTAACTCGGTATCCTGATCAAGATGCCCGGGCGCTTCAGTTGCAAGTTTTTGGTATCACGCATGACACAATCGGTATGTATCTGATCAAAGCATGGGATCTTCCTGAAGAAATTGCTGTTACTGTTGCGGAGCAGCACTTCCCCGATTATTCCGGGAAGCACGCAATGTATGTGAAGTTGGTTGCGGTCGCTAATCGATTGCTGCAAAATGAGACTGTTGTTGATGGTTGCCCTTATGTCGATACCGTGACGCTTATGAATGATCTGGAAGTCAGTGAATCATCTGTCATGAAAGCCTTGGGGAAAATTCGTGATTGCCAGCAAGAGTTTCATACCTTGGCCCAAAGCTTGGCGGCATAGCTTGTTAAAACATTCGGTCCGGATTGAGTTAAAATAGGCGATTATGCCTAACACCTATCAACCTGAACAAATTATCCGCCCGGAAATTCTTGCGCTCTCGGCGTATCATGTGCCTCCGGCAACCGGCATGATCAAGCTGGACGCCATGGAAAATCCTTATCCGTTACCGCTCGCATTACGGGACGATATTGCGCTGCTGGCAGCCAGTGCGCCGATTAACCGTTACCCTGATGCAAGCGCCGCTTCGTTGAAAACGGTTTTGCGGCAAACTTTGGCAATTTCTGATGATATGGATATTCTGCTAGGTAACGGATCGGATGAAATTATTCAGATTATTGCCATGGCCATTGCCAAACCGGATGCTGTGTTGATGAGTGTTGAGCCGGCATTTGTCATGTTTCGTATGATTGCTACATTTACCAATATCCAGTACGTTGGTGTGCCGTTACGAAAAGATTTCTCTTTGGATATTGAAGCCATGCTGGCAGCAATTGAGAAACATCAACCTGCCGCTATTTTCCTGGCTTATCCGAATAATCCAACAGGAAATTTATTTGAACCGGCGGAGATTTTGCGTATCATCCAAGCCGCATCGGGTATTGTTATTATCGATGAAGCTTATAATGCCTTCGCTGATGCGAGTTTTAAGGATCAATTGGAGGTATACCCCAACTTATTATTAATGCGCACATTGTCTAAATCCGGATTGGCTGGGATAAGGCTGGGGTTTTTGATTGGCGGATCGGAATGGATAGCACAACTGGAAAAGGTGCGTTTACCGTATAATATTGGCATAATGACGCAATTAATCGCGGAAAAGGTGTTGCATCATACCGAGGTATTATCGGAGCAGGCGGAAACAATCAAATCGGAACGCACAAAATTGAGTACATTTCTTGCTACAATGAGGGACGTTGAAGTATATCCATCAAAGGCCAATTTTATTTTGTTTCGCATTCCCGGTGCCAGTCAAATCTTTAAAATGCTTAAAGAACGGAAAATTTTGATCAAGAATCTTGACGGTACTCATCCCTTATTAAAAGACTGTCTGCGTGTTACTGTTGGGACGCCTGATGAAAATACTCAGTTTTGTACAGCTTTACATGCCTTGCTGACAGAAGCAGTTTGATATTCAACCACAAGATCCAGTTTTCATCAGATACTTAATTCTATGCGCCGGGCACAAGTCACAAGAAATACGCTGGAAACTCAGATCGGTATCGGTTTGAATCTGGATGGAACAGGTAAATCGACTCTTGAAACAGGCGTGCCATTTTTTGATCACATGCTCGATCAGATTGCCCGCCATGGCATGATAGACCTTGAAATCCTCGCAAAAGGCGATTTGCATATCGATGCGCATCATACGATTGAAGATATCGGAATCACGCTAGGACAGGCATTTGCGCAGGCAATTGGCGACAAAAAGGGAATATGTCGCTATGGACATGCTTACGTACCGCTTGATGAAGCACTGACGCGCGTGGTTTTGGATTTATCCGGTCGTCCCGGTTTGGTATTCAATGTGGATTTTTCCCGTGCGCGTATTGGCGATTTCGATGCCGATCTGGTGCATGAGTTTTTTCAGGGATTCATCAATCATGCTTTGGTGACACTGCATATTGACAATTTATCCGGAAGAAACGCGCACCATCAAGCTGAAACCATTTTCAAAGCGTTCGGTAGGGCATTGCGAATGGCAATAACGCTGGATCCGGCAGCTAGCGGTATCGTCCCATCCACCAAGGGTACTTTATAGGTCACTCTGTTTCTACAATCCAACCGTGTATGACTGACATCGCAATCGTCGATTATGGAATGGGAAATTTGCGTTCCGTACATAAAGCGCTTGAACATGTTGCGCCAACTGCATCTATTGCGGTCACCAGCGACCCGGATATTGTGTGGAATGCAAAACGCGTCGTAGTGCCCGGACAAGGAGCCATGCGTAATTGTATGCGTGAACTGGAGACCCGTGGGTTGCGGGAAGCCGTTATGGATGCGGCTATCACTAAACCCTTTCTCGGTATATGCCTTGGCTTGCAAATGTTGTTTGAAGAAAGCGAAGAAGGTCATATTCACTGCTTGAATATTTTGCCCGGAAAAGTAGTGCATTTTCCCGCATCTGCCATGACGACGCCCGATGGGTTAAAACTCAAAGTTCCGCACATGGGATGGAATCAGGTTCATCAAGCAATTCAGCATCCGTTATGGGAAGGCATTGAGAAAGATGCGCGGTTTTATTTTGTGCATAGCTATTATGTCGATCCTGCTGATTCATCAACAATAGCGGCTCAAAGCGATTATCCCTTTCCATTTACCTGCGCGGTTGCAAAAGATAATATTTTCGCTGTACAGTTTCATCCGGAAAAAAGTCAATTAGCGGGATTAACCCTGTTAAGTAATTTTGCCAAATGGATACCGCATTCTTGATTTCAAAAAGTAGTAAACTATTTTATTAATCAACTATCAATTCTGATAAGCCATGCTGATTATTCCTGCGATAGATCTCAAAGACGGGCATTGTGTTCGACTCAAACAAGGCGTAATGGAGGATGCAACCGTATTTTCCGAGGAGCCTGGAAAGATGGCGGCGCACTGGTTAAGTCAAGGTGCTAGGAGACTGCATCTTGTAGATTTAAATGGCGCTTTTGCCGGAAAACCAAGAAACGAAGTCGCGATCAAAGAAATTGTCGACGCGCTGGATGATCGGATTCCTATTCAATTAGGCGGCGGTATACGCGATCTTGATACCATTGAACGTTATTTGGATGACGGAATCAGCTACATTATCATCGGCACTGCTGCGATCAAAATTCCTGGTTTTTTACAAGATGCTTGCAATGCATTTCCAGGTCAGATCATTGTCGGGTTGGACGCCAAAGAAGGTAAAGTCGCAGTGGATGGCTGGTCTAAGATTACCGGGCATGATGTTGTCGACTTGGCAAAGAAATTTGAAGACTACGGTGTGGAGGCGATCATCTATACCGATATTGGCAGGGATGGCATGCTCAGTGGCATCAATATCAATGCGACTGTTGATCTGGCGAGACAATTGTCTATACCTGTTATTGCGAGTGGAGGCATCACCGATATTGATGATGTGCATAAATTATGTGCGATCGAATCGGAAGGTATCATCGGTGCTATTACCGGACGTGCCATCTATGAAGGTTCTCTGGATTTTAAAGAAGCGCAAGCGTTAGCTGACAAACTCTCTGCAAGTCACGACAAATCCTGAAAATATCCTTTTATTGCAAGCAAAATCTTTCCGCATCACAACACCGCTATTACCTAACCGGCAGTTTAACCCAATGAGTCTTGCTAAACGTATTATCCCATGCTTGGATGTTACCAACGGACGCGTCGTTAAGGGCGTCAATTTTGTTGAGTTGCGTGATGCAGGAGATCCGGTTGAAATTTCTCGCCGCTACGACGAGCAAGGCGCCGACGAACTTACTTTTCTCGACATCACAGCCAGTTCGGATAACCGAGACTTGATTCTGCACATTGTTGAAGCAGTTGCTTCACAAGTATTTATACCGCTCACCGTAGGCGGTGGCGTGCGCCAGGTTGAAGATGTTCGCCGGTTACTCAATGCAGGCGCCGACAAGGTCAGTATCAACACCTCGGCCGTACTGAATCCGCAATTGGTAGCCGATGCATCTGATCATTACGGTGCTCAGTGTATCGTCGTTGCCATTGATGCGAAGAAAGTAAGTGCGCCAGACGATGATACGCCGCGCTGGGAGGTTTTTACCCACGGTGGGCGTAAAGCAACGGGCATCGATGCGATCGAGTGGGCGGAAAGAATGCAATCTCTGGGTGCGGGCGAGATTTTATTGACCAGTATGGATCGGGACGGTACGCGTAATGGATTCGATCTGGCGCTAACACGGGCAGTTTCGGATGCTATCGATATACCAGTTATCGCCAGTGGCGGCGTTGGAAATTTAGATCATCTGGTGGACGGTATTTTGCAAGGCCATGCAGATGCGGTCCTGGCTGCCAGTATTTTTCACTATGGTGAGTACACAGTACAACAAGCTAAGCGATATATGGCGCAGCACGGCATCGAAGTGCGCTTATAATGCTAGAATGTTGTCAAAACTGTTTACTTAAATACGTCTTGTTGCTGATATGTCTTCCGATACCTGGCTTAACAAAATAAATTGGTCCGACGATGGATTGGTGCCCGTTATCGCGCAAGAAGCGGAGAGCGGTAAGATTCTCATGTTCGCATGGATGAATCGCGAAGCGCTCAAATTAACTGCGGAAAAGGGAGAGGCCGTTTATTGGTCCCGTTCGCGCAAAAAGCTGTGGCACAAAGGCGAAGAATCTGGCCATACGCAAAAAATAAAAGAAATCTATTTGGATTGCGACGAGGATGTATTGCTTTTGCTCGTTGAGCAAACCGGCGGTATCGCATGCCATACAGGGCGACATAGCTGTTTTTTTCAGAGATTGGAAGGGAATAATGAATGGAAAACTATGGCGCCTATCATCAAAAATCCGGATGAAATCTACCCTAAATGATAATAGACACAACGATTCTGAAGCGTCTGGCGGAAACCATAGAGTCCCGTAAATCTGCCGATGCGAACAGTTCCTACGTTGCTAAATTGCTTCATGGCGGGCAAGACAAGATACTTAAGAAAATCGCAGAAGAAGCTGCTGAAACATTAATGGCGTCAAAAGACGGTAATGCCGATCAAGTGATTTATGAAACCGCCGATTTATGGTTTCATTGTATGATATTGCTAGCCTATCATGGACTTACGCCGGATGATGTGCTAAAAGAATTGGCAAGGCGCGAAGGTGTTTCCGGTATACAGGAAAAAGCATCAAGGGCAAAGGACTAGCGTATGGATAACTGTATTTTTTGTAAAATTGCAAAAAGAGAAATCCCTGCTAACAAAATTTACGAAGATGAGGATATCCTTGCTTTTCACGACATTCATCCCGCCGCTCCGGTGCATTTTTTACTGATTCCAAAATTGCACGTTGATTCATTGGCGGATATTGATGGCAGTCATCACGATTTATTGGGGAAAATGTTGGTGTTGACGCCTAAATTGGCTAAAGAACAAGGCTGTAGCGAAGGGTTTCGCACCATTATCAATACCGGTCGCGTTGGCGGGCAGGAAGTATTTCATTTGCATTTTCATATCATCGGTGGTCATCAACGTTTGCCGGGAATGATTCATCAAGGATAGAACATCGTACTGTTGTTCCACTTCACAGGGGGGAAAATGGGCACATTCAGCATCTGGCATTGGATTATCGTGTTAATCATTGTCGTTTTGGTATTTGGAACCAAAAAATTACGCAACCTCGGAAGTGATTTGGGCGGTGCGCTGAAGGGATTCAAAGAGGGTATGAAAGAGTCGGATACTGAAAGCAGCACTTCGTCGTCTGTTCAATCTGCCATAGAAGCTACGGTTACTAAAGATACTCCAAACGATACGCTTAAAGACAGCAAACCCGCTGCGGAAGCAGAAACCAAAGAAAATACCCAATCTAAGGCTTAATCAAAATTTTTGAAAGCTCCGGATTGATGACTATCTTCATGCCGCTTCAGTCGCCAAAGCATTATGTTTGATATCAGTTTCATGGAATTATTGGTTATTTCAATGGTTGCATTGATTGTCATCGGTCCCGAACGGCTTCCTGCAGTAGCGCGGACTTTGGGGCACCTGTACGGGCGCGGCCGCAACTTCGTGTATCGTATTAAAATCGATATTCATAACGAAATGCGCATGGAAGAGTTGAAAAAAATGCAAGCCTCGGTGCAGGAAACAGCACAAACCATCGAAGAATCGGTGCAACAGGGAGTGGATCACTTAAAAACCACAATTAATGATACCAAACCGGAAGCCCGGCAATCTTCCGATTTGTCCGCAGCACAAGCGCAGACTCAATCTCCCTTACCAACCGCAAGGGATAGCGAAGTTTTACCTTCCCAAGATAAAGAACGAAAGTAATCACTCAGAACCCCGGGCTCATTTTATTGATGGCGATTTCGCACAATTCAATCAATCACAATTACCATGCTTGAAGGCTCATTCCTATCGCACTTGGTTGAGTTGCGCGCACGCATGATCCGTGCGCTGGGTGTGCTGATGATCGGATTTCTGCCGTGCGCTTTCTATGCGCGCGAACTTTACACCATCCTGGCGCAACCGCTGCTGGAAAAATTGCCGCAAGGCGGCCAAATGATCGCGACCGATGTGGCAACGCCTTTTTTCGTACCGATGAAAGTTGCCATGATGATGGCTTTTGTCATCACGCTGCCGCACACGCTATACCAAATCTGGGCGTTTGTCGCGCCGGGGCTGTATACGCATGAAAAACGCATGGCGTTGCCTTTGGTGATCGGCAGCAGTCTGTTGTTTTTCTTCGGCATGGCGTTTGCTTACTTTGCCGCGCTGCCGGTGGTGTTTGAGTTCATCACTTATTTTGCGCCGGAAGGCGTTGCGGTGATGACCGATATCAGCAAATACCTGAGCTTTGTATTGTCCATGTTCATGGCATTCGGTTTCACCTTTGAAGTGCCGGTATTTGTCATCGTTCTGGTCAGAACCGGCGTCATCACGATTGAGAAACTTAAAGAAATACGTCCTTATGTAATTGTCGGCGCATTTGTCATCGCCGCTATTTTCACGCCGCCCGATGTCATTTCGCAATTTATGCTGGCGGTGCCTTTGTGCCTGCTCTACGAATTAGGTATTGTTATTGCTGCAATGATGATCAAAAAAAAAGTACGGGATATTTCAGCGGATTCGCAGCAAAGCGCCGCCGAACAAAAAGACGATTCGAGCAAGCCGGATTGATGGTGACTTCGATCGTTTGCTCCTCGCGCCTGCAGATCTGGTTATAATGAAACCATCCTGGCGCTGCTTTATCTAAAAGTGATTCGTTACTTTGATGTCTTTCCGTTTGGAGATGAGCGATGTTCAATAATGTTTTCGCTTCTGGTTTAAAACCGCCGGTCATCGCATGGGTGATCATGCTT
>JAMXAE010000138.1 GCA_024281695.1 Nitrosomonas sp. | reverse complement strand
TGCCTACCACGGCTTATCGAATACTCCACCCAATGATCAATAGCGGTTTGAAAGAATGGCCAACCCAGATTAAAGATACCGCCAAGGTTACGGAATGGTTGAATGATTCCAAGCGCGGTTTGCGTCATAACTGGTAAGTGCAGACGACCGTCCATGCATTTAAGTGCTGCAATTTCAGTAGGATGCTCACCTCTATATCTGCGTCTTTCTGTAGCTAAGTCCATGAAAGCTTGAGAATGGCGTGTATTCAAGTCAAGAAGGTAATCAATTCCGGTATTAGTGCTGCTCAAAATTATTCTCCTTTTATGAGTGAAAATTTATGGCGTTTGTATTGTTAGCCGAGACAACCATGCCTCAGAAGCCACTTGATTTAAGTTAAGTATACCATCTGGGAAAAAACCAAATATCAAAATTAATAAAGCAGGAATACATAGTAAAGCCAATTCACGCATCTGTAAATCGTGAGTTAGATTTGCATCAGCATGTAAAATAGGACCAAAAAATGCGCGTCGGGAAAACGATAACATGTAAGCAGCACCAAGAACCGCACCCATTAAAGCGGAAATTCCTAATGCGGAATTGACAGTTAAGGCACCGATGATCATTAATAATTCCGCAGGAAATCCACTGGTTCCTGGCACTCCAATGCTTGCCAACACAAATAAGAAATAGATACAAGTCAAACGCGGCATAATCTTGGCAAGACCTCCAAGATGAATAGTATCCGTACTACCCAGTCGATGATGAATAAATCCTGAAATCAGCATCAACACGCTGGCAATCAGTGTGAAATTGAGCAATTGAAAAATTGCACCCTGAATTCCTTGCATCGTTAGAGAAGCAATTCCGACGATGACTAATCCGACATGACTCACACTGGCATAAGCCAATAAACGCCGTAGATTAGTTTGCTGTAATGCAATGAGTGCCGCATAAATCAGTGTAATGGCGCCAAATAGACTGATGACCCAGCTGAATTCAATAGCGGCAATGGGTGCAAGTGGCATGGTAAAACGCAAGATACCGTAAACGCCCAATTTTAAACCGACTAATATAGCGACGATATGAGTCGGGCCTTCCATGGCAACGGTAGGGAGCCACGTATGAAATGGAACGAGTGGTGCTTTAACAGCAAAGCCAAATAATAAAAGGAGAAAAACCAGTTTCTGTTCATTATCCGGCAGAGCCGTTTGTAGCAAGACCGGTAGGCTGAATGATAAGCCTTGAGGTATGTTGCTGCCTATTTGGAAAGCATGATTTGCTGCCAGAAGAGTAATGGCGAGTAACAAAGCAACTCCTCCGGCCAGCATAAATAATGTATATTTCATTGCTGCTTCACGCCGCTGCGAGCCAATTCCCCAGAGGCCAATGAGAAAAAAGAAAGGCGGTAAAGTGAGTTCCCAGAACAAGAAAAATAATACTAAATCCAATGAGCAGAATACACCAACAGTTACTCCTTGCAGTGCCAGTAATAAAGCAAAGTGGAAACGGCGATTGTGTTGAACTGAATTCCACGAGGCTAGGATGACGATAATCGTCAGCAATGCGGATAATGGAAGAAACAATAGTGAAATGCCATCCACACCAATCATGTATTCAATTTTAAGTTGGGGTATCCAGTTGTATTGCTCGACCAACTGAAAATCACCATTCGATGCGTCAAAAAAATATACAACTAAAAGCGCTAAAAGTAGTTCTGAGCCAGCAAATAACAACGCAACTAGTTTGGCTGCATGGGTATTTTGCGTAACTCCAACAACAATTGCTCCCAATAAGGGAAAGAAAATAAGAAAACTTAGTAATGGAAAATCGACTTCGCTCATTCTAATTATCCTTGGTAGTTATCGACACAACCTCATTACTGGAATATTGTGTTTCGTGTGGGGTGGAGTGTGGTTCTTTTATGGAGCCTGCACCTTGATCAATGACATTTAACCAGGGCGAAGTATGAAAACCAATACCAATCAGTAACGAACAAATAACTGCAACAATAATTGTTTCATTGATAGTAGATGAAAGTACAACTGGTTTGGGAGAATATAAAAAAGGCCCTTGAAAGCGCTTGGGAGCCGCAATAAATATTTGCTGAAAAGCGCGCAGCAACAGTGCTGCTGCCAAAACGTTACCAATTAGCACGACAATCGAGATAAGCCAGCCATGCTCTTTAATGGAGCCTTCAATGAGTAAATGGATGCCATCAAATCCTGGGGTACCTGGCATAACCATGGTACTTAGCGCACTGATAACAAATAAAATCGCTATTCCCGCGTTAGCATCGAACATTCCGCCCAAACGCGGGATCATGGAGGTATTGGTGCGCTTATATATCATGCCAATACTGAATAGCATGCCAGCCGCTGCTAATCCAAAAGCGATAGCGAGCAACATGCTGCCTTCTAATCCATACCGGTTAAAGGCAAAAATGCCAATAACCAATATTCCCGTTTGACTAATGACAGCAAACGCCAACAGGCGACGGATGTTAATTTGCATCAGTGCTAACAAGGCGCCATATAAGATGCCGATTAATCCGAAAATTAGCACTAGCCAAGACCATTGCGCTGCGGTTTCTGGCAGAACCGGGATCAGGAAACGGATGGCCGCATAAATACCCAATTTCAGACTGACTAGCAGGATTCCTACACTTGCTACGGTACCTTGTTCAGCAAGTACTGGAAGCCAACCATGAAATGGGAACAAAGGCATTCGGATTGCAAAGCCAAAAAATAGTAGGAAAAAAACCAGTGTGGCATATTCTACCCTTTCATCGCTTTGCTGCATGGCCAACCAGTCAAAGGTTATTGTATCGCCTGAACCCATAATACTGAATCCAAGCATCAAGAATCCGGCAAGAACCATTAACAGGCCGCTTATCCAATGCTGTAATAAAAGTGCGACGACCCAGCGGCGGTTTTGCCCAGTACCAGAGTGGATGGTTAATATAGCAACTGGAATCAATTCCAATAAACAACAGAACCAAAATTGTAGCGCATTCATTGCTGCAAATGCACCGATCAAAACGGCTTCATATCCTAGTAGTGCAGCAATATAGGTTTTGTCAGAAGCCGCCGCGTGGCGATTGGTCAAAGTATAAATCAGAGTCAGCAACGCCAGGATGGCCGTCAATGGAATGAACAAAATACTTGTTCCATCGACACCAACAGTATAGGTGAATATTAGATTCTGCACCTGTTCGTAGAGTTGAATGCCAGATTGGGTAGTATCGAAAACAAACAGTAGATAGATGCTCATTAATAAAGTGAGTATCATTCCTAAGAAACTAATGCGTAACGCGAGAATTTGGGTTGGTGACAGTAAAACTGCCACCATTGTTACCAAAGGAGTTATCGTCATTAATGTTAGTAGTGGGAACGCGGCTGTTTCCCACCAAAATGTAATATTTACAGTATCCATTCAATCCTCATATTGAAGATGCACTCAGTAATACCACGATAACAAATACAACGAGATAGCGTGGCTTGAGTATTAATTTCTCAAATGAATTGGCGAGATGCCCTAACTCCTTACCGATATCAACCATTTCAATCCCAATACCACGGAGAACTAATCGTTCCTCAAACCAACTCATTGCACTTGCTGTCCACTCAAAAATTTTCCCAGCAATTCCTTTGCCGCGACCAAATTCATTCGCATCATAGCCAGAGCGTGCGAATTTAATTTTTTGCTCTAATTGCACTAGTGTTGATATGGCATCACGAGAAGTGGGCGATCCCATGGCGCGGTCTATGACATAATTGTCAAAATAATCCAGATCCTGACCTAACCGATGAATGGGTCTTACCAAGGCGCGATCAATGATAGGGTCAAGCCAGAAGCGTTGTAGCGATGAATTGTACAACCAGCGGAGATGACTCAATTCTCTGGATACAGGCTGCATGGGATTACCATTCGCATAAAGCACAAGAGAAGGTGAAGTCAGAACCTGGTAAGCTCGCACAATGACGTGTGCACACATATGCCAGCTTGCCAGTTCCCAGAATCCAAGGCCACATTCGATAAACATCAATCCAATTTGCCCGGTAATTGCAAAACAAATCGAACTTTTTACGTCGGTTTGTGTTAATCCAACAATAAAACTATAAATAGCAGTTAACAAACCAATGATGACTAACAAGATCATCACAAAAGGTGCGCGCTCAAATATAGGCTGTAGCAAAATGACTAGGAATACTCCTGAATGTATCATGACGGAACCGTAGAACACCGCACTTGAAGGTGTGGGGCCTTCCATCGCCCTCGCTAACCAAGGAGAAAATGGCAACTGCGCGGATTTAGTCAGAGCAGCGACAGCGAAGCATAAGGCGATCACAGTTGCATGTGATGTATTGATCAATGCTGCTTTCGCATTTAGATCGGTCCAATTGGTGGTCTGTGCATAATAAAAAGTTAAAGCAATGCCAAAAATGAAACAGGCGTCACCGATACGATTAGTTACAAAAACACGGGTTGCATTGATCGTTGCTACTGGGCGTTCATACGCATAAGAAATTAGCAAGAAAGAACACAGACCAGCAATCTCCCAACCTATAAAAGTAACTACTGCATTGCCAGACAACGATATCAGCATCATTCCGGTGGAAAATAAGCTGAAAATAAAAAGATAACGGATGAATCCTTTTTCTCGGTGCAGATAATAGGTAGAAAATTGAACAACGATCAAAAGAATGACTGAAAATAAAGCTGCGGTTATGACACTAAAGCCACTGGTAATGAACCGTAACTCGATATTTAGCCGCTCACTTCCTAACCACTGCCCAACATGGAATGAACCAGTGTTGTTGCCGAGCAAATCTGAAATGAGTAAAGCAATGGCGAGTAGGCTGGATAAGATGATGGCAGTTCTTACAGCGATAGACGTAATATGTTCGTGTTGCTTGCTTACATTATGGGAAATCAAGAAGTTGATTCCAATCAGGAATGCAACCAATAGCGGTAAAAGCGGAATTAGTGCAACCAAATAATCCATTCTACGCCTCCATCCGTTCAGGTTGTTTTATCAAAACAGGGGGGAGTGGCTCGTTTTCGTTCTGATAATAAGAAACCGAATTATCGAAAACCGATATCTGTCTTTTTTCAGCTTGCCATGGAACAAAACCGATACCACGTTCGAATATCGATATTGCACCGCTATCTGGATCAATAGCACCTAACAATATCCAACCTCCGCCGACCAGCTCGCGAATAACCGCTTGACGTTCATAAATTTGCCCAAGAATTTCGGTTTTTGCTTCAATAAGCACTTGTAAGCGGAGCGGTTCATGAATTTCCACCATTTGCTTGGACAGACCTGTGCGTAAATCACTGGTAGTACCTTCCATGACTCCGAACATACCCGTAATGTTATGTGTGACCTTTGTGCCACAGCCGAAATAGTCGTTATTAACGGTGGAAAAGTAATATTCGAGATTGATACCGGCACCAACAGGGCCGACCGCTAATAGTAAATTCTCAAGTAATTTGCCATCAGCATCCTGTGTTGGATCGTATGAAATTAGAAAAACACGTCGGTCGAGAAACGTGCCTTGAGAAACTGAGCGCCGACCAATGATTGCACCTGCAATGGTGGCGTGATTGTATTCAGGGAAAGCCTGGGAAAAATCATTGGCACGTAAAAAAACATGTTCTTTTCCAGCTTCGGGTGTTTTGGGATTATTGGCTGAAGCAAAGCGTCGGCAGCGTTCATGTGCGGAAGCTCTACTTGCTCTGAGCAGATCATTCTTAACCGCTTCAAAATTGGGTAAGGCATACTGAGGAATATCAATCACATCATACCAAGTATATTCATCGCTACAAGTATCATGTTCGGCACCGACAAACCAGGTATCGTCGGGAATATGGATGTCACGTTGTGCTAATAGTGCTCGAATTTCAGGGCGATTAGCCATAGCAGCAAATAACCTTGCATTAGGGCCGCCACGCTTACCACTGCATGCGCCACAATTATAAGCAAACCCATGCGGATTATTCTGATTGGTTGAGCCGTGTCCAAAAAGAACGACGATTGGCGCAAAACCATATGACAAGCCCGTAGTACGCATGAACACCGTCAATTTGTCAGCTTGCTCTTGATCTGTAAAACCTAAGCGGGGATTTTCTGGTGTTGCGACGATATCTGATGCGGGTGCTGTGAACATCAATCGGGTAGGGACTTGTTTTTCGATACTTCGGCGCAGCATGTTATTGACTGCTAATGTATATTTAGGCAAGAAAACTTTGCCGAATAAGCCTAAAAATAGAATGGGTGCAAATGCGTCTATTACTGCATGGGAAATAACAAGACTGCGTCGTAATGACTGATTCAATAAATAAGACAGTTTTTTATAGAAACGATAGCCAATGGTGTGCTCATGTAATATATGCTCAACGCCTTCCCTAGGTACTTCTTTTACCTCATTGACAGGGGTTACGGGAAGAGGGCATTGCTTCTTCTTTTTTGTATCATCAATACCCATGTAATTCATTGGAACGCCAAAGAATCCGGCTGCACCTAAAGTTTCAATAGCGGGATTAATCTCTTCTAATTGACGACGCAAGCTTTCTTCACGATCATCCATACAAGTGACAATCTGTGCTTGCGGCCTGGTTTCGCGTTTAGCCCAACGCCCGCGTTTCAGATTGGCATGCAAGATCTGATAGAAATTCTCTCGATAATGAAATTCGTAAGCATATAGCCAAAGTTTGCCACGTTTATCTGCAGTAAATTCATTAAGGGTCTTCAACATGCTGTGCAAATCATTGGGTTGAGCATTTTGAAGCGCTGTGGCATTAATCCCTAGATGCTGACATAAGCCGAACAATCGCCAACCATCGTTGAAAGCATTGTGCTTAACATGATTTTCGACCATTGGACTGTGTTGCCAGGTCCAGATCAAGTCTGCGAGATCCTGCCACTCTGATTGTTTGTATCGTTCTGAACTGGTGCGAAGCAGAAGACTCCTAACAGAATTGGTCAGATATTCCGGCAAATCTCCCTGGTAAAATAACTTCCGCACCATAAATTCCGATAGATTCTTCTGGAAATAGAACCGGAGCGCTTCTACTCTTGCATCAATATTCCAGATTTCTTCGCAGGCTTGATAAAGCCATAATCGATCCAATGTCAAACGGATAGCAAGATAATCCGCCAAATGGACTTTTGATGGGCCAGTGTCTGGAAGATAATGCGAACGATGTTGCCGCCAGTTAATCATGCCCGCCCAGCCCGGTAGATCAAAGGCAAGTAAACGCAAATACCCTTCCCATTTCTCCTCGGGAATTTCCATATGGGTTAGTTGCATGATAATGCAATCAACCGGATCTTCCGGAGTCTCGGCGATAACGCGTTGCCAATCTGGTAAGTCATGCAGAAACGGATTGGCATCGTATTGCATCACCGAGCGCCAGGCTGAATATAATCCAGCTTCGTCACAACCTGGCAACTTCCATGCGGCTATCCCTTCGTCTAAAGCGGATGCGCAGGTACGTATTAATTTAGTGCGAACTGAATATAAAATATCTATTCCGGTGAGATCCTTGATGACATCGCGCATAGTGATGTGTTCGCCCAATTGCCCCAGCATATCGTTCAGCTTGATTTCAGCTTCTTTACGCATTTTTTGATGAATCACCAAACTACCCTCATCATTGGATTGAGTAGCTTGAATCTGATCTAACCAAGCTTTTGCTTCTTCCTCCGATAAATCGAGCATATTTTCCGGATGCAATGAAGATTGCTGTAATTTCAGCTTGTATAAAATAAGATTCCAAATTTGTTGGACGGCAACAGCTTCATCTGGATTGGCTGCCAATAGTTTCTCGCGTACCGACTTAGGAACGTCGGAGCGAATTTTCTGTAGAGCATTCAATTCTTCGATTTGCCACGTTAATTGACTCGAAGAAACCCCTTGCAAGTCATATAGTAAAGCGGCGAGATAAATGTCATTGCAGGTAATCCTGACTTGATCGAATTGACACACTACTTGATCAGCCCGTAGTTCAGAGTCGTGCGCAATAGCAGCAGCCAGATCTACATCGTTAATAGAGCCTTTTCGATATAGTGCACGGTTTCGTTCATCTGAAAGATAACCGTGAACACCGGTTAATGCTTCAACTTCTTTGACGGCTTCTTCAAATGGTAAATGCTGAAAACCATGAATGGTGTTGTGATG
>JAMXAE010000137.1 GCA_024281695.1 Nitrosomonas sp. | reverse complement strand
CTTATGATTATCTTTATCAATACCAAACTCAATGCGCGGATGAGGTGAGTGCTTGCTGAACTTGATCGCATTCTCCAATAAATTTCGCAATACCAGCGCCAAACCATCACGATCGCCATAGGCCTGAATTGGCGGAAGATTAACAACGACTTCGATCTGATGAGAAGCGATATCTTCGTCACATTCTGCTAACCCCTGATGGACTAATGCGGCCAGATCCAGCACTTTGGATTCCAGTTTGCACCGCTCCATACGTGAATAAGCCAATAAATCATTGATGAGCTCATTCATACGAGTCACCCCCGCACGAATATTACGAATAAATAAACGCCCTTCATCATCCAATCGTTCGAAATAATCTTCCTCCAGAAGTCGACTGTATCCCTCCACACCACGTAATGGCGCTTTCAAATCATGAGAAACAGAATAAACAAAGCTTTCCAGCGACTGGTTAAGAATCTTTAATTCGGTAGTACGCTCTGTAATACGTTTTTCCAGATTGGTATTAAGTTGTTGAAGTGCTTCCTCGGTTTTTTTCTGATGCGTGATATCCTCAGTAAAAATGACAATGCCACCGATAATGCCGCTGGCTAAATACCAAGGTCGCACTTCCCAGCGCAACCAAAGTATCCTGCCATCAATCCGTTCAAAGCGATCTTCATCTGCACGAATGATTTCTCCCGAGAGGCATCTAAGATGGATAGCTTTCCATTCATCACTAATATCTGGAAAAATGTCGTAATGACAGAATCCGATCAGATCGCGCTCACCAATAAAATAATCGTTGCGCCAACGTTGACTGAGTGCGAGATAGCGCATTTCGCGATCAAACATGGCCAGGGAAGCAGGGGCATATTCAATGAACAATTTGAGTTGGTCTTTGCTTTCTTGAAGTGCTACTTCTGCCAGCTTACGCTCAGTAATGTCCTGCACCATGCCATGTAGTGCGACAATCCGCCCATCGGCATCGCGTATCGCTTCACCTCGAGCAATAATCCAGCGATGACTCCCGTCTGACCTGACTACCTCGGCATCGCATTGATAGGCTAATCCTTCCGCCAAACATTTTTCTACAGCAGCAGCAAGCTTAACCCAACTCTCTTCAGTAAAATAGTCAGAAACTTCCTGATAATTCGCGGGCGGCAGATCGAGGTCACGACCATAGATAGAATAAATTTCTTTTGACCAAATCTGCTTATTGGTACCGATATCCCATTTCCAGTGGCCAAAATTAGCAATGCGTTTGGCTTCCGTCAAGTTCGCTTCAATTTCTTTGCGAACTTGAATGTCTTGAATGATGGCAACGAAATAATCTGGAGTGCTATCGGCCTGGCACACTAAAGAGGTGGTGAGATTGATCCAAATCACGCTGTTATCTTTGCAGATATAGCGCTTTTCTATCGTATAAGTAGCGAGATCGCCAGTCAGCACTTGCCTTACATAATTCAGATCCTTTTCCAAATCATCTGGATGAGTAATCTCCTGGAAAGTAAGCGCCATTAATTCGTCATGGCTATAGCCAGTAATCTCACAAAGCTTTTGATTGACACGAAGCCAGCGCCCTTCCGGCGAGACGATCGCGATACCTACGGCTGCTTGCTCAAAAGTAGCCTGGAAGCGCACTTCACTTTCACGCAGCTGCGCACTGACACGCCGACGCTCTGTAAGCAGCTTATCAACTCGGGCTAGCAATTCATCCACCGTAAAGGGCTTGTTAAGATAATCCTGCACACCCATTTTAAGCAGCTTTACACAAAGATCTTCATCCGCTTTCGCAGTCAACATAACAATGGGCACATCAACTAGCTTAGGCCATCGGCGCAATTCCATCACCATTTGATCGCCGTTCATCAGCGGCATCATGATATCGGAAAGAATTAGATCAGGAGAAAACGCCAGAGCTTGCTCAAGCCCTTGTTGACCATTGAAGGCACAAGCGACACGATAATGCGTCCGCAACATATCAGCAATGAACTGGTTCATATCCACATTGTCTTCCACAACCAACACCAATGGCTGATGGTCAGCGGATACTGTTATCAGTGGTGGAACAATGACTGAACTCGATTGGAGCTCTTCGACTACCTCGTGCAGAATGATCGTATCCAGTGAAGTTGGGTCTGCTAATGTTGAGCGGGTAGGTGCCATGAACGGCAGAATGATTCTGAATAAAGCACCCCCTCCCGGAGTTTCATCCAGCATCACTTTACCGCCAAGCAACTCAACAAAATCTTTGACGATAGCTAATCCCAAACCGGTGCCGCCATGATATTGATGGATGCTACTATCAATCTGAGCGAAGCGTTCGAATACTCGCTCACGCATATCGATAGGAATACCCGGTCCAGTATCTTGTACTTCAATATGCGCATAATCGCCCGTGGAAAATAGCTGTATGGTGATGGAACCATTATTCTGAGTAAATTTAAAAGCATTTGAGAGCAGATTCAGCAACACGCGTTGTAACTTCTCGTGGTCACTTTCTATCACCAGTATTTCCGGCGAAATCACCCGATAGGCGATCTTTCGATCGTGTGCCAATGACTCGAAGTGACTAGCCATGGTTCTCACCAGTTTGGCCAAATCAAATCGTGCCCAGTAGACCTTCATACAACCGGCTTCCAGTTTAGCCGCATCCAGTAAATCATTAACATGACGATAAAGCAGGCGCGCATTACGCAACATCAACTCAGTCTCATGACGTTCCTTCGTTGAAACCTGGGTATTAATTAGCTGACGCAGGCGATTCTCTAAAGGCGCTAAGATCAGCATAAGCGGGGTGCGTAACTCATGACTGATATTTGCGAAGAATTGTGATTTGAGACGATCCAACTCCGTCAGACGTTGATTAAGATGAGACAATTCTTCCATTGCCGCCTTCAATGCACGATTCGCTTCTTTGACTTCAGCCGCACGACGCATGATTTCTGCTTCCATCCGCTCCATGCGAGCATCCGCTTTGCTTATTTGCGTTTTCCTATCGTGACTAACACGCTCACGACTGACAATAAATTCAGTAACATCTTCTACGTGATGAATGATGTAAATGACACGACCTTCTGCATCCAATACGGGCGTATTGACGGGACTCCAATATTTGAGCTCGAAGTTTTCACTGCCGTCCCTCAGTGGGATATCGTACTTTTGTACACTCATGGTATCCGCGCGCTTTTCGCTGAGCACATGGTTCAAAGAAGTGCGCAAATCATTGACGCTACTGCTCGAGTGATCGCCCGGATTGTCGGGAAAGATTTCAAACAAGCCATGACCCACAATGATTTCTCGCTGTGTGCCAGTCACTTCAAGATACTTATTATTCACAGCCACAATGGTAAAGCCGCTATCTGCGGAGAGGATCAGATAAGGGTGTGGACTGACCTCAAATAGTTGCTGATAGAGTGGAACATCATGCATAGGCATCTCCGCTATTTGCTATTTGAAAAGGCGATTAACCCACACCCCACTAGGTGCTCTAATGATACGCTCTTCAACTTGCGTGCTATATCGTCAAGGTCGATGATTAAATTCCAATCGTTGAAGTGAGAAACCAAGATTATTTCTACTGCAGCTAATTGATATAAATTAACATGCCTTTGAGCTGATCATCATTGATATCAATAGATGATTCATCAGTGACATAGTGATCGCTATGCAACATTCGTTTGTCAGTTGCATCCAGTGTTACCTGTTGATTACTCAGAAAAGGAATGCTGTTATCCATCTGCGCAGTAGGCGTTGTATAGCGAAAATAAGATCCTTGGAGAAGACTTCAAACACTAGCGATAAGCCATCTTGAGCGTGAAGACGCAATCTATTCATGAAGTCCTTGTCGTAAAAAACTGAGATACCGCTTTTAGGTGACTTAACTAGCAAGCCTGCTTTGTTTAGCGTAGTGACAGCGGGTCCAATGGGAATAAATTTGAGTGTTTTGCAAATATGGCCTGAGAAATAGGCGTACTCAACGAGAACACTGAGTAACAGACGATAGGCATCCATAGTTTGTTAAAACTTTACCTTTCCCAGCGAAGATACATTAACAGTCCAGCATCCATAGCAAGTGCTCCCCTTTCACTTCATTCTGTTTGCTTACAGTAGACCTTATTGCACTGACGATTTGGGTTCACTCACCAACGAAATACGACCAGTACATCATTGCATCGGAAGCAACTATCCACACTCGGTATAGAATCGAAAGCAAGTATTTCCCACTCCAAGCTCTCTATAAATTATTCAGGTTCTGAATCAACTTCTCAATGTATGTTGCTCAAGTGTTTATCTACTAGCGGCGCTTCTGACCAAGCAAAGATCCCAGTAGGCCGCGAGTGATTTCGCGCGCAATAGATGAACCCACCGAACGGGCGGCACTCTTTGCAAAAGCATCGATCACTCCCTCGCGACGACCATTCCGTTTCTCTCCCTTTGAGCCGCCAAACAGCAAATCGCCCAATTCACCCAGAACTCCCTTTCCAATCTGTTTGATCGGATGATCGCCCTGTACAGCGGATTGAGGCAAACCGTTCTGTGGATTATCAGCACCCATCCTTGCTTGCAGCATCTCAAACGCACTCTCCCGATCAATGGCCTGTTCATAAACTCCGGCCACGATGGAAGACTGCATCAATTGTTTGCGTTCATCAGGCGTAATGGGACCAATCTGACTGACCGGAGGCAGCACAAAAGCCCGCTCTGTCACCGTGGGAGAACCATCAGGCGCAAGAAAAGAAATCAGTGCTTCACCCACTGACAGCTCAAGTATGGCCTGCTTGATATCCAGTTTCGGATTGGGACGCATAGTTTCAGCGATCGCATTCACTGCTTTCTGGTCGCGCGGTGTGAATGCCCGCAAAGCATGCTGAATGCGATTTCCCAATTGGGTTAATATTTTCTCTGGAATATCAAAAGGATTTTGCGTGACGAAATAAACTCCCACGCCTTTGGAGCGAATCAATCGCACGACCTGCTCGATCTTCTCCAACAGTGCCGGTGATGTCATGCTAAACAGCAAATGCGCTTCGTCAAAAAAGAACACCAATTTAGGTTGTTCACGATCACCGACTTCCGGCAGGTTTTCGTACAACTCGGATAACATCCAAAGTAAATAGGTGCTGTACAGTCTGGGCGAATTCAATAGTTTGTCGGCAGCCAGGATATTGATGACACCCTTGCCATCGATGGTTTGCATCAAATCCTCGATATTCAGCATCGGCTCGCCAAAAAATTTGTCTCCACCCTGCTTTTCTATCTGCAATAAGCTGCGCTGGATGGCACCGATGGATGCCGGTGAAACATTGCCATATTGGGTCTTGAACTGATCTGCATGATCGCCGACAAATTGCAGCAGCGCCCGCAAATCCTTCAAATCAAGCAACAACAGCCCGTGATCATCCGCTACTTTAAACACTAAAGTAAGCACACCTTCCTGGGTTTCATTCAGATTCAACAAGCGCGCCAATAACAATGGCCCCAGATCGGAGATGGTTGCGCGCAGCGGATGACCATGCTCCTGCAATACATCCCACAATGTCACCGGATAGCCTTGCCACGCGGGTAGATCCAATGCTAACTGGCCGATACGTGCTTTAATTTTTTCGGACAACGATCCCGGTTTACAGATGCCGGTTAAGTCACCTTTCACATCTGCCATGAATACCGGCACACCGATACTGGAAAAACTTTCTGCCAGCTTCTGCAAAGTCACCGTTTTGCCAGTCCCGGTCGCGCCGGTAATGCAACCATGGCGGGTGGCCATTGCTGGCAGCAGAGTCAAGTCGGTCTCGCTTGTTTTTGCGATAGTCAATGGATCAGTCATAGGGCTCTCAATAAAAACATCTTAATAAGATTGGTTGCGACACCGAGTAACAACCTTCTCCGATATCCCAGAAAATGTACTGAATGTCCGATTGTATGTCAAACCAAAGCAAAAACAATCAAAATATGTGAGCCGATGTATACTATTGAGTGAGTTTGTAAAAACTGATTATCTGAACAGTGTTACAGTTATTGATAGTTTTTGACTGATTTATTGATAGATTCATAACCAATTGAACAAACAGCTCATTTCTGGCGACATTGGCGGCACCAAAACTATTTTACAAATAGATGAGATAGTTAATGGAAAAGTACGCGAGCAATTCACACATCGTTATGACAGCTGCACTTATGAAAATTTTCATGATCTGCTCAAAGATTTCCTACACCGAGCCAAAGTAGAAAAGACACTGGATGACCCAGTAGCGGCATGCTTTGCAGTCGCCGGACCCATTATTGCGCAGCAAGCAAAATTAACCAATCTACCCTGGCATATAAGCAGCACCGACATTGCCAATGCATTCTCAATTCCTGTTGTTAAGCTCATCAATGATTTTGAAGCAGCTGCATTAGCAATTGAAATACTGCCTCCCGATGACCTAATCACACTCCAAACAGGAAAAATGCAGGCACAGGCAATGCGTGTCGTGCTAGGTGCCGGTACGGGCATGGGGGTCGCATGGCTTGCCTGGCTAGGAGATCGCTATTTTCCCTTATCAACAGAAGCAGGCCATATCGATTTTGCACCGACCAATAAATTGCAGGTTAGCTTATTCGAGACACTACATCATAAATTTGGCCATGTTTCAGTAGAACGTCTGTTGTCTGGATCTGGATTAACTAATATTTTCAATTTTCTACAAACGAATCTGGCAGTATTCTCAGGCCTGACCCAACTGGATCTTGAGGAAGATAGCGGCGCCACTATAACGACACTCGCACTAAAGCGCAAACATCCGATCGCACTCAAGTCACTGGATTTGTTTGCTGAGATTTACGGTGCTTATGCCGGCAATCTGGCACTTGCAGGATTATGTCGTAATGGCGTATATATTACAGGTGGGATTGCACCCAAAATTATTAACATACTCAGTTCTGGTAACTTTATGCGGGCATTCCGAGATAAAGGGCGATTCTCTGCAATAATGAATGAAATCCCGGTACATGTCATCACAAATCCTAAAATTAGTTTGCTAGGCGCTAACAAAGAAGTACACAATTTAGTCAATACTCAGGATTGCGCATTTTAAGAAACTTATAACAATTTCGTCATTTTATTGGATTTCCATTGCTTAATTTTATGCATTAACCCGTCAGGGTACGCTCATACAAAAACAATTCTCATCAAGGAGCACCGTCATATGTTTTCGAGAACCGCTTTCAGCATTACAGTCAATCCTAAAATACCCGCTCGTTTAAAGCGATTGGAAGAGTTAGCCAACAATCTCTGGTATAGCTGGGATCGTGCGACACGTACACTGTTTTCACGCCTTGATCCCCATTTATGGGAAGCGGTAGGCCATAATCCCAAGGCATTTCTCAAACGAGTGGATGAATCCACGCTATTGAGAGCAACCGAAGATCGCGTTTTTCTCGCTACCTACAACAGCATTTTATCCACTTATGATTCCTATCATTACGAACGCTCATCACAAGATAACATTGGAGGACTCAGTCCGCAGGACCAGATTGCCTACTTCTGCTTCGAGTTTGGTTTCCATGAAAGTTTACCGATTTACTCCGGTGGCTTGGGTATCTTGGCCGGAGATCATTGCAAGGCAGCCAGTGATTTACACCTACCTTTCGTGGCGATTGGTCTGCTCTACCGCCAAGGGTATTTTTCTCAAACCATCGATACCCAAGGCAATCAGCAAGTAACCTACACTATCTCAGATTTTGAAGATCTTCCGGTAACACCAGTATTACGTGAAGATGGCTCGAGTGTAAAAATTGAAGTGGCATTGCCACAACGCCAGATCGTTGTAAAGTTATGGCAGGCAAGGATTGGTCATGTCACACTTTATCTACTGGATACCGACTTACCGGAAAATTCTCCGCAAGATCGCTACATTACTCACAATCTGTATGGCGGCGACAGAATCATGCGCATTGAGCAAGAGATCATATTGGGTATGGGCGGTGTGCGTGCATTACAAGCCATGGGCATCAAGCCAACCGTATGGCATATCAACGAAGGCCACGCTGCTTTTATGATCCTTGAGCGCGTTCACAATCTGGTACAGCAAGGACTTGATTTTGCCAGCGCATTGGAAACTGTGGCCGTCAATACCGTTTTCACTACTCATACTGCGGTACCAGCCGGACATGACTATTTCAGTACTGATATCATGCAAACTTATTTCGAACGCTTCTACCAAAGCCTTAACATTAC
>JAMXAE010000136.1 GCA_024281695.1 Nitrosomonas sp. | reverse complement strand
GATGCAACAATTTTCCAGGCAGCGCTTCATACATAGCATAGGGTTTATCTTCGTGAATGCGGGACAAGTTCGAAGGCGTCAGTTTTACACTGCCCAGGTGATAAAGACGGCGGGCCTAATTGGGACATCTGAATGCAGTAAGGAAGAGACGGTCTGAATGATATCGCTTTACAAATGTCTCAAATTCATGTCTCGGTACAAATTTTAGTATTTTGAGAAAGATTATACACAGTGAAGAATACATAGCTATTACATACAATCAATAAGTTATAATAAGATATACCAATTAGATCTGAATCGAGCCGCAGTACTCTCTCATTAATGGAGCAGTAGTGATAAGTAATAGAAAATTATTCGGATGTGAGTATTTGATTCTTACCACCTTTTTTGGCACGATACAAAGCTTCATCGGCGCGCTTAAAAATACTTTCTTGTGGCTCTCCTGGCTGATGTTG
Source organism: Nitrosomonas sp. (assembly GCA_024281695.1). Lineage (GTDB taxonomy): Bacteria > Pseudomonadota > Gammaproteobacteria > Burkholderiales > Nitrosomonadaceae > Nitrosomonas. The sequence goes on along the minus strand of JAMXAE010000136.1, from coordinate 7,753 downwards.
GGCAACGCCCGCACTAAAAGTAATTAGCAGACGCTTATTTTCATGTAGAAAAAACTTCTTGGTCAAATTGCGCCGTATTCTTGATAAAACATGAACGGCCTCTTCAAGCTCAGTATTTGGTAGCAAAATCACAAACTCCTCACCACCATACCGCGACACAATATCTTCAGGTCGAGTCGTATCTTTAACTGCTTCAACCAGATACACCAGTGCATCATCACCAACTTTATGTCCGTGCGTGTCATTAAGTTGTTTGAAATTATCAATATCCAGCAGCGCATAACAAAATGGAGCCTGATGACGCGTCGCACGAGAAGTTTCACGTTCAAAAGCGTTGTCCAACCCACGTCGATTCAATATGCCCGTTAGATGATCTTCATGTACTTTCTCACCCATTTCCAGTAACTCACTTTCAAGCTGATTGATTTTACTCTGCGCCAAACTAACCTCTGCACGAGCAGCAAGAAAATCGTTACGGTAACTCAATGTACTTCTTTGCATTTGTTTGGTTTCTTCCATGATTAGTACAAGCAACTGATTGAGTTCTTTTATATCGTCAGTCTTACTAATCTTTTGCGAATACTGCTCAAGTTTATCTTGGTACTCCCCCGTAGTGTCAGTTAGCTCCTCAATATTGGTAATTAGGGAAGCCACCATCTTTTTCAGAGTCGTTTTGGCTTCACTTAAGTTATGCTTAATTACCTCCTGTCTCTGCGCTATCTCCTCTAGATAATTCTCAGCCTGGGCTATTACACGGAGATCCAGTGGCCTAGATATCGTTTCTCGCAATCTATCAATTTGATTCCTAGTCCACTGATCTTCAGCTAATAGTTCACCCGTACCATCCATCAATCTATTAAGTAGCTTGAGCAAGCCTTTTTTCAACTGAATACCATTCTCACCATAGGCATCAAATTTACAACAAAACTGTTGAAAACAAGTCGTAAATTGTTCCATTTCTGGCTTATTCTGAATTCTTCGTACTTGGTGCGCCAGAATTCTAGCCTCTTCAGACAAGGCAACATCTTCGATCTGGATGGCAACGGTATGCTCTAGCATCTGTGCCAGTAACTCCAATAGGCGATTAGTTATATGATTTTGTTCTGATGCTGGGTTGTCTGATTGAGAATTCTTGATATCTGAATCAGCTTGCAGTACATTAGACGCGAAGCTCTCTGTTCGTTCATTATCCTCCGGTCCTGGAGATGTTGTAACTAATGTTCCCCATGAGTCAATTAGTGCCTTTAGCTTATTATGCAATTGATTCGAATCTTTAGAGAATTTAGCAAGCACCCGATTAACACCTTCCCGTTTTTTGACTATAGTCAATGTACCTTGCCTACTTTCAAGTTGCTTCAATAATACTTCTATCGTACTTCCCCAGGTAATTGGGGCTTCTAGGTTAGTCACGTGTATTTGTTGACTCATTGATGCCGGAACAAGAGAAGAACTCACGTCATTTCTCGAACTACCTGCAATTTGGTCATACAGCTTATGGTAATTATCCGGTGTTGGAGGAATTCTAAGCAGCTCCAACTGCCGCAATGCTTCACGGGCAATAATTGTTGGATTGAGGTTTCTTATTTGACTCATAAAATTGATCAGAATCTAAACATGTTGTTAAGAACGATTCCTAAAACTAAATAAATACAACCACAATCCATATTTAATCTTTATCCGAATTAAAATATAAAAAAAAGATATCCATATATCGATTTAATGCTTGTAAACCATTAACGAAACAACTATAAAATCAATCAACCAATTTATTTTTTATCGCATAACGAATTAATTCTGAGTTGTTAGTTAACTTGAGCTTATCCAGCAAACGTGCACGATAAACACTGACTGTTTTGGGGCTCAGAAACATTTCAGTTGATATTTCCGATAATGTTTTACCCTCAGCAATAAAACATAGCGTTTGATATTCTCGATCGGATAAAGTGGTATAAAGTGGCTTATCCGCATCCGCGTTGATAGTGTTGGCGAGCTCCTGAGCAACAGCTGGACTAACATACTTATCGCCTTTTGCTACCTGACGAATAGCTACAACAAGTTGTGCAGGAGCGCTTTGTTTGTTCAGATAACCAGCAGCCCCCGCTTTTAATGCACGAATTGCAAATTCGTGTTCATTGTGCATACTGAGCATTAGAACTGCAAGATTTGGCTTATCCTTTCTTATTTGCTTCAGAATCTCAATACCGTTTCTATCAGGCAAAGAAATGTCCAGTAACATAACATCGAAATCTTGCTGTCGTGCAATTTTGATTGCTTGAAATCCCGTCTCTGCTTCACCAGTTACTTTAATATCATCAGTCTCACTGAGTATCTGTTTCAAACCTTGGCGAACAATTGCATGATCATCAGCAATCATTACACTTATCATTTACATCTCCAGCTATTCAGAACCACGAAATTTTCTTTTCTTCATTATATACTCAGATCGTGGAATTTTGGCTACCCCTCCTTCTAGATCAGTTTCAGTCACATGAACGGAATTTTGTTCTAAATTACCAATAGGAATAAGAATAGTTACCTTAGTCCCTTTTTCTGGATCCCCAGAAATATGAAAATTTCCTTTTAATTGCTGGCAACGCTCACGCATACCACGAATTCCAAAGGAATCCGGCTTCTCCATATCGACATTCGTGATACCACGCCCATTATCAATCACTTCAAGCAGAATCAATCTATCCAATTCCACAAGCTTTACCTGAATACGATCAGCATGAGCATGCTTTGAAATATTTGTCAGAGCTTCCTGGAAAATACGAAAAATTGCTATCGCCAAATCTGAATCCAAAGATATTTCATCATTCCCGCAAGATACTTTACAAGCAATACCTGTACGATTACTGAACTCTTTTGCTTGCCACTGAACAGCTGCGACAATACCACAATCTAAAATACCTGGCCGCAGATCCAAAGAAATCCGTCGCGTACTGTCAATTACACGATCTACTAAGGATTCAATAGATTTTGCTTTCTGCTGATAGAATTCAGGTTTCCTTAACATTGCATCCATGCATGGATAGAGTTCACATTTGATTGCAGTTAATGTTCCCCCGATATCATCATGAATTTCTCGTGCAATTCGAGCACGCTCTTGCTCTTTGACTTTTTGCAGATAAGAAGACAATTCTGCCAACTGTTCTCTCGAACGCGCAATCTCACGTTCGGCCAGTTTATTTCGAGTAATATTAATCATAATACCATCCCAAAGTGTCGCATCATCTGAAACTCTTCTGGGTGTTGCACGCAAGCTGATCCATTTAATATCACTATCCCCTTTCACCTGGATACAACCTTCCCAATTCCAAGTTGAAAGCTGCTCTGCTGATGTAATCATCAGTTGGTGATAAGACTCTCTGTCATCCGGCAAGATTAATTCTGGAAATAATTCAGGATTATCCATTAGTTTCTGCGGTAATAATCCTAAAAGGGTCTCACTGGCATCACTAACATAGTGGAAGCTAGTTTTATGGTTAGCTATTAACAAGAACTGAAAAACGACTCCAGGAAGATTAGATGTGATTGCTTGGAAAAGAGCTTCGCTTTTTTGTAACGCTGCTTGTGCAGTAATAAACCGCTGATAATTTTCTACTTCATGCAAGCTACGCCGTATCGCAGGCACCAGCCTAGCAAGATTCTTCTTCATCAAAAAATCATATGCACCCAAAGCCATAATGTGTTCCGCTGCTTCTTCGTTTACATGACTAGACACGATAATCAAGGGTATTCCCAAATTCTGGGTTCTTATGATTTGCAAAACATTCTGTGCATTGAGTTGTGGTAAAGCATAATCAGATAGAACGATATCCCAATCCCGAGTTAGAAGTGCGTCATTCAAAGCAGCAGTGGTTGTGACACGTAAATAATTGGATTGAAATCCACCTTGAGCCAATATATGTATTATATGTTCGGCGTCTTCTGCAGAATGTTCAACCATCAATATTTTCAGTTTTTCTTCATTGATCATCTCAGCCCTTCACAGGTAGAAGCCGATATAACTTCCAGAGTTGACATCCCCAATTAACTATCTGAATTTTTATTGCATTTTACAAGATAATTTTCTGATATAGAAACAATTTATACCATGAATAGATGATACGAACCAATTAATTAGACAAAAATCATGAAATATAAAATCCTAAACTTTTCAAAATGATGTCCGTTACTGCAATCAACGGCGGTTACAAACCCTCTTGGATTGCGGGGAAACCAACGGAACTGGCAATTACGCCAAACACATAGTTATTAAAAAGGAGAACCCAAATGCCACAAATCATTAACTCTAATGTAGCCTCATTAAATGCACAACGTAACTTAAACACATCACAAACATCATTGAATACATCCTTGACACGTCTATCATCTGGCTTGCGTATTAATAGCGCTAAAGACGATGCAGCGGGTTTAGCAATTTCAGAAAGAATGACTTCACAAATCCGTGGATTAAATCAAGCTGTACGCAATGCAAACGATGGTATCTCACTGTCACAAACCGCTGAAGGTGCGCTAGGTGAAATCGGTAACAACTTGCAGCGTATTCGTGAACTGGCTGTACAATCTGCTAATGCAACAAACAGTGCCAGCGATCGCGCTTCACTACAAGCCGAAGCCGCACAATTAAGTTCTGAAGTAACGCGTGTTGCCAGCCAAACCCAGTTTAACGGCTTAAACTTACTAGATGGTTCTTTCCTTAATCAAAGCTTCCAAGTCGGTGCCAATGCTAATCAAACTATCAACATTTCATCAATTGCCGATGCTCGCGCTACCGCATTAGGCAGTAACATACTAACCACCAATGGAACAGCGGTAAATACTGCAACTGCAGCTGGTGCTGATAATTCAGCTGGTAATGGAGTTACTGTAGAAGCTGCTCTAGTACTTACCAATAATAAAGGTGCAACCGGTAATATTGGTTATGCAGTAGGCTCTGATGCCAAAACCATTGCTGCTGCTATTAACACTGCCGCTTCTGGTATCGGTATCACCGCAACAGCAAGCAACAGTGCCACACTCGGTAGCATAGCATCAACCGGTACTGTTTCTATGACATTAAATGGCAATTCCGTTTCTGCTACTGTTACTGATACTTCTGATTTGACTAGCCTAGCTTCCGCCATCAATGGCTTACAATCCTTAACCGGTGTTACTGCCTCATTTGCAAGTTCATCTAACAAATCAGTAATTACACTTTCGACAGCTGATGGAAGAGATATCGGGATCCAAGATTTTAATAATACCGGCACCACCAAAACAGCTAGTGTGGTAGCCGGAGCAACCACAAGAACATTAACAGGTGGTGCGGCTACTGATTCAACTATCGCCACCGGTACTGTTGAACTCTCTAGTACGAACGGACAGATATCTGTCGGTGGTGGGAATGCTGATGTATTTGGTGCTTCCGCCAGTTCTTTCAATTCAGTCGCCACATTAGATTTATCTACAGCAGCCAATTCACAGAATGCTCTGAAGACACTGGATGCTGCCTTAAGTCAAATTAACAGCGCACGTGGCGACCTAGGTGCAATACAGAATCGTTTTAGTTCAACCATAGCGAATCTGCAAAGTTCCTCTGAGAATCTTTCAGCTTCTCGCAGCCGCATTCAGGATGCTGATTTTGCATCTGAAACAGCTAACATGACACGTGGACAGATTCTGCAACAAGCGGGTGTAGCGATTCTTGCACAAGCAAATTCACTACCAAATAATGTTCTTTCTCTGTTACGTTAAGCAATGCGTAGCAATTGATACATCGCATTAAATAAAGCTAATGATACGCGGAACCAAGGAAAAACTGTTCCGCGTTCATTTCAACTTTAAGGAACCATATCATGAGTATCAATCAGTTAACTGGAATAGGCACATCACCAGGATCTTCAGCACCAATATCAACTGGTAGAAAGATATCCACGCCTGATACAGATATTACTTCATCACCTATCTCAACTGCATCAGATATAATAAATAACAAGCCTAAATCAGAAGAACAAATTCAGCAAGCTGTTCAGAAAATTCAAGGGGTCGTAGATAATCTGGCACATAATTTGCGTTTCTCGATTGATGAAGACACTGGCAAAACGGTTATTAAAGTAATGGATATTCATACTAAAGAAGTTATCCGACAGATCCCAACAGAAGAAGCCATAAACATTGCACGTACATTAGATAAAGTACAGGGGCTTTTATTTAACGACAAAGCGTAAGTAAGAATTTAATAGAAACAGGACTTAAAATGCTTGCATCTCCAGGAATTGGATCGGGTTTAGATATCAATGGTATTGTCAGTCAATTGATGTCTGTAGAGCGTCAGCCATTGGCAGCTCTCGATAACAAAGAAGCTAAACAACAAACTAAACTTACTGCTTTCGGTAGCTTGAAAGGTGCAATATCTTCATTCCAGAATAGTCTTAATGCATTAGCAGATCCGGCAAAATATACCGCTATAGCGGCCAATCTTGCCGATACCACGTTGGCCAATGTTAGCGCTTCATCAACGGCGATAACAGGAAGTCATTCCATTGAAATTCAAACGCTTGCACAATCACAGAAATTAAAGTCTGCCAACTTTGCTTCCACCAGCACTACAATCGGTAGTGGTACAATGACTATACAATTTGGTACTTATAGTAGCGGTACATTTACACTTAATCCAGATAAAGCCGCACAATCGATTACCATTTCTTCCAACAACTCATCACTGGCCGGTATCCGTGACACAATAAATCTAGCCAATGCAGGTGTAACTGCTAGTATCGTAAATGATGGCACAGGTAATCGTTTAGTGATTGCTTCAAAAGATACCGGATTGAGTAACGCATTAAAAATAACCACATCTGATGCGGATACCGATAACACTGACAATGCAGGATTATCTCAGCTTATTTATGATGCATCGACTGGCGGAAAAACAAATCTCACTGAAACTATAGCTGCCAGCAATGCCGCATTGATCATTGACGGTATTGCAATTAGTAAAACCTCCAATAAAATCACAGATGCCATTGAAGGTGTTACGTTAGATTTATTGAAAACAAATATCGGAACAACGACAACCTTAAATTTATCTCAAGATACAGCAAGCATTCAGGGTTCCGTATCGTCATTTGTTAAGGCTTTCAATGATCTGAATAAAACTATTGTTGATCTTTCAAAATATGATGCAGCAACAAAACGAGCATCAATCTTAACTGGCGATTCAACGATTCGATCAATCCAGACAAAATTACGCAATGCAATCTCTGATCCACTGGCTACAGCAGGAGGTGGCTTAAGTTTATTATCTGAGGCAGGCATTTCTTTTCAAGCAGATGGCACACTTAAATATGACTCAGCTAAGCTATCCAAAGTACTCAGTGATCCAACAAAGGATATTTCAACATTATTTGCTTCCATTGGCAAAACCAGCGACAGCTTAGTGTCATTTGTCAGTGCCGCGCCCGATACAACTAATGGCAAATACTCACTGAATATCAGTCAAATTGCAACACAAGGCACTGCAGTAGCTAGCACTCCGGCTGCCTTGACCATCAGTGCAGGAACCAATGACATGCTAAATCTCACTATTGATGGGATAAATACTAGCATAAAAATTGCAGCAGGCACGTATACGACAACCTCTTTGGCAGCCGAAATTCAATCAAGAATTAATGGTGAATCAGTAATCTCTGCAGCTGGTATCAAAGTAGCACTGAGCGAATCTGCCGGAAGACTAACTATTACCTCCAATCGATATGGCTCTGCATCA
>JAMXAE010000135.1 GCA_024281695.1 Nitrosomonas sp. | reverse complement strand
ATCCCGCCCAACGGGTCTGATGCTTGGAAATGATCAGAGGCTCGAAGCTGCCTTCACGGTCACGGGGGATCTCGATAGGCAATTCACCGAATTCACCTTTCAGTATCTTACGACTTTTGACATTTCTAGCATTGCCAGTGGGATTCGTTACAGTTTCGTGCTTATCGTGACCAAGATGCTCGATCATTTCAGCTTGCAAGGCACGCTCAACCAGCGCTTTGGTGAGTTGCTTGAGAAGGTCATGCTCGCCGATTAAATCTTCTGGCTTTTTTGTAACCGGCCAGCAGGCCATCAATTAAGCCGGTCGGCAGGGGTTTGGGTGTGGTCATTTTTACTCCAAAAATATATAAGCAGTTTCCTGCCATATGACCATTTACACAAAATTATTTACACCCGCCGGATAATTGACTTGAATGGAATTAGAAAGCCATTTCCGATCTTTCTGAAATCTAAAATTTACCCAAAACTAGTAAGCAATAAATTCGAAACCTTCTATTTATGACTTGTTCAGGGTTTCCCTAGCACCTCAGCCCCTGTTGGAGCTTCTGGGTATGATTGATACACATTCCCATACGTTGCCCGAAAGGTCGTGCAAACCGAAGGGATTCACCGGAAAACTGCCAGTCCGCGCGACTCTTTCATTACTATACCATGCACTACCGCAATCTTTACAATTAGCCAATCCTTTTCCAGCCAGATCGTTGCTGCCATCCGGTGCAGGCACGCCATATTTTTTCCCCAGTACCTCCGCGAGCCGAATATTCCCATTCCGCTTCGCAGGGAAGCCGGCAAGTTTTGCCAATTCTTTCCCCCAACCACTGAGCGTAGTCCTTGGCATCCCGCCAACTGACGTTAATCACCGGGTGCGAGCCCGTGCGATGGCTCGACATGAAAGAAGTAATTGCTCCAGCCATTGTCTCGCAATCAGTGCGTAAGCACCAGTGCCTGTGCATTGTTGGCACTAGAGTGACTGAGAAAAATTTTCGACATGGCGCTTTTTCATTTTCTTGATGCTGAATTTTTACGAATAGGTGTTCAGATTATTTCAAATGCTTGATCCATTTCCGGTATAACCCCTCCGCCACTGCATTCAGCGCAGCCACACGCTCTGGTAGATTCTTTTCAATCTCAGCGATGGATTGCACCGATGGTTCGTTCAGGCTAGAGAGTTCTTCCGCGCCGACGCTGCACCAGTCAATGATCAGGCGCTCGGTCATTTCCATGTGGCATTGCATGCCTAGGTGCATGCCCAGAGCAAACGCCTGATTCTCGCAATACGGGCTGGACAGGATGCAAGTAGCGCCTTCCGGGATGCTGAATGCTTCGCCATGCCAGTGAAATGAATTGAAGTTTGTTGTATCGCCAAACCATGCGAGGGCAATCGGGTTATCCGGCACATTGACTTCGCCCCAACCCATTTCTTTGACCGGATTGGCGCTGACCACACCACCCAGCGCTTTGGCCATGAGTTGTCCACCCAGGCAATGGCCCAGAACCGGCATATCTTCTGCAACCGCCTGGCGGATCAGTGACAGCGAGTTCTCAATCCACGGTAAATCGTCATTGACACTCATCGGCCCGCCCATAAACACCAGACCGCTGAATTCAGCAATGCTGGTTGGCGGTTTTTCACCGGCGTCTATTTTAATCAGTCGCCAGGGAATATGATTGTTGTCGAGAAATGTGGCAAAATAGCCTGGCCCTTCGATGGGCAAATGTCTAAAAATTGCAACCGGCTTCATGGAATTGTCCTGCAATAATTTTTGAATAAACTGATAACGAATTTTAGCTTGTTTTACAGCAAATTTTCTGCTGAAAATCCGGGCAATCTTTTCTTTGATACTTGTGAAACAAATATACACCACTAACCGTAACACCCGAATCGTTATTCTCCCGGAATGGGTTGTCCCATGTCAGTAAAAAAACATACGTTCGATGATTTGGTGCGTATTGAACAGGTACGCAAGATAGAATCTGCCAAGGCAGAGGATTTATCGTATGCCAGTATTCAGGAGTTACCGAGGTCTGCCAATGGTGATTTCAATTATGCGGATTTTATCCAGCGATTGAATACGCGCGCCAAGCGGCTGATTCAGGAAAACACGCTGAACGATGCATTGCAACAGCCACGCCGGCAATTTATCCGCGCGCGTCGGATTTGTCTGGGAGTTGCGATTATTCTGGGCGGATTGGCCGCCAGCCAGGCGGTGAGTGATTCTTCGACGCTGAATATTTACTGGTTGCTCGCGGTACTGCTGGGATTTAATTTGATTTCCTTGTTGCTATGGATTTCGGGCATCATCTTGAATCTGCAAAGCCTAAGCAGCGGCATTGTCGCGCAATTGGCCAGTTGGCTGCCTTATCGGCACAAGAAAGATCCCACGATTGCTTCACTGGCATCGCACGCTTGGTGGGAGAGTTGTTTAACCGGCGACGTCGGCAAGTGGCGCATCAGCGCACTCACGCACAAATTTTGGTTAACCTACTTAACCGCCGGCGTGGTATTACTGATATTACTCATGCTGGCCAAACAATTTAATTTTGTCTGGGGTACAACGCTGTTGCCGGACAGCACACTGCCCAGACTCACGCAAATTCTCGGTACGCCACTGGAGGCGATAGGATTAAAAATACCAGATGACCCGCAAACCGTCGCCAGTCGAGTAGGTGTCGCCAAGCAGGATGCCGCAGCGCGTACTGCGTGGGCAACTTTCTTGATCGGTTCATTGTTGGTTTATGGCGTATTGCCGCGCTTCTTGCTGCTCGGCCTGTGCGTCGTGATGCAACGCTGGAGTGAGCGCCGCTTTAGGTTAGATCTTTATTTACCCTACTACATTGAATTACGCCAACGCCTAATGGCGCGCGAAGTTCAGGTCAAGGTGATTGATGCGGACCCGAATGCCGGTAACAAACCCACCGAGGTGGCACGTCCACCGGAAAATAATGCTATTCCATCGAATGCGCAGGCGTTTGGCATCGAATTGGATGATGCTACCCATTGGCCCGAAACCGTGGCTTGCCGCTTAAACATTGTTGATCAAGAAACTCACGATGAAGCCATTGCATTGATCAAAAATCTTAAGACTCCATTATTGATAGGGGTAGCGGCGCATCGTTTACCCGATCGTGGCGTGCAGCGTCTGATCAAAGAGTTGATTGACAATACCAGTGAGAAGCCTTGGCTGATTCTTTTGAGCAAGCCATCGGCTCCTGTCACCAGCGCACGTGAAATTGCTTGGTTTCGCCTGGCGGAAGCCTGCGGCATTCCCGCAGAACATGTCATTACCCAATAAATGATGATCGCAAGAAACCCCAATCGACCTCCTCAACCGGATGTGCATTCGTTGTTGAATATTGCCGTCGTCGGGCACACCAATACAGGCAAAACATCGCTGATTCGCACCATGCTGCGCAGCACTGAATTTGGTGTTATTGAAGACGCCGCAGGCACCACGCGCCATGTCGAGCAAGCGACCATTTCCGCGGATAACGAACCCATTCTGAATTTGTATGATACGCCGGGATTGGAAGATTCCAGGGCTTTATTTGCGCATATCAAAAAGCTGCAGGCCAAATCAAAATCGCTTACACCGTTACAAATACTGGAATATTTCATCGCGCATGTTTCCGTCAATGATCCATTGGAGCAGGAAGCCAAGGTCATCCGGCAGGTACTGCGCAGCGACATTCTTTTGTACATCATCGATGTGCGCGAACCTTTTCTGGAAAAATACCGCCTCGAATTGGATATCCTGACGCAATCCGCCAAGCCGATTATTCCTGTGTTTAACTTTATTGCCGAGCACAATCAAGAGCTGGCGAAATGGCGGCAGCATTTGACAGGCTACCATATGCACGCAACGCTAGAATTTGATACCGTTGCGTTTACTTTCGAAGCGGAGAAGCGGTTGTATCAGAAAATACAGACGCTGGTCGAATCCCACTACACGCCGCTGCAAAAGCTGATCGATTATCGCGCACAATTATGGAATCAATTGTGCTTATCTGGGTCCAAACGCGTGACCGAGCTGATTGTCAGCGTCGCCTGTTATCGCGAAACCAAGTCGATGCAACCTAATCTAATCGCTCGATCTTTGATCGAAGACCGACTTCATAATTTTGTCAGAACAGCCGAGCAGCATTGCCTCAACGATTTATTATTGATTTTCAATTTTTCCGATAAAGACGTTGCCATTCAGAAAATTCCTGTCAGCAATGGCCACTGGCAACTGGATATTTTTGCTCCCGGCATACTCAAAGCCTACGGTCTGGATGTAGGTAGCGCTGCGGCCAAGGGTGCTGCAGCCGGTGCGGGCATTGATTTGATGGTCGGGGGTATGAGTCTTGGCGCGGCCAGCGCATTGGGTGCCATCGCCGGTGCTGGTTGGTCTACTTTCAAGCGTTACGGCGACGAAATTAAGGCCACCGTCAAAGGTACGCAATGGCAATGTGCCGATGAAACCACTCTGCAGATTTTGTATCTACGACAAAAACACCTGCTGAAGAAACTGATGCACCGAGGCCATGCCGCCCAAGATACTTTGCACGTAGATAAAGCCGATAGCGAGAAATTACCCGATAACTGGAAGAAACTGACCAGCGCCTTACGGCAGAATCCCGCTTGGCAGGAGCCTTCCGTTGCTCGCAACAACAATCCGCAATATCAAGAAATCGAATCAAAGTTGGTGGGGGCCCTGTTAGATGAGGAATGATGTTCACTCATTCGCTGGGTATTTTTCAATAATATCTAGGGAAGCGCTGATTAATTCATTTTTGTCATTCGAACACAGTGAGGAATCTTTGAGAATCAACACCATAGATTTCTCGCTCTGCTCAAAATGACAATTATTCAGAGGCTCCCTAGCAATCAAGAATAAAGATATAAAAAGTGTTTTATATCTTTATTCTGCCAAATCAAGCACTAATTTGATGGACAAATATATGACTAGCGCGGCAAGTGCTAAGTGAATCAGGAAATGAGCAGGATTTTGCTTAACGGCATCGATAAAAGTTTTATTTTTTCCTTCCCGTTTCAGACGGTCATATTCTTCGCGCATTCTGAGTGTGCGTTCATTTTGATAGGTATCCAATAATGCACGGGCCTCCTCGAATTGATTCTCATCATTCAACCAAATGGCGGGCATCGAAACGCCCCAATTACCGGCGGAAGTTTCATAAAAATCAATGTTATGATTGACTAATAGCTCACGTACATCGTCCGCCTCATCATCGGGGACACCATTCAGTCGGAATAAAATTTTTGCCATTGTGGGTCTTTTCTTGTGTTATTTTCTAGTGTGGAAAGGTTAGTATCATGAGTGGATCTATCTATGCACCAAAACCATTGTCAAGTGACGGAAACTGATGAAAAGTAAAATGACACTTTTACAGGTTAATTGAATTCGATGAAAAAAACCATATTAATCACGGGATGCTCTAGCGGGATTGGATACTGCGTGGCTAAGGGGCTGCATGAGCGAGGCTATCGCGTGTTTGCCACCGCCAGAAGGCGTGAGAGCGTCGACAAGCTGCTGGCGGAGGGTTTTGAGAGTTTCCGCCTGAATTTAACTGACTCCAACTCAATCAATTTTGCTTTTGAGGAAGTGATGCGGCGCACGAATGGAGAACTGTATGCGGTCTTCAATAACGGTGCGTATGGTTTACCGGGAGCGGTGGAAGATTTGAGTCGCGATGCCTTACGTGAACAATTCGAGACCAATGTGTTTGGTTGGCAGGAGTTAACCAATCTTGCCGTGCCGGTCATGCGCCGCCAGGGTTATGGACGGATTATTCAGAATAGCTCGGTGCTGGGATTCGTTTCGTTGCCTTTTCGTGGTGCTTATAATGCTTCCAAATATGCCATTGAGGGGCTTAGCGATACGCTGCGCTTGGAACTCAGAGGCAGTAATGTTCATGTCAGCTTGATTGAGCCGGGGCCGATTGCCAGTCAGTTTCGCATGAATGCGGTGAAGGCGTTGGCACAGTATATCGACGTCGAAAATAGTTTTCACCGTGAAAGATATCAGGGTGTATTAAAGCGCCTCAACAAGGAAGGACTGGCGGTTCCCTTTACCTTGCCGCCCGAAGCAGTGTTGAAGCGGGTGATTCATGCGCTGGAAGCGCCCAAACCGCAGCCCCGCTACTATGTGACGTTTCCAACTTATTTATTTGGGTTCCTGAAACGAATTTTGAGTACTCGTGCAATGGATGTGTTGCTGGCTAAATCCGGGAATAATAATTGACGAGGCTGATCGATAGGGAAGGTATTAAAAATACTCAATCAAGGTTTAGCCCCGGAAGCCACGCAGTTTTGCAGAATTTTCCAGGCAATGTCACCGAGGTATTTTTCTCCTCTCAGAGTTGCATTGACCGTGGTGCTATCGATTTTATTGAACATCAAGGCAAACGCATAGATCGATCCATTACTTTTATTTCTATCTGCATACGGCATCAGCTCTGGATGCGGATTTCCATAAATTAGGACAGCATCAGGATTGGTGGGCGAGTAAGTTGGGATTACGTTTGTTAGGTACCTGGCGTCAAAGGCATAGATTTCTGATGCATCAACATCCAGGTATTGCTGGTTTCTGAATTGTAGAACGCGCATAAACGATCTACCATCCGATTGCAGTTTGTGAATTACACAATCTGCCAGAACCGAATGCTCACCCACAAGCTTTTCTTCATAAAGCTGAGGCTTTTCTTTGGAATCGATGAGATGTGTACAGGCAAACAGAAAGAGTGCTGACAAAAATACAATGAATATCTTCATCGCGTGATTCTCTCCGAGAAATAAGTGCATATCACCCGAGTGGGTATCGGATCGTTTTTTGTGTATTAATTGAATATCGAGAAATCTAAAAAACGATCCAGAATTTATCAGAACTTATCCACCAAAATAAACATATGGTTTCATTGGATCTTCAGCTTCATTAAAGTGTTTTTGTTCTTCTTTATCGAGCTTCTTATCCCACCAGATATTTCGTGCAGCTAATCGTTTTTCTTCCAGTTTGGGGTCTTTCTTAATTAATTCGCGTATAAATTTAGTGTGTTCAGATTCGTAGCTATAATCCATGTTCAACCTATTATTTAGTACTGTGAAGCGTAAACTTTAGCACAGACACTATGTTCTATATAGTCCTTAAGTTAATTAAAGACACCGCGGACTGGTAACTTATACATTCTTTTTAAAACCTTTGATAGCCTTTCTTAAATTTCCAGGTGAATGTGATAACAGTCATTATATTTTCGTAATTTGGATACGAAATCGGAAAATGGCAAGCCATACATTTCCTCTAGTTTCTTAGCTCTGGTTTTGAGTACTTTCCAAGCTACTCTTCCTGGGCTATTTTTAAATGCAAATACAATTAAATTACCACGTATATCAGATAGCATGGCCACAATATGGCCTTGGAAACTATCGCTAATTCGCTGAATATAGGTATCGAGATTTTTATCTCGACTCAATAGATTGACAACTAGAATGCCATCTTTGCACAAAACTTCGCGTGCATGATTATAAAATTCTTGACTACATAGAGAAGTTATTTGGCAACCGTCGTCGAAACCATCGACCATCAAAATATCTGTGCTGAGTGGATGATCGACTATGTATTGCGCACCATCTGCGAGAACAACCTTAAGTCGTTCATCTTCATCCGGTAATGCAAAATGATGAATTGCTGCGCTGATCACTTGTTGGTTAATTTCAACCACCGTGGTTTTTGTCTGGAGCATCTTATGATAAACAAATTTTGCCAATGATCCGCCACCTAGGCCAATCATCAAAATATGAGAGGGTGTTGGGTGAAACAACAAAAACCCCATCATGCATTGTGTGTAGGCCAATTCAAGTTCATTGGGCGCACTGATTCTCATGGCACTTTGTATCATGCTGCTTCCAAGATGCAGTGATCGCAAACCTTCTTGTTCGCTGATCATAAGATTGATTTTATTGTGAGTGCTTTTTTTAGAAAAACGGACCATACGTCATGAAGATGGAAGGATATTTGAATGTGCGATGGTTTAGTTTAAAGGAAATGCTTCAAACTAAATTTATTTACTGGATTTATATCGCTCAAATGAGAGGATCTTGGCTGTGTGTTCTTTTTTTAGGGCATTTAGTATTGTTTTAGGTTCTTGGAGTGCATTTAATAGTCCTTTGTCTCCCAGCACGTTGTTCCACATCTTCTGAGAGATTTGTAAACAAGCGGCCATTGGGTTACTGGCTTGCTTACGCACTTGATCCACTTGCCATTGTAACCCGATCATGCGCTGCTTGAAATGTGAGGGAGCTTGCTCTATCAGATCATTG
>JAMXAE010000134.1 GCA_024281695.1 Nitrosomonas sp. | reverse complement strand
CACCATGAAAAGACATACCGCCTTCCCAAACAGCAAGAATTTGTAGGGGGTGCTCCAGGTAGTAGCCGAATTGATAGAACAAGACATGCCCTAATCTTCCGCCCAGAATCACACCTAGCATTCCATAGAATAGCGCATCATCGAGCATTTCATTGGTAAAGACAGAATGTGGATTGTGTTTGATGCGATAGCGACCTAACAGGATGAACAGCATAAAGCCGATTAAATACATCAATCCATACCAATGGACGGAAAGTGGCCCCAGTGAGATGGCAACGGGATCAATTTGAGGATGAACGAGCATAGTTTCGGCCTTATTTACGGTAAAATACGTATCATTATACCAAGTGCGTTTGTGATAATCGCACGCCTTGTCATAAATTGTATTTTTATATCATTCAGGAGCAAGCATGCCAGACAATAAACGTAGCCAGGTCATCACCCAAGGCGCTCAGCACGCACCCAGCCGCGCCATGTTGCGCGCTGTTGGTTTTAGCGATGGAGATTTCAACAAACCAATCGTGGGGGTTGCCAATGGCTATTCCACCATTACACCGTGTAACAAAGGTTTGAATGAGTTGTCGTTAAAAGCGGAATCGGCATTGAGGCACGCAGGTGCTATGCCGCAAATGTTCGGCACCATCACGGTGTCGGATGGGATCTCGATGGGTACGGAAGGCATGAAATATTCCCTGGTTTCGCGTGAAGTGATTGCTGACTCGATTGAGACCTGCGTACAGGGAGAAAGTATGGACGGTGTGATTGCCATCGGTGGCTGTGATAAGAATATGCCAGGTGCGATGATCGCCATTGCGCGCATGAATGTGCCGGCAATCTTTGTCTATGGCGGTACGATTAAGCCGGGGCATTATAAGGGACAAGACCTGACCATTGTCAGCGCATTTGAAGCGGTGGGTCAGCATAGTGCGCATAAAATCGATGATGCGGAGTTGCTGCAGATTGAGCGTCATGCTTGCCCCGGTGCCGGTTCTTGTGGGGGCATGTTTACCGCCAATACCATGTCATCGGCTTTTGAAGCGATAGGGATGAGTTTGCCGTATTCATCAACAATGTCCGCCGAGGACGATGAGAAACTGGTCAGTGCCGGGCAATCCGCAGAAGTATTGGTTAATGCCATCAAACAACAGATTTTGCCGCGCGACATCATTACCCGTAAATCAGTTGAGAATGCCATCGCGGTGATCATGGCGGTGGGGGGATCAACCAATGCGATATTACATTTTCTCGCTATTACGCATGCGGCTGAAGTCGAATGGGACATTGATGACTTTGAACGCATGCGCGGCAAAGTCCCGGTACTCTGTGATTTGAAGCCTTCTGGGCGCTATGTCACGGCCGATCTGCACCGCGCGGGTGGCATACCTCAGGTGATGAAAATGTTGCTGGCACATGGTCTGCTGCATGGAGACTGTATAACTATCAGTGGACAGACCATTGCGGAAATACTGAAAGATATTCCCGATGCGCCGCGTGCCGATCAGAATGTCATTCGCCAGTGGGATAACCCAATGTATGCACAAGGTCATTTGGCGATTCTGAAGGGAAATTTATCCACGGAAGGTTGTGTTGCGAAAATTTCCGGAATCAAAAATCCTAAAATTACCGGACCTGCCCGCGTGTTTGAATCGGAAGAAACCTGTATGACAGCCATTCTTGCGCGTAAAATTCAGCCCGGTGATGTGGTGGTGATTCGTTACGAAGGACCCAAAGGGGGGCCCGGTATGCGTGAAATGCTTTCGCCTACTTCGGCCTTGATTGGGGAAGGATTGGGAGATTCTGTCGGATTGATTACGGATGGACGTTTTTCGGGGGGAACTTACGGTATGGTGGTAGGGCATGTCGCACCGGAAGCTTTTGTCGGTGGAACCATTGCGCTGGTTCAAGAAGGCGATTCGATTACTATCGATGCCGAACAACGCTTATTGCAACTGAACGTATCCGATGAAATTTTGGCGCATCGGCGCACTGCTTGGCAACCACCGCAACCCCGCTATACTCGTGGCGTGTTAGCTAAGTATGCGAAGCTGGTGTCTACGGCTAGCGTAGGCGCTATTACTGACTAAGCCAAGTATCCATTGTACTGGATAACATCTCTAGCGCAGTGAATGTGATTAGCTTACGGCGACACAAAATAAATTTATATGTTGTTAATACGCTTTGCCGTTGGAACTAAATATTTACCATTAAGTCTCAGCAAAGCAGTATTATCAGAGGCAGCAGCGGGTTCTGTAAGTGCTTGAGTATGGGTAGCAACAAGATGCATGCTGAAAATAACAAACTTACAGGAATTGCTGCATGTCTGTGAAGTTCAGGGTAGAATGATTACCCTTTTATAATTTTAATAAGGAAAAAATATGAAAAAAGTGTTAATTGGAGCGGTTGCTGCATCTGCACTATTATTGGCTGGTGTTGCTCAAGCTAATGCAGATTTAGCAAAAAGTAGTGGCTGTTTGAACTGTCATAATGTTGATACCAAGTTAGTTGGTCCAAGTTTGAAAGATGTTGCTGCAAAATATGCAGGTCAGGCTGATGCTTCTGCATACTTAGCGGACAAAATTTTAAAAGGTAGTAACGGTGTTTGGGGTCCAATTCCAATGCCTCCAAATGCTGCTGTTAAACCAGAAGATGCTAAGGTGTTAGCAGATTTTATTCTGACACTGAAGTAATTCAATTTAGCTGCAGAAAAGCCGACGCGTAATAACGTCGGCTTTTTATTTGTATAAATATTTTTTACAAAAATAATTGATATACCCAGGTGAGGGAGAGATGGAAACGCGTATAACGTGGAAAGGAAATGTTAGTTTTTTGGCGGAATCAGGGAGTGGACATTCTGTGCTGATGGATGGAGCGCCGGAAGCCGGTGGGCAAAATCTCGGTCCGCGTCCGATGGAAATGTTATTAATGGGATTAGGTGGCTGTACTACATTTGACGTGGTATTGATTCTGAAAAAAAGCCGTCAGGAGATTAGTGACTGTGTCGTAGAGATTGAAGCAAAGCGCGCGCAGGTCGATCCCAAGGTATTCACGCATATTCATCTGCACTTCAAGATTACCGGCAACAATCTGAATTCGCAACAAGTCGAGCGTGCCATTAATCTATCGGCGGAGAAATATTGCTCCGCATCCATTATGCTGAAAAATACCGTACAAATAACGCATGATTTCGAAATTATTCAGTCAATTATGAACTAGCGATGCCATTCTCTGAAAAATGACATCGACATTGTTATAGCAAGCCGGATTCGTGGGCTTGCTGATCGGCGTGGTAGCTGGAACGCACCATCGGCCCACAGGCTGCATGACTAAAACCCATTTCGAGTGCTGCTCGTTCAAATACTTTGAAATCTTCCGGTGTAACATACCTCATCACCGGTAGATGGCCGATACTGGGTTGTAAATACTGGCCTATCGTCAACATCTCTACATTATGGATGCGTAAGTCGCGCAACACCTCCATAATTTCTTCATCCGTTTCGCCTAATCCAAGCATCAATCCCGATTTGGTCGGAATATGCGGAAAGTTCGTTTTAAAATCTTTTAGTAGCTTCAATGAATTCGTATAATCCGCACCGGGTCTGCATTGCTTATACAATCTGGGCACGGTCTCAAGATTGTGATTAAGAACATCCGGTGGACAGGCAGCAAGTTTTTCCAAAGCAATTTCTAGTCGACCTCTGAAGTCTGGCACCAGCGTTTCTATTTTTGTGTGCGGTGAATGTACGCGTATTTCACGTATACAATCAGTGAAGTGCTGTGCACCACCATCACGCAGATCGTCGCGATCTACGCTGGTAATTACGACATACTTCAACTTCATGGCGGCAATGGACTGCGCTAAATGTAGTGGTTCATCCACATCCGGTGGTTTGGGTCTGCCATGAGCAACATCGCAGAAGGGGCAGCGACGAGTACATAAATCTCCCAGAATCATGAAGGTAGCCGTGCCTTTGCCAAAGCATTCGCCGATATTAGGGCAGGAAGCTTCTTCACAGACTGTATGCAGTTTATGCTCACGCAGCAACCGCTTCACTTCATAAAAGTTTTCGCTGCTGGATGAGCGCACACGAATCCAAGAAGGTTTACGCAATAAATCATTTCGCGTTTGTGGGGTGATTTTAATCGGATTGCGTGCCGTTTTGTCAGCGCCTTTTTGGCGAGTATCAATAGTCATAATGGTAAATAAATTATCCTTTGAACAATTTTTCTTGTAATTTCTGGGCGAGCCGATCGCTTAAAATTTCTATGTTATCCGTAATACCTAAATCTTTGGTTTGCGTCACTCGCAACCCTTGATACCCACATGGATTGATATAGGAGAAAGGCGTTAAGTCCATATTCACATTCAGTGCAATGCCGTGGTAGCAGAAATTCTTCTTTATTTTTAGACCCAATGAAGCAATTTTTGCATGATCGACATAAACCCCGGGTGCTTCAATTCGTCCAGTTGCTTTAACATGATAATCTCGTAACAAGTCTATCACGGCATTTTCCATGCATCTGACCAATTCTCGTACACCGAGTTTCAAACGACGTATATCCAATAGCAAATAAGCGATAATTTGCCCTGGTCCATGATAGGTAATTTGGCCACCCCGATCAGTTTTAATCAAGTTAATACCATGATTATGTATGAGTAGGTGCTCAGGCTTTCCCGCTATGCCCTGGGTAAAAATAGCTGAATGTTGCAACAACCAGATTTCATCACAAGTTTGTTCAGTTCGATTGTGGGTAAAATCTTTCATGGCCAGCCAAGTCGATTGATAATCACACAAACCCATTTTTCTAACAATAAAAGGGAAATGCTCAAGCGTCGATGCTAAAAATTTTTGCGGCATTTTTGCTCACAGTACGACGGCGATCAAAGGATGATCTGATAACGCCTGATACAGCGCATCCAGTTGTGAACGCGAAGTCGCGTGGATATTACAGGTAATGCTTAAATAAGTGCCGTTCTTGCTGGCTTTGACCGCGATAGTTGTATCGTCAAAATCCGGCGCATGATATTTGACGATGGCTAATGCGATTTGGGTGAATTCTTGCTGCGATTTTCCCATAATTTTGATGGGAAAATCGCAAGGGTATTCAATGAGAGAAGGTTGCTCTGTCATATATGGAATTGGCGACTGCTTTAACTAAAAACATTCATTCCTATTCGTTCCCAAACCTGCTTAATGGGAAGCGTTACCGCGCATATGCGTGGCTTTATATTGCTGATAGAGCGTATGTAATTGAGTAAACATGTCACCCGGCTTACCAGTACCTACTGTTTCTCCATCTAGTTTCGTGATCGGCATGATTTCTTTTGTGGATGAAGTCAGCAAGATTTCATTCGCTGTGCGTATTTCTGCTTCCGAGATTTCGCGAACTTCGTGAGCAATCTGATTTGCAGTCGCTAATTCAAGTATGACATCGTAAGTAATTCCAGGTAACATCAAATGACTTTTCGGTGGAGCCAGTAGCATCTTGTTTTTAAACACGAAAATATTACTAGCAGCACCTTCAGTCAGGAATCCATCTCTGATCAGGATAGTCTCTATAGCTTGCACATCCACGGCCATTTGGCGTAGCAATACATTGGGCAATAATGAAATGGCTTTGACGTCACAACGGATCCAGCGGTTGTCGATGGCGGTAATGGCCGATGCACCGCTTCTCAGCAGTTCTGCGGGAGGCGGGAGCAGTGGATTACTCATGATAAAAATTGTCGGCGGTACTTGCGGAAAAGCATGATCCCGCTTGGCTACGCCGCGCGTTATGTGCAAATAAATGTATTGATCTTCGCCATCATTCTTTGTGATGATCTGCTCCAGCAAATGGCTCCATTCATCATTACCGAACGGATTTTTCAGGCGAATACCATCCAAACTGTGCTGTAATCGATCTAGGTGTTCAGCAAGGCGGAATGGTTTGCGTGAATAAACGGGTATCACTTCATATACGCCATCGCCGAAAATAAAACCGCGGTCCAGAACAGGAATGCATGCTTCCTCGATAGGCATAAACTTACCGTTAAGATATATCATGCGAGCCTTTGTGATGTATTGAGAGATTGGGTTAGTTTAAAAGCAATTTTACACTATCCCACGTACGACCAAAGATATTCGTTGTTTCGACTTTCTCTAAGGAAACGAGCGGATAAGTTTCGATGGCTTTGTCGTCCAAGGTGAATTTAACCGTACCAACTTCTTGTCCCAGTTCGATGGGTGCAATGAGCGGTTGTTTATATTCCATGGTGGCTTTCAATTTGTCAGCTTGCCCTTTAAGCAATGTGAAATAAACATCACGATCGAATCCTGCTTTTATTTCATTTTGAGTACCTTTCCATAAAGGAATAGTCGTCAGCGAATCATTCTTTTTATATAAGCGCACAGTGTCATAGGATTGGAATCCAAAGTTAAGCAACCGTTGGCTTTCTATGCTGCGCGCATTTGCGGATTTAGCGCCGATAACTACTGAAATGAGACGTCTTTTATCGCGTGTAGCAGAAGTAATTAGGCAATAACCAGCATTTTTAGTCCACCCTGTTTTCATACCATCTACATGCGGATCTAGCCATAACAATCGATTTCTGTTCGGCTGAGTAATGTTGTTGTAGGTATATTCTTTTAATGAATAGAGCGGATAAAAATCAGGAAAATCACGGATGATGGCGCTGGCCAGTAAAGTCAGATCATGCGCAGTCGTATAGTGATTGGGATCGGGTAGTCCGGTTGTATTGGTAAAGTGCGTATTTTGCATTCCCAAGCGCTCAGCTTCTTTATTCATAATATCCGTGAAGCTGGCCTCCGAACCTGCGACGGCTTCCGCCAACGCAATACAAGCATCATTCCCAGATTGAACGATCATGCCTCGCAGCAATTCATCAACAGTCACCTGTTTTTTAGGCTCGATAAACATACGCGATCCTATCATTCGCCAAGCGCTATCCGATACCGGCACTATTTGATTTAACGTCAGGCGATTCTTCTTGAGCGCCGAGAACACCACATAAGCGGTCATGAGTTTGGTAAGAGAGGCAGGCTCAATACGTTCATGCGCATTTTGACCGGCTAATACTTGTCCGGTTTGGAAGTCTGAAAGCAAATATGATTTAGCAGCTATGGAGATATCTTGTTGTTCAGCAAATACTGGCGAGATAACAAGGCACAATAACAATAATAGGAATAAGCGCTTCATAGGAATCTGCAAAAAATAAACATTATATCCTGCCATAAGGGAATCTAAAACCATGGTTTTTTATATCGAGTAATCAATGATGTGAATCAATCAAGTAGTGCTTGAGGGACGATCAATCACACCCATATGAAAGCCCAGTTTACCTTGATTACGTGCTTTAAAATAGTGTTTTAAGGGATCATGAATGACGCGAAAGGCCATTTCTTCCCACGGAATTTCATGCTCTGATAATAATTTAACCTCTAAGCTTTCAATACCTGGTTTGAAATCAAGATCAAGCAATTTCGCACGAAACAACAGATAGACTTGACTGATATGGGGAAGGCTATATATTGCGTATAGATCACCAATTTCTACTCTTGCATTGGCCTCCTCCAATGTTTCACGCGCTGCCGCTTGCGCCAGTGTTTCATTATTTTCCATAAAGCCAGCAGGCAAGGTCCACCAGCCTTTGCGCGGCTCTATGGCACGGCGACACAATAAAATTTTATCTTCCCATTCAGGAATACAGCCGACAACCATTTTTGGGTTCTGATAATGAATGACATGGCATGTTGTGCAAACATATCGGGGTAAAGAATCCCCTTCAGGGATAAGCAACTCAACCGTGGCGCTACAACTGCTGCAATATTTCATACAGAACCCTCGAATGCATTAGATCAGATTTTCTGATCATTATCGTGTGAAATCACTTAATGAATTTTACTGCTTTGTGACGGTAAAACTTCTCTTTGCTAATAAATTCCCGGCTTCATCGACTAATTCAACACGCCAAGCTCCCAGTCGTTGATGATCCAAATGCTTGCTGGCATTCGTTCGCCAATTATTATTGCGAATTTCCAGCGGTAATTGGGAATCCTGCTTATCGTTGTGATACCAGAAAATACTCACTTTCTTTCCTTCCATATCTTTTAGCTGCAGATAAAAATAAATAGGCATCGATCTCCCTGGGGGCAATTGAACCAAATCGATAGAATCTATCGGTTCTCGCGCTTTGATGTCGTGGCTCAATTGCGCCCTAATTACTTGAGGATGATCGGAGTTTTTCTGGATATTCAATGACTCGGCTTGTTTAGGTTTCTTTGCAGGGGAAGCGATGGATTGAGTCATTTTGGGATCTGGCTTCGATATCGGTACGGGAATCACTTTTTTCTCGATGGAATTGATTGTTTTTGCAGATTGCATTGCAACCAAATCTTTTCGATATGCTGCTTTTCCAACGATTTCGTTTGATGCAGAAAGGTTTACTAATACATTTGCGCCACGCAGTGCCAGAACTGAACTGGGTGGAATAGGCATCCAGATG
>JAMXAE010000133.1 GCA_024281695.1 Nitrosomonas sp. | reverse complement strand
ACTACCAGGCCGCCATGCTCTCCCGCACCTGGGCCCATGTCGACGACATAATCTGCAATCTGGATGGCATCTTGATCATGTTCGACTACGATGACGCTATTGCCGATATCGCGTAGATTTTTAAGGGTATCCAGCAAGCGTCCATTATCACGTTGATGTAAACCAATTGACGGCTCATCCAGAACATACATGACGCCGGTCAAACCGGAGCCGATTTGACTGGCAAGGCGTATGCGCTGCGATTCCCCGCCTGATAAAGTATCAGCGGAGCGATCCAGTGACAGGTAATCCAATCCTACATTATTCAGAAATTGCAGGCGGCTGGAAATTTCCTTGACGATTCTCTCGGCGATGGATTGTTTATGGCCTGATAATTCAATCTCGTCAAAAAATAGCTTGGCTTTTTTTAGCGGGAAAGCGCTGATTTCATAAATGGCTTTGCCCGCGACATGCACATGACGAGCGGATTGGCATAAGCGCGTGCCTTGGCATTCCGGGCAGGTTTGTGCGTTGAGGTATTTTGACAGTTCTTCGCGCACGGTTTGAGATTCTGTTTCCTTGTAACGTCGTGTCAGATTGGGAATGATGCCTTCAAAAGGGTGTGTTTCCTGGTGCTTGCGGCCCCCTTCCGACAAATATGCAAAATTTATTTTTTCTTTGCCAGAGCCATGCAAAACAATTTGCTGAATCAAGTCATCCAGTTTCTCGAAAGGCGTTTCCAGATCAAAGTGATAATGCTCAGCCAGGCTGGTGAGCAATTGGAAGTAAAATTGATTGCGTCGATCCCAATTTTTGACTGCACCGGAGGCCAGCGATAGATGCGGGAATGCTACGACGCGGGCGGGATCAAAAAAAGTGATTTGTCCCAAGCCATCGCATTTATTGCATGCCCCGAGTGGATTGTTAAATGAAAATAATCTGGGTTCCAGTTCAGATAAGGAGTAGCTGCAAACGGGGCAACTGAATTTTGCGGAAAAGAGATGCTCCTGACCAGTATCCATTTCAACTGCCAATGCGCGTCCTTCCGAATGGCGAAGTGCAACTTCAAATGATTCAGCGAGGCGTTGTTTGGCATCAGGAGAAACTTTTAAGCGATCAATCACCACTTCGATGGTATGTTTCTGGGTTTTTTGTAGCTTGGGTAGTGCATCGATTTCATATACCTCACCGTCAATTCGCAGGCGGACAAACCCTTGTGCTCGCAGCTCGTCGAATAATTCTGCCTGTTCGCCTTTGCGTTCGACAATCAATGGTGACAGGATCATCAGGCGCGTGTCCAGCGGGAGTTGCAGCACATGATCGACCATTTGTGAGACGCTTTGGGCCGTCAGAATAATGTTGTGCTCAGGACAATGGGGATCGCCAACACGGGCAAACAGCAAGCGTAAGTAATCATGAATTTCTGTGACGGTGCCAACCGTCGAGCGGGGATTGTGGGAAGTTGCTTTTTGTTCGATGGCGATAGCGGGGGATAGCCCTTCAATTAAATCGACATCAGGTTTTTCCATGAGCTGAAGAAACTGTCTGGCGTATGCGGAAAGTGATTCTACATAGCGGCGCTGACCTTCTGCATACAGCGTATCGAAGGCGAGCGAGGACTTGCCGGATCCGGATAATCCCGTAATAACCACTAGTTTGTTACGTGGCAGATCAAGACTGATATTTTTCAGATTGTGGGTGCGTGCACCGCGTATTTTTATGGATTCCATTAGCTATCTATGTATGAGTCAACCTGCTAATATACCCAACTTTTTGGGAATATCACAACCTGATTCATGTCTGCTCCAATTTCATCTGAAAAAATGTCTCCAGCGGAACTGCGTGCGACCATCGGTTTGGCAGGTGTTTATGGCTTGCGAATGTTTGGTTTGTTTATCATTTTACCAGTATTCGCTTTTTATGCTGAAGACTTACCCGGTGGCGATAACTATACTCTAGTGGGTATTGCCCTGGGAGCGTATGGCTTAACTCAAGCCATTTTACAAATTCCTTTCGGTTGGTTATCCGATCGAATTGGTCGTAAGCCCGTTATTTATCTGGGTTTGATTTTATTTGCGATTGGTAGCTTGGTAGCTGCTATCGCAGTGGATATTTACTGGGTTATATTGGGTCGTGTTATTCAAGGTGCTGGTGCAATTTCAGCCGCTATAATGGCATTGGCAGCCGACCTGACACGCGAAGAACATCGAACCAAAGCAATGGCCACAATCGGCATGACTATTGGTACTGTTTTTGCCATTTCTCTGATTGCTGCTCCGGTTCTGAATCAATGGATTGGCGTACCAGGAATTTTTGCAATGACGGGAGTGTTGGCAGTTTTAGCTATGATAGTGGTCAAAAGAATCATTCCTAATCCGCAAATTAGTCGTTTTCATTCGGACACAGAAGCATCCGTTGCAAGTTTTGGAAGTGTATTGCGGGATACGCAATTGTTGCGCTTGAATTATGGTATTTTTGCTTTACACGCCACGTTGATGGCGTTATGGTTAGTTGTACCATTAACATTGCGTCAAGCAGGAATGAATGCAAATGATCATTGGCAAATTTACTTGCCAATTCTGTTTTTATCGATTGTGTTAATCATCCCCCCGATTATTTACGCAGAAAAAAAAGCAAAGCTAAAATCGGTATTTATTGCAGCCATTGCTTTATTGTTAGTTGGGCAAATATTGCTGGCAGCGACCTTCGACTCTATATGGGGTACAGCTGTTGCTTTGTTGATTTTTTTTACGGCATTCAATTTGCTGGAAGCAAGCTTGCCATCTTTGATTTCGAAAATTGCCCCCGTGGGAGCAAAGGGGACTGCAATTGGTGTTTACAGTAGTACGCAGTTTCTGGGTGCATTTGTAGGTGCAGCAGCGGGAGGCTATCTATTTGGTACGCATGGAAGTGGGGCATTATATGCATTTTGTGGGTTGTTATTGATTGTATGGCTGATTATTGCTATAACAATGAAATCTCCTGCAGCTGTGCGTTCTAAAATGTATCATGTGCAAGAAATGGATCTGAATCAGTCAAGAGAGCTGTCGCATCAACTTGCAGCATTACCTGGAGTGCATGAAGCTTTGGTACTGGCTGATGAGCGAGTGGCCTATTTGAAAGTTGATATGCAAGGCTTCGATGAAGAAAAAGTCATTAAATTGCTTGAGGAAGGATATATAAATGGCATCAGTCAATAAAGTTATACTCATTGGTAACTTAGGAAAAGATCCAGAAACGCGGTATATGTCGAATGGGGAGGCAGTCACCAATATTACCTTAGCAACGACAGATACCTGGAAAGACAAAAATGGTGAAAAACAAGAAAAGACTGAATGGCATCGAGTAACGTTTTATCGCAAACTCGCAGAAATTGCAGGTGAATATTTAAAAAAAGGTCGCTCTGTTTATATTGAAGGTAGGTTAGAAACTAGGAAATGGACAGATAAGGCGGGTGTAGAACGTTATACCACGGATATTATTGCAAGTGATATGAAGATGTTGGGTAATAAGTCAGGAAGTGGCAGTTTTGAATCATCTGATCATGAAGAAGACAACCCCGTTTCTAATAATAAGCCTTCTTCAGCAGCCAAGAGTGGAGGTGGTTTTGATGATATAGATGATGATATACCCTTCTGATCAAATAATTAACTGGTGTTAAAATAATAAATATTTATCGTTTATCTGGTAACTGAAGTATTCCATCCTGGAGTTCTGATTTAGAAAGATTTGATTGGCGACGCCGTGGTAATGAGAATTCAATACTCTCTATATTGCCACCAATTTCTTTAGCCATATCTCTGAATTCCACAGCCAGCATGCATTTTGGGACAATAAATGTTTGTTTAAATCCAGATTTGAAATTAACAAGAATTTTCATAACTCTATTCCAGGTAAGTTTGATTTATTAAGGAATTCAATCAATAAGATCTATAGTAATACTATTATTTTGATTGTAACGACCTAGATAGATGAAACTTTAATTCATATATAGTATTTTCCTGGATATATAACACCATATATTGATATATGTGGTTAATATGGATTATTTCTTGAGCCTTAAGAGAAATATCTGACGGCCTGTGGTAGGACCTTTGCACGACAGGAAGCGGATTGAGTTGTATAAAATGATATAACCACATTTTAGAAGTTGTTCAATTCGGTACGAGGCGCGCTGAGTTAAAGAGCGGTCAATTGCTATGACAGCAAGCCATTGCTGGCACTACTTGATAAAACTGAAACCGGGCCGGGTACCCGTAAAGCGTATTGTGCAACCAGAAACATCGCGATGACCTGAAAGTACGCGACATTAAGAAGAATGGCCTTCAGGTGTGTTGGTTTAATGTCAAATTCTGAGCTACCAAGAAAAAGTCTTAGCGCATGCTTGGCACATATTGCTCGCCATAGCAGACAACCTGAAAAGGTTGCTAATCCTATGCCGATTGGTTGATCGCTCAGCGATTACAGAAAAAGTGTGTTTTCTGAGCAAATTAAATGGATGCAGCGATCAATTTCCTCCTAGTTTGGGAAGAATAACTGAGAACCATTGATTGAGGATAAAAGAATTGAATTTACAGTGTTTTCCCGAAAACTTGAGATCTTTTGCAAAGATCTCGATAGTTCAATCGTAGTATGTTACTTCGTCAAATGTCGCATCACTGATTTTGTTTTTCTCTGAATTTTGATAAAGATTTATAAGGTAAATTTGGTGTGAAACTGGTCGCTAAGGTGATAGTAGAGTTTACGATAAACGCATAATTTATAAGATATTGATTAATATCATGGACAAATACTGGTTGTTCTCTTTAGTAATGAACCAATAACCTTAACTCTTCATGATAAAAATCTAAGTTAAGGTTATTGGTTCATTAACTGAGGATTTACTTAGTAGCCATGATGGCTAGAATATTAACTCCTCTGGAGAAAGTATTTATTTCTGAGCGATCTAGTAATACGCAAGGCTTACCAGAATACTTGCAATAGCATTTAACAATTAAGAAAGCATCATGATTCACACAATCGATTGGGCAAATTACCATGTCGGTATTTGTCAGTAGTTGAGACAGGTTATCCAAATGGTCGCTTGAATTGCCATGAAATGTCATAAGATGGCCACCGAAGTTTTCTATTAATTGATTGTATGCTGGATAGTATTTCATACGCCCTCCCACACATAGAACGGATCGGTTCGCTAAAGGATGGTTATTGAACTCATCTAATTGCATCCTGTTATTAGCACTACAACTCTTTATAGAAGATGTAGCTTTGATTACGGGAGCCCAGTCTAGAGTGCAAGAATCTTCATATGAAACCAGGTGGGTATTAGTGTCGTTCTGATTAAAATGATTGAACGTTGACTTCACTAAGTGACTTCTTTTACCCAGTAGCGCGTAGCTACGTAGTCGATTGATTAATTCTTTTAAATTGTGCAAACAAAGAGACAGAATAGCATCTGTGCTTACAGAATCAGAGGAAGAATAATGAGAAATGGTACTTGGTGAGGTAATACCAGCTAAAACCAGTTTTTTAAAAAGCTTCATAATCTAGTCTCCTACGAGTCGTCAGCAGATAAAAAAGCAGCTGGCTGACCTGAGAAGAGCAGGTTGGCTGGCTAAATGTGCCGCTGAAGAAGGAGGGAAAACTCCAGCAGCAATGGAAAGCTATATCTGGCTTTGTAACCAGTTATGAATACCGATTTTTTGCATGACATTGAGTTGAGTTTCCAACCAGTCAATATGCTCTTCGGTGTCTTCTAGAATGCGTTCAAAAATTTCCCGCGATACATAATCTTGAGCTGTTTCACAGGCTGCTATTGCGGCAATCAAGGTTTCTCGTGAGACGAATTCAAGCTTTAAATCACAAGCTATGCACTCTTCAGCAGTCTCACCAATCATCAATTTACCTAGATCTTGTAAGTTGGGTAGGCCTTCCAGCAGCAGAACTCGCTCAATGAGTACATCAGCATGTTTCATTTCTTCACAAGATTCCTCAAATTCGTGTTTCCCGAGACTGCTAAATCCCCAATTCTTATACATACGAGCATGGAGAAAATATTGATTGATGGCGGTTAACTCATGCTGCAATTGCTGATTAAGCCAGCGAATAATGTCTACGTTACCTTTCATTTTTATATCTCCTAAGGCAGATGCTTACATGCGATTAATTCAGAAGGAAAGATCTTACTCTGGTGTTTTTGTATTTATTCAATGCATCACTGCAATTTATAATAGTTTCACGAAAACGATACCAATAATGACCTTTAAGTGTAAATATACATGATATGTGTCTTTAATCCACTATTTGTTCAGAATTAACTTGCCATTTCGTGTGAGGCGTAGGAAGTATTGCTCGCCTTTATGCAATATAAGCACTACATTACTGTTCTTGAATAGAGCATCACTGTCAATCGGTGTTTTTAAATCAGGTATTTCGGATTGATGTAGATTTCTTGTTTTTTGAAGGGAAAAACTTAGTGTATCCATAATTAAATAAAGATATTATATGAGAATGATTCTCATTATATATATTTGCTTATTGATGTGCAAGGTATCAATGAAGAATTCTCGGATTAAGTGCCTTATCTTACGGTTTTTTATGGAGGTACTTGATATCGCTTTATGAATCTATCAAATCAAATCGATCATTTGATTGGGTGCCGATAGAAAAAGCAATTACCCGGCCTACGCGCGAGATTGTTGCTATTCAAACTGTTATTGGCAGGAATCTGGTATGGTAGCCACAGCGATAAAGCAGATAGAAGGGCATGGCTAACTCAAATCTGCACGTTATGCATTTTCTGGATTTGTATCTGGAAGAAGATGTGCAGGATTAGCCGGTATTGTTTTGTTTCATAACCCGACTGACCGAGCTGGCGCAGGGGATGGACTGATCAATAGACTGACACAGACGCACGGCGTTATGGTAACCCAGAGACATGTCATGTGGATGCGGGCATCACGATGGTTTGAAGTCACGTGGCATAAACGACTCCAAGACCAAATGGTCAAGAACAAACTACTAACGCAACGACAATTACACCGAAATAGCTTGATTACCAAAGCTAGCTAGGTTGTCGAACGAACCTTAGGCAGCCCTGCGATGGTTCGAATCCAAGGTATTTGCGTTATTGTGGATTAGCTCAAAGCACATGCTTGGCATATTTTGTAAGCCATAGCCTACAACCTGAAAAGATTGCCATTAGATAATATTGATGATATTGACTTATATATACACTGCTCTTATTCTCTTAATTAATAAATAAGATCATTGATAGATATAAAGAAACCATGTTTTTGTATAAATGTAGGGTTGTTGTTTCATTAAATATTCCTGATGCTGGTGAACCTGGGCTCTTCATGTAATGTGTAAAATCAGTAAAATAAAGATGATATTTATTTTCTAGTGCTAAGAATAGTTGTGTAAACAAAGGATCTTAAATTCTCAGCTATTATGGACGAACGGCGCAATTTCTATCGGATTCTCCATGTTCAACCGGATGCTTCAATGGCGGTGATTAGAGAGAATTACCGAGTATTGATGCAGAAACTTAAACTCCATCCTGATCTGGGTGGCCTAGATCGGGGCGCAAGTTTACTCAATGTTGCATATACCACACTTAGAGATCCACTTAAACGAGAAGCTTATGATCGTGAATTACTAGAGCGTTATCACATAACGATACTCAGCCAGGGTGCGTTTAGCTCGAATACGGAGGCTGATTTAGAGAAGCGGAGAAGTGAGCGAACTACAACTCTGAATCAGCGCAACTATTACCGAATACTTCAAGTCCAGCCTGATTCGCCAATTGCGTTAATTGTGGCAAGTTACCGGGCATTAAAAAAGAGCTTGCCTCAAGACATTGTCCTCCTCGATGAAGCCTACCGAGTTCTTTCAAATCCTGCAGCGCGTAAGCAATATGATGCGTTGTTTGCTGACAATTTCTCTCATGTTCCTGAGGGAAATGTACAAGTAAATACCAATCTGGACAGGTTTGTGGATGCAGAGAATACATCACAGTTGGTTATGGAACCATATCGAGCTATGATTACTCACTATTGTTCTTTCTGTAAGACCCCGTATGTGCCGCAGACAAGTGTATATCAAAGCGAGAGCTGTTTGGAATGCGCAAGCCCATTGTTTGTCTTGAAGCGCGAAAACCTCGAGTCATCGTATCGGACAATGATGCGGATCAATATACGGGGGGAGTTCATGTTTTACTTATTTTGGCCAAGTAGCCCTTGCCAAGGCCTATTCCAAGATTTGTCGCCTATGGGGATACGCTTCATAACCGAACAAGCACTTGATACAAATGACATAATAAAAATAGATGCACCTAATTTTCAAGCGGTGGCTAAGGTAACGCATAAACACAATGAAGGCAACGGGATCTCTGTGGGAACTCGTTTTATCGCCGTTAGGTTTGATCAACGTTATGGAAATTTTATAACGGTACAGGCATAAAAATTGATAGAGTCTTATGCCTATGCGCTTTTGAGTTTGGTTAGAGCGCTGGAAAATTTAATCTCTACCGGGTTTAATTCCTCGCCCCTTGGGGCGTAAAATATTCGCGTGAGCGAATATATACATAAGAGACATA
>JAMXAE010000132.1 GCA_024281695.1 Nitrosomonas sp. | reverse complement strand
TGAACTAGCACATAATCAGGATGCGATATCCTGTTTGCAAAAGCTTACTGAGCGTGAACGGGAAGTGATGGTCCTGGCTGTTCAAGGGCGTTCAAACAAAGAGATTGGTTCATTTCTGGGAATCAGCTATCGCACGGTAGAAATCCACAAATCCAAGATTATGCAAAAAACCGGTGCAACCAATTTGCTTGATCTGGCACGTATTGCCCGTAAGAGCGATTTGAGCGAATAATTTCTTTAATCGCGTAATGTGACAAGATTAGAAGATCTCAATATATCTCACGGAAATTTTGTGTGATAATCAATTCACCTTCCAGAATTGCCAGAAAGCTTTTCTACAATAAAACCAATAGATTAAACTTTCTTGCTGATCTTGAAGCAGTTTCTCCGAAGTTCAACTCAATAGTGAGGTGATAACTATGACTCCTTTTCTTGGTGAATTGATTGGTACTTTTATTTTGGTGTTATTGGGTAACGGCGTCGTTGCCAACGTCGTGCTGAATAAATCCAAGGGCAATAATGCCGGGTGGCTAACCATTGCCGCCGGCTGGGGAATTGCGCTTTTCGTGGCGGTTTATGCCGTGGCCGCTTCCAGCGGCGCGCACCTAAACCCTGCGGTGAGTATCGGCCTCGCGGCTGCAGGTAAGTTTGCGTGGAACGACGTGCCTATTTATGCGGCAGGACAAATGCTTGGCGCGATGCTGGGCGCATTGATTGTATGGATCACCTACCGTCAGCATTTCGATGCGACGACCGATCCGGATATGCAACTCGCGGCATTTTGTACCGGACCGGCAATCCGAAGCCCGGTCGATAACATCGTTACTGAAGCGGTCGGTACGTTCATGCTGGTGTTCGGCGTGATGATGATGGTTTCGCCGCAGGCAAGCCTGGGCGCGCTGGATGCTTTGCCGGTCGCCTTGTTGCTGTTCGGTATCGGCCTGTCGCTGGGCGGCCCCACCGGTTTTGCGGTTAACCCTGCACGCGATCTGGGGCCGCGCATTATGCACGCGATTCTCCCGATGACCAATAAACGCGATAGCGATTGGGGTTATGCCTATGTACCGGTAGTGGGTGGCATTATCGGAGGACTGATTGCCGCTGCGGTTTATTCGATGCTGTAAAGCTTTGCAGAATTATTAAGAAGTTTCTGAGAAAATTGTCATTTCGGGTACGGCTAGAAATCTATCGTATTGATTAACAAAGATTTCCCGCTTTTCCCGGAATGCTTCTATGTGGCAATTCAAGACCTGGTACCTAATATGCGTTAGACTCAGGAATGCACGCACTAAGCCACACTAAGCATTTTGTTCGCATAATCCTTGCCTGATGTCGATGGCGGCAACGTCTTGCCACTGCTCTTGTACAAGATAATCGTTTCATCGACAAGCTCACAAAGTTCGGTGAAAACCTGCTTTTCGTCATCGCCATGACAACCACCATAAAAAAGCCCGGGGCAACTGCCGACAAAACATTGATCTTCGTCCGACCATTCCACAATTTTTACATAATGGTGTTTCTCGTTCATTTTTTCGATTCCTCTATAGCAGCTTCGACAGCCCTTTCCTGATATTTTTTGGCATCATCTCCCGCTTTACCAGAAAGAACCACCGGTTTCATCACCAGCGGATGGATAAAGTTTCTATGACTGCCTTTGCCGCCTCGATTAACGAATCCTCGGCTTTTTCCAATTCGCTGATGAGCTCTCTAATTTTCTTGGGCATTGATGTTGCCGTTATTCGCTTTTTGTATCGCCAGTATTGATATTGTACTGCCCAAGCTTGGAAACTTCATTGATGGAATGAATCATCGCGGCAGTCACTTACCATTTACACTGTCGCGCACCGCCTCAAGCGTGTATGTCCTGGGGTGTGGACATATAGTTTAACATCGTAACCTCTTCGTTGATATGTGATTGGCCATCATGGCAAATAGCAGGTTGATTGGGTGCGATCACGGTTATCCAACCATCATCGCCCGCCGTAAGTATCTCAGTTATGGTTATTTTTTCTGAATCTGTCCGAATATCGAATGCAGGGTATAATGCTTTTATGTGTTAATTCAAGACCTGGTACCTGCATGTGTTAATTCAAGACCTGGTACCTGCATGTGATTGTTATGCATTCCTTGCCTCATCGCTAACAGATAAAATTCTGTTAGCGATATCTTTACTTTCGTAAATAACGTAACCCGCTCTTACCAGTAAAAGCAAAAGAACGAAAAACACGATATTTGCGATCCAATTCAAGATCGGCATGAATCTAGGAAAATTCGTGTAAACACACTCTGATTTATCTTTGTCATTAGCTGCGAAGATGACGGCACACTTCCTCTCCAAAGTAGAGTCTGGTAAATATGCATATTCTGGACGCGATATTTCCCACTCTGTGAAGATGCCCAATGTTCTTATTTTGTGAATGCTCCAGTCTTCTTTTGAAGCCTTTTTGCTATTGTGCGCAATAGTGCTCTCGACGGTATATACGGATAATTTTGTGTATGCAACAAGAATCCAAAGTTGGGCCAATACGGGCAGAACGAAGAATATGAATATGCGTGTTCCCATAGATATCCTATATCCCAATCTTTCGACACCTCTTTTATTGCTGGTAAACGCCAACGGCCCAGCTAAGGTTAGGGCCTCTGATTTTCCCAAAATTGTACTCTCTTGTTTTAGTTTCTGTATTGCTCCTTCTTGATATTCACGCATTGTGAATAACGCACTATACGTAAGGCCCACAGCGAATGTTAACACCGGTATACCAATTGATAAGATATACCCGATGTTAATGTTTACATCCGTTCCTGCCACTAAGGGAAGTTTAACTTCGAGGCTAGGAGCGGTTGTCCATATAGCTAATGTGAAAGACAAGAAACCGAGCACCAGCGACCAAGCGGAAAACCTATCCCGGTACTTTGCGATTTTTTCTAAATCATGCGAAATATCCACGAAGTAGACCTCGCAGGTGCCTAGATAAATTGACGGCAGCTAGGAGCATCATGAACTTTCCCTCTCTCGTTTCGTGCGTCACCAGCTATGCCAAGATTGTCACCAGAAACTGAAACGTCTAGTACAGTAATTTTGCAATTTCTTTGATCAAGGCGACCGACAGCATAAACATCAACAGTGTATTGATAGACAACGAAACCACCGTCTATCAATGTATCTTGATGATGGTGATTTTCCAGAGATGCCAATATTTCGACAATGTGATTAAAATCATCTTCGCGTCGAATTGTTACTCGGATCAGGCGTCCTTGGCAGTATCGGTTACATGTATCTGCAATCTTTTCATCCAAGTCAGTATGCTGAATGACAAGGCCCGTTACATTTCTTGCATATGAGGCTGAAGAACAAACGATCAGACAAGCGATGACAACTGTCAATAGAGTCTTATTCATGCCGGATTTCTCTCTTTTTTGATTGCATAACTAGAATTAGACGTCCGAAATGACGCAATATAATACGTCACGAATTATATTTTCTCTTGAAATCATCATGTTATCTGTATTTTCTTTCTGAGAATACATCATCCATGTTTTCAATATATCACATTCGACAAAAGCATCAGCGGGCAGTCTCGAACCGCTCCTATTGCAGATTCCAATGCGCGATGCAGATGCGGTTAACATCATACGCAGAATACCGAATTTTTATCCGAAGCACTTTACGTCGCGTCAGCCGATGATGCAAGCATCGCGCTTTACAACCGGGTAATCGCATCGCAGGTTTTGCGAGGTATCCTGCTGGCAATTGACATTTCGCATGTTCAATCACATAATCAATCGCACGATTAGTCAAGCGGAAAATCATGATTACAGCCAACGATCTGAAAACCAAAGGAATCGCATGTCTGGAAGAAAGCCTGGCGGATAAGACCGAGGACATCATCACGGTACGCGGCAAGGAATGCTTCGTCGTGATGAAAATCGAACAATACCGCTATTTGCGCGAAATGGAATTGGAGGCTGCGCTTTTTGAAGCGCGGCAAGACATGGCTTCCGGTCGGATCAGCCAAGACACGATCGATCAGCATGTCGACGACGTATTTTCACAATGAGCTACACGCTCATCTTTACAGAAAGTTATAAAAAGCGTGCTCGGCGTTTCGCGCAAAAACACCCGGAATTAAAAGAACCGTACCGCAAAACGTTACAGCTGCTGACCTACAATCCTTACCATCCCGCATTGCGATTGCATGCACTGAAGGGCAAATTATCATCGCTGCATTCGGTATCGATCAATCTCAACTACCGCATCACGCTCGAAATCATCGTCAACGAAAAAGAAATCATTCCGATCAATGTCGGCAGTCATGACGAAGTGTATGACAGGTAACCGGTTTTACAAGGAAGCCGCGGGTCTGCCGGAGAAATCGCAATTGCCGCGCTGAATAAGGGGTGCGCACAATCTGATAGAAATGGTGCACAAGCTTTACCTCAAGCGTAACGGCAAAGTTTGAGCAATGCGATTTGAAAGGATTGCGGGTAATGGAATGGTTATTTTTCGATTCCGACAATCGGTTTGCACCAAATTTCATTCACCCTGATGACATTAAGCCTGTGAGCAAAAAAGTACTTGAATTCTATTCAAGTTAAGTCTGTCACCGTTTTGAAGCGCAATCCTTGTTTGTAAGTCATTGTTTTGCTAATTAGTCCAATAAAATGGATTTGATGACACATTCACCTTCCGTGCCCCCGGGCCAATGCAAATCCACTGTGGCTATTTGATCATCTCCGATATGGATTATCGCAAAATTCTTATCGCCGGTATGCCCAAATAAGTTTTCCTGATGGATATTCGCGTTGCCTTCCATCGCACCGGTTCCTGCTATGCCAAGCGAAGCCAATTCCCCTGCCGGCATGCGTGAAATGGCGCTTGAGGTAACCTGATAAATTTTAGCGTTACGGTATTTTTCATGACGTAATCGGAATACAGCCGCCGCATGTACATCGCCACTGAGAAAAACCAGTGTTTTGCCTTTTACTTCCAGTACGGAAAATATGGTATCAAGCAGATGGTCACGTTCGTGACGATTTGAGCCATGTTCCCATTCATCCTGTAAATCGTCTTTTGCAGTTTTAATAACTGTTCCATTTCTTACTATAAACGAGCTCCAATGTACAATTGGAACTGGTAAAACTACAAACAGATAATTTGAGGCAGTGGTTGTGTGAATTATCAGCCATGATTTGAATCTTTCAAGTTGGGCTTTTCCAAGAATGCGAAAATCTTCACTTTTACGCTCGATATCGTGATGTCCACGCATATCAAGCACATAAAAAGGTGTTTTTCCTTGTGTAAAACTATAATCCCATTGGCATTTTTCAGAATCTGCTAGATCAATATCGGTTTGTGGATTATGGCAATGAGAAAATTCAAAATAGGCGTTATAGGCCGCTTGCCACATTTGCTTAACCAAAATTTTATCGGTTTCTTTATCGTCTTGTTTAAGCCAACGTGCGATCAAGTCTAATCGCTCCGCCTCAGTTCGAGAACCCCACCCATCCATGATCTCGTGATCGTCCCAGATCATATATTGAGGAAAACGAGCATATATCATTTGGAGGTGTGGGAAATTCCAATAAACCTGGTAGTACCACCGGTACAAATCGATCAGATATTCGCGAATGCCATCTTTATCGATACTGTCATCTGATTTCTTATATTTTTCAATAAGCGCCTCCTTGTTCTCTTTGAGCCATTCCCAAATATCTGGAAACCATTTCTTTCTCTGGCTATCGACGTATATTTGATCGCCGCCACCAATGACGAAACGGGCATTTGCGCGATCTAGGCGCTCTTTAAATAATGCCCAAGCGCCTTCACTGTTATTGGCATTAAAGGGATCATGGCAGCTATAAAATCCAAAGCTAAAGCGATCCATATCTTTTGCCATCGTTCGGAACCAACGTGGTTTGTCATAACCAATCTCGGCGCGTAACGTTAAAGTTTTATCGTCGCTGATCAGTGCATAATAATACTTAGTATCTGGCTTAAGGCGGGTGATGTCGAAAGTATGAGTAACCTCATGATCAGTAAATGTATGTTCGAGCTTCTGGTTATTGGGGATGCCATTCTTATTAAAATAGTCATCGATCGATTGATTATCTAATGTTCTTAAGTTACCTGGAAAGGGGTTATCTTTAGAGGAATTATCTTCAGGCCAAATTATTAACGTCCAATTTCCAGGTCGAGAAACATGCACCCAGAGACGAGTGGACTCAGTGTCAGTATGGCCGACAATACTTGCAGCTTTTAGTTTGTTGTTATTATGTTCATTGAATCTTGGGTCTACGAGTGTTTTAGCCATGATTGCTCCTTAATTAAGAGAAAACGATATTTGCGATTTCCTAAGAAGCCGCCGGTCTGCCGGGAAAGTCGCAATAATGATCCAATAAAAGCTGCTGCGCCGAGCGCGGTTTCGCTGTGCCGGGTTTCAAGCGTTTGTACGAGCCGTCGCTTTGCAACAGCCAGGCTTGCGTGTTGTCGGCCAGGTAGCTTTGTAAGCCGAATTCGATGACCGTATCGCTGGTGCGTTTTTCTTCGATCGGGAAGCAGACTTCGACGCGATGATGAAGATTGCGGGTCATCCAGTCGGCGCTTGAGCAGAGTACCAGCTCTTCGCCGCCGTTGTAAAAATAATAAACCCGCGTATGTTCCAAGAAACGTCCGACAATCGAGCGCACGGTGATATTTTCCGAAACGCCTTTGACACCGGGGCGCAGGCAGCAGATACCGCGGATGATCAAATCGATTTTCACCCCGGCTTGCGACGCTTTATACAGCGCGGCAATGATTTCAGGGTCGACCAGCGCGTTCATTTTGGCGACGATCCAAGCTTTTTTGCCGGTGGCTGCGGCGCCGATTTCTTTTTCGATGTAGCTCAGGATGCCTTTGTGCAATGTGAAGGGCGATTGCAGCAGTTTTTTCAGCTTGCCCGCGCGTCCCAGACCGGTCAGTTGGTGAAACAGTTTATTGACGTCCTCGCCGATTGCTTTGTCGCAGGTCAGCAAGCCGTAGTCGGTATACAGCCGCGCCGTGCGCGCATGATAATTGCCGGTTCCCAGGTGGATATAGCGGCGCAGCGTGCGGCCTTCGCGTCTGACGACCAGGATCATTTTGGCGTGGGTTTTGTAATTGACCACGCCGTATACGACATGCGCCCCGGCTTGCTGCAATTCGCTGGCGAGTTCGATGTTGGCTTCTTCGTCGAACCGTGCGCGCAATTCCACGACGACGGTGACTTCCTTGCCGGCGCGCGCGGCGCCTTTCAGGATTTCGACAATTGCGGAATCGGCGCCGGTACGGTACAGCGTTTGCTTGATCGACAGCACATTCGGATCGGCCGCCGCCTGGCGCAGGAAATCGATGACCGGCGCAAACGATTGAAAAGGATGGTGCAGCAAAATATCGCCGTTATGCAGCACGTCGAAAATATTCGTATTTTTGAGCAGGCGTTTCGGGATGTCCGGCGTGAATCCGGCGAACTTCAGTTCCGGGCGGTCCACCAGATCGCAAATCGCCATCAAGCGGCCAAGGTTGACCGGGCCGGCGACCTGATAAAGATCGCCGGGTTGCAGGTCGAATTTTTGCAACAGAAAGCGGCTTAAGTTATCCGGGCAATTATCCGCAACTTCGAGGCGCACCGCGTCGCTGAAACGGCGCGACGGCAATTCGCCCTCCAAAGCGCGCAGTAAATCGTCGGTTTCCTCGTCGTCGATGAACAAATCGCTGTCGCGCGTGACTTTGAATTGATAGCAACCGGTGACATTCATGCCTGGAAACAAATCGCTGACATGCGCGTGAATGACGGACGAGAGCATGACAAAATCGTGGTTGCCGTTGCTGTATTTGGACGGAATTTGAATAATGCGCGGCAACGAGCGTGGCGCTTGCACGATGGCCAGACCGGAATCGCGGCCGAACGCGTCCTTGCCCTCCAGCGAAATAATGAAGTACAAGTTCTTGTTCTGAACTCGGGGAAACGGATGTGCGGGATCCAGTCCGATCGGGCTTAATACCGGCAGCACTTCATCCTTGAAGTAGCGGTGCACCCAGCGGCTGGTTTGCGGTTTCCATTGCGCGCGCCGCAGCAGGCGGATTTTATCCTTGGCCAGCGCCGGAATAATCAGGTCGTTCCATACGCTGTATTGTTCTTGCATAAACAGGTGCGCTGTTTCACTGACGCGCGCCAGCACTTCGACCGGCAAAAGATTGTCCGCGCCGGTTTGCGTCGAGCCGTATTTGACTTGCTGTTTTAAACCGGCGACGCGGATTTCGAAAAACTCGTCCAGGTTATTGCTGGCGATGCACAAAAAACGCAATCGCTCCAGTAGCGGCAGGCTCTCGTCTTTGGCTTGCTCGATGACACGCCGGTTGAATTCGAGCAGACTCAGTTCGCGGTTGATATACAACGTAGGGTTTTTGAGATCGATGATATCCATTCGGAGCAGCGCCAGGCGTGGTGAAAAATGATTGTTATTGTTTCGGCGTGAGCTTGAGCAGCTTACCGTTTTCTTCATCCGTCAGCAGATACAATGCGCCATCGGGACCTTGTTCGACATCGCGGAAACGCAGGGTATTCAGCAGCAGTTTTTCTTC
>JAMXAE010000131.1 GCA_024281695.1 Nitrosomonas sp. | reverse complement strand
CAGCGCCTAGATCCAAGACCTTGCAATAGAAACACATCGTAAGAATCAAAATGAGGTCCAATTCCTCCACCCTTTGGCGCATAACTCACCATTAAATCATCCAGACGAGCGTGAGGTATAAAGCGGAATCTCGTCAATAGATCACGTGCGGAAGGAAGAAAATGATTGACGTCCTGTACTAAAAGCGTCCACTGCTTCTTAGGTAGTTTTGCCAAATCGAAACTACTAAAAGGACCGTGCTTGAGTCGCCATTGACCATTTTTCTGGATAACCAAACGAGATTGTGCATCTTCACAACACGCCAATTCCATTAAATCATCCTTCGTTAATAGGCCATTAAAACCGGGAAGCGCATTCCTTACCAGTAGGGGTTTCTTCTGCCAATAATCGCGCAAAAAAATTTGGGGAGTCATGCTCCCCAAAGAAATCATCTTTATCTTATTAATGTTTAACTCCCCATAATTCTCCCAACCGTTTGTCCCGTCCACAGTTGTTTCGGTAATAAGCGTATCGCAGCGGATTCTTAAGAGAGTAATCCTGATGATACTCCTCTGCGCGATAAAATTCTGACGCAGGCAGAATCTCCGTTACGATAGGCTGAGTAAATTTTCCAGAGTCCACTAGTGCTTGTTTCGAGGTCTCTGCCTGTTCTTTTTGATCAGCATCGCTATAAAAAATCACACTACGATATTGCGGACCTTGGTCACAAAACTGACGATTAACAGTCAATGGATCGATGGTCAACCAATACGCAGCCAATAACTTCGAGAAACTTGTTTTGGTTCGGTCGAAACGAACTTTCACCGCTTCGACATGCCCGGTATTTCCTGCCACTACCTGCTCATAGGTTGGATTATTCACGCTACCACCGATATAGCCGGATGTCGTAGAAACAACCCCTGGCATTTTGTCGAAATCAGACTCAGTACACCAGAAACAACCTCCCGCAAAAATGGCAGTCTCTAAATTTTCATTCGCTATAGGCAGTGAAGGTGACTCTGCGATCAGGCTATCAATCTGCCGGCATGAGCTTAATAACATCAGAACAAGTAACCATGCAATGGTGGAATATTGCCTATGGAAGTTCTTTTGCATAAACCTAACTCCTAAGTTCCGGCAATTGATCGGTACGCGGCACAAATTTCAATGCCAGTCCATTATTGCACCAGCGCTCCCCTCTTGGTGGCGGCCCATCTTTAAATACATGCCCTTGATGTCCGCCACATCGCGCACAGTGATATTCAGTCCGTAGAATAATTAGCATGTAATCACGTCGGGTTCCAATGTGTCCTTCTATAGGCTGCGTGAAACTTGGCCATCCGCTTCCGCTTTCGTACTTATGTTGGCTGTCAAATAATGGCAAATAACATGCCGCACAAATAAATGTTCCATCGCGATGCTCATGATTTAATTCGCTACTGCCAGGCGACTCGGTATGCTCTTCAAATAAAACCTGATACGCTGCTGGCGACACCATGGTCCGCCAAGCTTTATGAGGCTTGTTAAGAGGCACTATCGAAGTTTGATTGACATCACCTGCAATCGCCTGGGTAGCGGGCACTAGCAATGAAAAAGCAGGCGATGCAGCCGCCACGCTGATTCCTTGGAGAAAGGTGCGTCGTTTCATAAAAAATCCCTCATATTATCGATACTGTCAAATCAATTTGTTGCAAAATTCCGAGTAAAATGATCAAGCAAGCTTGAATCAAAATTTACCCAGTTTGCTTAAAATGAAGACTATTTTGATCAACTCTGCCATGCAGATTTATCTGCAAATCCTGTATCATCTGAGTTTTAAGATTATATCTTAGCCCACATGAAAATTA
The DNA here is from genome assembly GCA_024281695.1 of Nitrosomonas sp. GTDB lineage: Bacteria > Pseudomonadota > Gammaproteobacteria > Burkholderiales > Nitrosomonadaceae > Nitrosomonas. The sequence continues at coordinate 6,782 of JAMXAE010000131.1, read as the reverse complement.
CTTTTCTGGAATTTGAACAGAATATCGCAGAATTTGAATCCAAAATAGAAGAATTACGTTTTGCGCAGGATGATTCCGCTTTAGATATTTCAGCTGAAATTGCACGCTTGCAGGCCAAAAGCCAGTCTCTCACAAAAAATGTTTATGCAAAACTGACTCCCTGGCAAATCTCACAAGTTGCCCGACACCCGCAGCGCCCGTATACGCTCGATTACGTACAACACCTATTTACAGATTTTGAAGAATTACACGGCGACCGGAATTTTTCAGATGATCACGCCATTGTCGGTGGCCTAGCTCGTTTCAACGGCCAAACCGTAATGGTAGTTGGTCACCAAAAAGGACGTGACACTCGGGAAAAGATTCACCGTAATTTTGGCATGCCTAAACCGGAAGGTTATCGCAAGGCTTTGCGCTTAATGCGCTTAGCTGAGAAATTTTCCATTCCATTAGTTACGTTCATTGATACACCGGGCGCATATCCAGGCATCGATGCAGAAGAGCGAGGGCAATCAGAGGCCATCGGTAAGAATCTTTATGTTCTTGCAGAATTACGAATCCCTGTCATTTGCGTCATTATTGGAGAAGGTGGGTCAGGAGGTGCTCTGGCGGTTGCCGTTGGTGACGTAATTCACATGCTGCAATATGCCACTTACTCTGTTATATCTCCGGAAGGTTGTGCGTCGATTCTATGGAAAAGCGCAGACAAAGCCCCCGAAGCAGCAGAAATCATGGGGATTACTGCTGAGCGATTGAAAGCCGTTAATTTGATTGACAGTATAGTTCCTGAACCTATCGGCGGCGCGCACCGCGATTACCCTGCAACCATGCATTCGGTAAAAGTAGTGATACAAGAATCACTGCGCAAGCTGCAAGATTATTCTATCGATAAACTTCTGCAAAAACGCTTTGAACGACTGATGTCATATGGTTCATTTAAGGAAGCCAAAGTCGAGTAATCTTTTATCTGATACTCAAGACATTTTACTTGCGCATATTCAGCCGGGCAATCAATTAACCATTGCCCTGAGTGGCGGGATAGATTCAGTCGTATTACTGCATATACTCGCTGCGTTATCCAGGCCAATGCGATTCATGCTTTCTGCGGTGCATGTTAATCATGGCATCAGTAACAGTGCAAATCTCTGGAGCAAGTTTTGCTGCAATCTTTGTCATGCCTACGATATTCCTATCTACGTAGCCTATCTGCAGATTAAAAAAGAAACTGGTTTAAGTCTTGAAGCTGTTGCTCGGGAAGAACGTTATCGCATATTTAATCACATGCAAGCAGATTATGTGGTTTTAGCTCAGCATTTAGATGATCAGGCTGAGACATTATTGCTACAATTATTTCGTGGTGCAGGCATAAAAGGATTAAGTGCCATGCCCATTATCAGAAAACAAACTTCCCCTAACGCACCTCAAATACTCAGACCATTGCTAGAAATTTCTCGAAGCTGCATTGAAGCTTATGCAAAGCAAAATAAATTGAACTGGATTAACGACGAAAGTAATGACAGCACAGTTTACGATAGGAATTTCCTGCGTCATGCGATTCTACCTTTATTAAGAGAGCGCTACCCTAATTATCCCAAAACTTTGCTGCGCACCAGTCGGCATTTATCTGAGGCATCACTACTTCTGGATGAATTGGCCGAAATAGATACTGAGCAGTGCTTTACTTCCGGGAAACTGAAAGTTGATCACTTACGCAAATTAAGCTTTTCACGTGGCAAAAATCTATTGCGCTACACCTTATTAAAACAGAAGGCGGATATTCCCAGTACAGCAAAACTAGAAAATATCTTGAGCCAGCTTTTATCGGCAAGTTCAGATAATCAACTTCATATTATGTTTGGAAATACAGAAATTCGTTGTTATAAAGGAATTGTCTATATATTACCCAGAACAACACCGACGGCGGAATCCAAGCAATATGTATGGCATGGAGAGATTTATTTGGCACTCGAACATTTAAAAGGTTTCATCCATTTTACGCATGCAAAGAATCAAGGTATAGATCAACAGAAACTAATGGGTAAGTTGGTCATGGTACGCCCACGCTTAGGTGGCGAGCACTTTACACCCGCTTGTAAGCGTCCACGGCGAAGCTTAAAAAACTTATTGCAAGAAGCTTCTATTCCTCCGTGGGAGCGTAAAAGACTGCCATTGCTATTCTGTGGTGAGAAACTTATATGGGTGCCAGGAATCGGCATTGATTGTGAATTTCAAGTAAAATCCAATGAAATGGGAATTTTACCCATCTGGAATCCTAAGTAAAAAATAGTTTCTTTAAATGCAGTTAGTCATTTTCAGATTATCAATACAATCAAATTTTTCTTTAGGGAAACTGAATGATTTTAGTCACGGGTGGTGCAGGATTTATTGGAAGTAATTTTGTATTAGACTGGTTAGCACAATCTAACGAAGGAATTATCAATCTAGATAAACTGACTTATGCTGGAAACTTACAAAATCTATCTTCGTTAACCGGAGATCCGCGGCATATTTTCGTACAAGGGGATATCGGAGACACTCAGCTAGTTTCACAATTATTGGAACAATACCAACCTAGAGCGATTATTAACCTAGCTGCTGAGAGCCATGTCGATCGTTCGATTCTTGGTCCAGAAGATTTTATTCAAACTAATATTCTGGGTACCTTTCGCTTATTGGAAGCGGTGCGTGCCTATTGGGTCGAACTTGAGTCAGATACAAAACAGGATTTTCGTTTTCTCCATGTTTCAACCGATGAAGTTTATGGTTCGCTGACTCTAAATGAACCTGCATTTACAGAAGAACATCGTTATCAGCCGAACAGCCCTTATTCAGCCAGCAAAGCTTCTAGTGATCATCTGGTCCGAGCATACCATCATACGTATGATCTGCCCGTTCTAACGACAAATTGCTCTAATAATTATGGCCCTTTTCAGTTCCCGGAAAAATTGATTCCTTTGATGATTGTCAATGCATTGGCTGACAAAGCTTTACCGATATATGGCGATGGTCAACAAATTCGTGACTGGTTATATGTCACTGATCACTGCAGCGCAATCCGCCGGACTCTTGAAGCAGGCATTCCAGGTGAAACTTATAATATTGGCGGTTGGAATGAAAAACCCAATATCGAAATTGTCCAAACAATTTGTACTTTATTAGAAGAGTTCTATCCTGATAGGGCTTTTCATAATTTGGTTACTTATGTCAAAGATCGACCGGGACATGATCGTCGCTATGCAATTAATGCGCTTAGAATCGAACGTGACCTAAACTGGAAGCCAACCGAGACATTTGCAACAGGTATCCGTAAAACCATTCAATGGTATCTAGATAACCAGCAATGGATTAATGATGTTCAAACCGGCGCTTATCGAGAATGGATAGAAAAAAACTATACTGAGCTAGAACAATGAAAATATTATTATTCGGAAAAAATGGTCAGGTCGGTTGGGAATTGCAAAGAAGCCTAGCACCCTTGGGAAATTTGATCGCACTCAATTCGTCTCACCAGGAATTTTGTGGTGACTTAACTAATTTTATAGGCATAAAAAGAACAATACGGCAAATTGCACCGGACATCATTGTCAACGCAGCAGCCTATACCGCTGTTGATAAAGCTGAAAGTGAGCCAGAGCTCGCACAAATTGTTAATGCCCAAGCACCCGGTGTGCTTGCACAAGAAGCGAAGCAGTTGAATGCCTGGTTAATTCATTATTCAACGGATTATGTTTTCAATGGCGAAAGTAATCAACCCTATCTTGAAACTGAGGTTACTGATCCAATAAGTATTTATGGAAAGACTAAGCTTGAAGGTGAAAATAATATTATTGCATCTGGATGCTCTCATCTGATATTTCGTACCAGTTGGATCTATGCAGCCAATGGAAATAACTTCATTAAAACAATACTTGAATTAGCACAGCAACGTAATAAGTTAAGTGTAGTGAATGATCAGGTTGGCTCGCCGACTGGAGCAGAATTAATAGCTGATATCACTGCTTACGTATTACTTTCATTAAAACATGAATCTGAAGTTTGTGGTTTATATCATCTAGCAGCCAGAGGCTATACATCTTGGTACGAATTCGCCAGATTTATTCTGGAACATGCAAGGAATGCGCATTTTCCATTAAAAACCCAATCCGATGCCCTACTGCCTATCGCAAGCACTGATTATCCATCGTCTGCAAAACGTCCACTTAATTCATGTTTAAATACTAGCAAGCTTGAAAAAACCTTTAATCTAAATTTACCTTCCTGGCAAACAGGTGTAACCCGCACGCTGACTGAAATATTAGCAAGGTAGCTCATATAACGAATTTAGTGGCTCGCACATCAACATGCCGATTATTTTTTTCTAAATACAGATCCTTATTTTAAAGTCAATTCACTACTGGTTAAAACATTCAATGCAATCTGGCTAAATCGCTTTGTAAACAAATCTGCGATTCCTTCACGTGGTGTAAAATCGACTAGTGCCTCTGCTTCAATTATCTCCCGTGCAACATATTCAGCGCTACCTATTTCATCAGCAAGACCTAAATCAATACTTCTTTGTCCAGTCCACACTATACCGCTAAATATTTCTGGAGCATCTTTTAACCGTTCTCCTCGGCCTTGTTGTACCACACGAATAAATTGTTCATGGATCTCCCTTAATAGCGATCTAGCATGGTCTCTTTGAGCAGGATCCAAAGGTGTGAAAGGATCAAGAAAACCTTTATTTTCTCCGGCGGTCAGCAAGCGCCGTTCAACACCTAGTTTCTCTAAGGTGCCAGTAAAACCAAAACCATCCATCAGTACGCCGATCGAGCCTACTAAACTTGCTTTATCAACATAAATTCTATCAGCTGCGGCTGCTACATAATAACCACCAGAAGCACAGATATCTCCAATCACCGCATAAAGTGGTATCTCAGGATATTTGACACGCAACCTCCTTATTTCATCATTGATATAACCAGCTTGAACCGGACTTCCTCCTGGACTATTTATACGCAGGATAACTCCTTTGGTATTTCTATCCTGAAATGCAGATTGGAGGCTCGCATTAATTTTATCAGCACTATTAGCGCTATCTGCCGCTATAATGCCTCGCAAATCAACGAGTGCTGTATGCTTATCAGCTAATCTTACTTTTCCATCTCCTACCCAACCTAATGCGACAAACAGTAATATAAACAGGTATAAAAAAGCGAGAGATTTAAAAAATATTCCCCACGTACGTGCACGACGTTGTTCTCTTAAAGAAGCTAAAGCAAGATTCTCTAGAATACTTCTTTCCCAATTTTCTTTCTTTACTTCTGGTTCATTCATAATCGTATACTCGCAATTAAAAAATCAAGATTACAATCCATTTAACAAGGAAAAAAAGCGGATTAGTTTAAAATTTTAATCTCTTTCAAGCTTAATTCTTCGACTCTCTGCAATAAAATTGTTTCTGAATCAGCAGCCTGAGAAATGCACTAAATACCCAATTGTTTACAACAGAATACTTTATTCTAATCTTTATCATTATTCGCTATAATTTGGAAAATTCATGGCTAAACCTTGATTCAGATTTCTTAAAGAATTTCATTTTTCATATCCATACTCAAGAGATTTTCAGCAGGGAAAATGTAAAATTTCCCGTATTCTAGCACCACTGACACAGTACATTATTTTTACCAATACTAATAATTACACTCTTCTCTTTTAGCTCGCTTACACCAGACGGCTAATTGCTCCAGAGATTTGAAGATGAATAAAGAATCCCGCAGCAAGCACAGGGCATTTCTGTCCATCAGAGCAACGCAAACTGATAATCAGGGTGTAGCTTCCCATACATATTATCTAGATTTATACATACTTGCCAATCACTTATTCCTCTCTATGCTTGCCAACTGTATTTACAAAATAACCATCAGTCGCCAAGTCTCCCCCAGTGCTTATTCTTAATTTGAAGAGATCGCCTAAAAATTTCTCGTGCGGTTATCTCTTAATGAGCCCGACAAGTTTGATAGAGCTATATGTCGGCACTGACTATGTCGAGAAATGAATATGATCCACATCCGTACCAATCTCTAAAAACTTCGATTGATAGCGTTCTGCCACCTCAAGCTAAATATCCTTAAGCGTAGCAATAATCTGTTCAACAAAGATTACCTGCCTGTATTTCTCCGGAAATACTAAGTGATATACATCAAAATGCTAAGGAAGTGCTAATCAATTCGCTTTCTCAGATTCCGCCGCAATTAGAATCAATGACTTGCACGCTAAAAATTCTCAAAAACCGAATAAATCAGCGCTTCCCTAACATTAGGACTCTTATATTCATAAGAGTCCTTCATAAATTTTCCCCCGCAGCAGTGGTGAATGTGAGCTGAATAGATTTAATTTTTGACAGGTATTTAGTAAATATATGGTCTCAGGCAGTACACTGACATTAGTTGAATGCTTATCATCAAAACGAAAAGCCCCTCATCAGAGAGATGAGGGGCTTTTATTGAGTGCCTGGCGGTAACCTACTTTCACATGCGAATGCACACTATCATCGGCGCAACTTCGTTTCACGGTTCTGTTCGGGATGGGAAGAAGTGGGTCCAAAGCGCTATGGCCGCCAAGCGTAACTTGGTCTTTAATAGTAAGATACTATTAGTAAATGGAAGAAGCAGTTCAGATTAGATTTATGTAAATACTCTTATATAATTCAATAAGTCACTAAAATTATAGGATCAAGCCTCACGGTCAATTAGTATCGGTTAGCTTAACATATTACTATGCTTCCACACCCGACCTATCAA
>JAMXAE010000130.1 GCA_024281695.1 Nitrosomonas sp. | reverse complement strand
CAAACCTTGGCGGTTGATGTAAGGATCATTTCAGCAACAAATCAGAATCTGGAAAGTCTTGTTAAGCAGGATCTGTTCCGTAATGACCTATACTACCGCATCAATGTAGTGCGTTTAAGTATTCCTCCCTTAGTTGAACGACCAGAAGACTTACCTTATCTTGTGCAATTGATCATTCGGCGATTGAACAAGCGATATAACAAGCAGGTTAAATCAGTAAGCCGTGAAGTTATGCAGAAAATCCGCGCTTATCATTGGCCAGGTAATGTTCGTGAGTTGGAAAACATTCTTGAACGCAGCATCTTGTTTGTTAGTGGCAAAGAAATGACTGAACTGGATTTAGAGCTTTCTACTAAAACAAAAAGTATTGGTGAATGGAAAGACGAAAAAGAATATGCCCTTACCAAAATTGAAAAATCATTTCTAGAAACAGCTCTGAAACAACATCATGGAAATATAAAGAGAGTCTCTGAAAACATGGGAATTACATCACGCGCAGTTTACACCAAACTAAAAAAACATAATATTAACTTGGCAGATTTCCGTGCTCTAGATTAAATGCGATGTATGCAACGCCCGATAGCGTGCATAAATTGGTACAGAAATATTCTATAAAACTCGTTTTACGTACGTAAAGCGTAAGACGACACCAGCGCCGAACTAAAAGCACCGCATCTTCCTTTTTAGCGCATACCGGGATTTTGACAGTGATCGGTCCAATACCGGTCTAAATCTCGCGTTCCGGTTGGCAGCCATTACGAACAATGGTCGCATGCTTATTGTCCAGAACTTGATCAACGTACTGTTTCACAAACTCTGCCAATTCCGCTTCAACGGCTTGCTCGATCAGTTGACGAGCCCCAGCTCTTAATAATTCGGTCAATGAATCTGTAAACGCGCTCGGATCTGATAACTCAATGACGTTACACCTACTCATAGCGGTGCATTCCCTCATCGGTTGGTTATATTGCTTGGCAGCAACTAATCGACCAGATACGCCACTATTTTTCAATCCCGAGGCACTAAATTCAGTTTAACTCGTCCCTTTGCAGAGGGGTTAATATGCTTGTGTTCTATAAGCAATGCTCAGAGAATTTTGTATTCATCTGGTATGATCGAAGGTACATAACGAATGTAGACCAACTCGCCAACCAGCTCAACTAAAGTTTGAGTAACTATTACTACAGAAGTTAACATCCATTCATTAGGCAGTGCTAAAGCGAGGGGAAGAACAACTAATGAATTACGAGTACCTGCGCTGAATATAAGTGCTCTACTAGCCTGTGCGTCCAAACAAAAGCTGTTTGCCACTAGTTTGGCAATAAAGGGCATTAACGCCATAAAGATGATGAAAATAGGTACTACTATAATTACAACTGATAAAAATTCATCGATTCTGCCAATTTGGGAGGCCACAACTAAAAATAATGTTAAGGCCATAAATGGCACTGGAAACCATGATGTCATTTGAAGCCATACTGTGCCGCTTTGATGCCGCTTAGCCCAGAATTCCGTTAAGAAAGCCATAAGTAGCGGTAGAGCTATAAGGAATAGAAATGCATCAATGAATGGCTCAGCTTTCATTACCTCAGTTGCTTGTTCTCCCATAAATAACCATAAGTACAGTGGCAAAAAAAGCATTTGCACGAGTAATAGCAGAGGAGTTGAGGTCAATATTAATTTTGCATCACCATGACCTAAATGAGTAAATACCACCACATAGTCAATGCACGGAGTTAGCAAAACCAGATAAAGCCCTAATAATAAGGGAGGGTGTTCAGGTAAAAATAGCGAAAGCAACCAAACAACAGAAGGTACTATTAAGAAATTAACTGTCAATAATGCAATTGAGAAAAATTGCTTATTAGCAAAAGTTTCATATAACTGATGATAAGGAATTTGGGCAAACATACTATAAAGCAATATTCCTAGCACCGGCGATATCAGATACTCAAGATTTATATTAAAAAAACTAATATTCGGACTCCAGAAACCAAAACTGATTCCTAAAATTAACACTACTGCGTAAATCAAAATTTGATTTTCTTCTAATTGTTCTTTTCGCATTTTTACTCCTTAAAACATCCAGCGTAAATTAATATCGTTATTGTGTATGAATTTATAATTTTTTGAGCCTAGATTTTAATTTAGCCTCCCAAAATTACTTTAATTTTTGGACTAAGGAGGAGATTTCAGAATGCGGTTTGATGAATTCTCTGAACACCACATTTGACAATAACTCCCCTAAAGTCAGTAACCGCTTTAGGGGAGTATTCTTATAAATTCTGATTCATCCTTTGCTATTGACAAGCAAATTGGGAGGAGGGCCGATGGGTTCGAAATTTTTCAGTAATGGAATATCATCCTTGTTTATCCATCGTATATCGGTATCGAAAGTATTCTGTGGCCCCCAGCTACCAGTAAATTTCTTGCCATCAGGCGTGAAAGTCCAGCACATTTCTTCATCCGAGGTATTAATGACGTCACCAAGATTGATCGGCTTCTGCCATTCTCCATTTGAATCCTGATGTGAGATCCACATATCGTGCCCACCTCGCGAATCCGGATCAATCCGTGTGCTGGTGATGACCATACTTTTGCCATCTTTTGACACCCCGGTCCAGTGCATGTGGTCGCGTTGAGGAGAATTGATTTTTGCTCCCAGACTCACGGGTTTCTGCCACACTCCATCTTTTTTCTCGACTTTCCAGATATCACTCTCCTGAGTGACACCCGGCTGGCTGTAGTTGAAATAAATCAGGCTGTCAGAAACGATGATCGGACAATGCTCTTCACCGGTCGGGGTATTGATACTGGGAAGTTCCGGAACATCATTCCAATTTTTGGCCGACTGCCATACACCATCCACTTTCTGTACGACATAAAGATCACCCGACAGCAGGTTACCCGGTTCATATCTTGTGAAATAAATGACATTGCCATCATCGGAAAAACTCGGCTCCAAGTCCCAAGCTGATGTATTAATATTCGGCCCAACGGTAGGATCAATATCGGGCCCTAAATGAATAGGCGACTGCCAGATACCATTTACATTGTGAGACATCCATATATCGAAATTGTAAGAGGTGCCGGATGATTCGATACTACCCTTGCGGGTTGACACAAAAATGGCTGTTTTACCGTCCGCACTGTAGGTGATTTCTATCTCCGAACCAGGTGAGTTGATGGGTGCTCCCATGTCTTTCGATGCAGCTGGCGGCTCAGTAACTCCACCGCTTACGGCTCCGTGCATACCCGGCATGGCGTAAGAAACACCATATGCTAATGTACATACCAGCAATATAGAGCAAAGTACCTGAGTAAAAAGCTTGTTTTTCATACTGATCTTCCTCCTTGGATTAAAAACATACAGTTCACTTACCATTATCTTGAAAAGGATAATCTTATTGCTTGATTTATAACTGAGGTTTGTTTTCCTCTGATTTTTCCACTTCAAACAGTATGGCCTGCATTGGAAAGCAGGTGGGATTCGAACCATACTCTCTGACAAATGTCTTCGCTAAGACTTCGACGATATTCTCAGGATCAACTTCGCCACGTTCTCTGATCTCATTGATGATCGGGCTGAATATCAACCCACGCGCAAAAGATCTGACATCTGGAATATCGTAAACTCGTCGCTGAACAGAAATGTTTATTCGCTCGAACCCGGCGCGAATCAGCATTTCCTTGATCGGGTCAATTTCGAAGGATGAAACTGTACCCTCAAGAAACCGTGGAGGATCCGATGGAAAAAACTGCTTCATGACTTCGAAAGTCAAACTAGCATATGGATTGTAATGACGAGAATCCCAAACACTGAATAGATACCGTCCTCCTCGCCTCAATACCCTGGACACCTCCCTAAATGCCATATCCTTATCAAAGAACATTATCCCGAACTGACAGATGACTGCATCGAATACTTGATTATCAAAAGGCAATATCGTGGCATTTGCAATCTGAAATGTGACTTGCTCATGGGGAAGAAATTTTGCACGGGCAACATCCATCATGGAATCGCTGATGTCAATTGCTGTAAGTTGTGCATCCTTGGGAAGTACGTTGCGCAATTTCCTAGTGACGATTCCCGTACCTGATGCAACTTCAAGCACATCGCGAACAGACCTTTCTGCTACGCGTCTTGCAATATCGGATGCATATTGCTCAAACAACACATGCCCCAAATCACGATCGTAAGCGATCGCCACATCACCAACATACTCTGCCATTGAATTCTCCAATAAACGTTAACTTATGAAGATAAAAACTAAGTTTAATTCTCATCTACGTACAATCATCAATATTCAAGTAGTACAGTAAAATTAATCGACTATTCGTCTTAAGTTATAGAAGAAGACTGCAGTTACACCTAGTAAGAGCAAAGGCCAGAACTGGATGAAAGGCTCGTACCATCCAGTACCTACAATAATTGGTATCTCCAGTTCAAAATCAGACGAATTCTCATCTACGCCCGCGAGACGAAGTACATATTCTCCCGTTTCATCAATGCGAATTTCCTGGGAAATAATGCCTGACTGATAAATCTCAGCAGGAACCGCCAAGAGTGGCTGCCCTGATTTTCCATCGACTACCCTGAATAGAGTGAGTGTTACTGGTTGTTCTCGTACAGATAGGGGATATAACAAATCGATGGTAATACTGAGCAGACCCGGATTGGGCACCTGACCACACAGAATGGGAGTGGACATTGCACTTAATGCATCTTCCGGCACCTCGTAATTATGGGGAATAAAATAAGCGGAATAGCCGATCATCAATGTATCGGACTCGATCGTACAGGTACCACCACGAAAGCCTTTGGGATAAGTTTCTGACATATCTCCCTGGGAACTTACATGAAACTGCATACCGATCACGCCGATGCTCATCAATATTGCTATAAAAATTAAAAGGCGTCGGGTATGAATCGGTAAATTCTGCCAGATTGCGGTCATTTTTCCTCCTTGGAATTATTCCAGATAATCATAGAATCGATATACCTTATCGATCCTGTCCGTCTTCACTTCTTCTTTGTTATGTAAGTACAAATTCATGCTGTATTACGCAGTAAAATATCCTCGGCAGCCATTCGTCCTAAATGTGCGATTTCACCATTGCCGGTAATCATTGCGGTCACGATAGCCCCGTCAATCAGCAGATTCAATTTCTCAGTTACAGTCTCCGGATCCTTTACACCACTTTCCGCCACCAATGCCAGAAACCTGGCACTGATTTTCTCCCTGTAACTATTGGCAACTTCCTGTATCCAGCCATTACTCTTCTCATGTTCAGCCACGGCATTGATAAAGACGCAGCCATAAAAATCTTCACTCTCGAACCAGGCTCGCATCAAGTCGAACAATGCCAGGACACGATCGACCGGGGAACATTCCATTGCCGGAAGATCGGAATCGAACCAACGAAACCATATATCTGCTTCTGCCTCAAATACGGCCTTGAGTAAGTTTTCCTTCGAACCATAGTGGGTATAGAGGCTGCGCCGGGATACACCAGATTCTTCGATAATCCTAGCAATCCCTGTTGCATGAATACCTACCTGGCAAAATAAGCGGCGGGCTGTCTGCAGTATTTTTCTCTCTACTGATATTTTCCTAGGCATTATTGTTAAGCTAATCCGGCATATCGATATCGATTTTCACACTGGTAGATCCATAATTTCTCAGCTATTGAAGTAAGAGAGTCTTCAAATAATAATCACCTTATTTCATCCTGAGTTGTTTTCTGATTTTTCTGGCGATTTTTCCAGCTTCGACACGAATTTCCCGTAACTGGCCGCTAAGCGGATTGATTTGTCCAATAAAATAAAGGCGAGGCGCTTCTTCCAATTCCTGGTCACCCGAAATTTTCGACCTACCCTTTTCGTCAGTAATATTCGGTATTTGAACAAGCTCAGAAATCCCAGTACGGAAACCGGTTCCAGCAACTATGACATCAGGTTCCAATGCTATCGTTGTACTATCATCATCTTGTGTAATTCCGACAGCGCGTAACGCATGTACTGCAGGACCCGAAATTTTCTGTATCGAACCAACAATTTTGATTCGACCGGCACGAATATCGTCAACGAAAGGGCCATACAAAATCGGCACTACATTGTTGATAGCGTATTGTTTGGTGAGGGACATAGGTGGAAATGGAAGGCCATACGCTGTCAGATCGCCTATCATTCTACGTTGCATAAAACTCAATAGCATATCTACCAGATTATTAGGTAAATATCTTAACCAGATCCCTATACCTACGATCGGAATGCCATAAACACTTTTGGGTAAAAGATGTGGTGGTGTTCTAATAGACATCGTTACAGAACTGGCATATTCAGTCAGTCTGCTGGTAATTTCAGCCGCGGAATTACCGCTACCGATCACGAGTACATGCTTTCCCGCGTAATCCTGTGCACGTTTGAATGTTGAAGAATGAACGATCTCTCCTGGAAAAGTCTCTCTACCTTCCCATTCAGGAATTACCGGGATGCGGCAAGTGCCAATTGCCATAACAACGGCACGGGATTTGAATTGACTGCCATCATTACCTGTAGCCAACCAAATATTACTATCAGCGTCATAGCTAACTTTCTCGATATCGATTCCAGTCTGTACAGTAAAATCACCCCGAGCAGGAAAAGTTTCGAGCAGATGCACGACTTCATCACGCGCAGGCCATGCTCCAGCAGATCGTGGGAATTTGCTACCAGGCAAGGCCGAAAAGAAACGCCCCGTATTCAGGCGTAGGCCATCGTAATGATTACGCCAGACATCCCCTATGGCAGGCGTACGTTCCAGTACCAGTGGTATCAAACCTGCCTTTTTCAGTTCATACGCTATCGATAGACCTGCCGGGCCTGCACCAACCACTGTCACGTCGTAAATATCCTTGCTCTTCACCCTTATCTCCTTATCTTCATTCAACCAAAAAGTACAGGCTGATGCATATGCATTTGATCCAAAAAACTGTTGTAATGGTCACTTAGCAATTATGCGGAATGGGTTGCTGGTTCTGAATAGTGATGAATCTCCACATTTACTGGGACCGGGCGCATGATGGTATCCGGTATGGGTGCTGTCCGTTCCAATTTTTTCAGAAGAACGGTTACCTCTTTCTGTGACGCATCCGTTTGTATCTCCACAGTAACTTTTATATCTTCAAATCCAGGATTACCAGGCTCTATCCCATAAGCCGCCCGGAAATTGACCCGCCCCGAAACATGCAAGCGAAGGGATTCCACGTTAATCCGGGCAGCAGACAGTCCGCCGATATAAGTGGCAGCAAGACAATGACCAACTGCAGTGAGCAAAAGATCTTGCGGCGTGACACCCATTCCTTCCCCGCCGTAGCGTACTGGTTCATCACCAATGATTACCTGATCATCACTGACATTCGATGTAGTGTGATAACCACTATCCCAAATGACTGTTGCTTGATATCGAGGCTTGGCAATATCACCGTCACCTCCTGCTTTGATATGTTCTTTTATAGTTCGACATTGTTCATGATCAATTCCATTGACGGCATTTTTGATATTCGAGTCAACTATCATCAGACCTCCATGATAAAAAAATTAAAGAAACGAATTTCTCGTGTTTGTATCGAGCATTTAGATCACTCATTACTATTTCTACTTTTTAAGAAAGTAGACCGATCATTCTCTTTTTCGAAAATAATATACCGGAAATAGTGGAATGGCAAGATCAAATAAATATTTGATCCCAGGTTGTAATAATAATATTTGGGAAACACTGATTAATTGAATGCATGAGCGAATTGCCCTGTTGCACGGCATTCGATTCCTCGCCTATCTCTGAACGTTTACGGTCGCGAGATACGCATGCTGACAATGATCGACGAATTCAGAAAAATCACCTGGATGTTCATTGTGTCAGGTATGATGAAGTGATCACTCAATCAGATAATACAATTATTATTCAATGTATTACATAATATATTCGGGTTAACAATGAACCAGAGTTTGTGACCAATCGATTACGAAAATGGTTGGCAGACATGACGCCAAAACAGCTTATATCACCCTTGGAAGTCCTTGGGAGAATGGTTACTGCGAAAGCCTTAATGGAAAAATCTTCTATGGTATACGGGAAGCTCAAGCTACCGTAAATCAATGAATTCATGAGCACAACACTTTCATTCCTCAAGTTCAGTAGGTTATAAACTTCCAGCATCTGAGACTAGATTTACCTCAATCCTACAAAATTCACACCCATTGATATACATTCTCTTCAAAACTCACGTGCATAAAAACATGATTAGGCGAATTGATCTGAAGATTCAGGGCTGTAGAGATTTTACTGATCTCTGGTCATGTAGTACGCAGGCAATCCGTGCATGACTCAATGCAATCAGCACACGTTTATGCCAATCAAATTGCACACCATACGACTATACCCCTTTTATTTTTCTTTGTTGTTATTCGTGATAAAACGATTTACTAACCAACCAGACCATCTGTTTGCCCTGACAATCAAATCAGCCCGATACTTTGCATTATATTTTGGCGTACGCGAATGATAATTGGCTGCTTTTGTCCAGATGTCGCCTTTATCATTTTTGATATGTAACCGCACACGCCATGC
>JAMXAE010000001.1 GCA_024281695.1 Nitrosomonas sp. | reverse complement strand
GGCGCCCTGAACACGAATCGAACGTGCGACCTACCCCTTAGGAGGGGGTTGCTCTATCCACTGAGCTACCAGGGCAAGTTGCGCATTTTACGCTAATATCACCCCATGAATAAACCTGATCGATCTAATCCCACTCACTCTGCTATTTCAAAAAAACTGCCTCAGACAGTCATTGTGCTCGGATTAGTTAGCTTCTTCAACGACTTTGCTTCGGATATCGTGGTTCCTCTGATCCCTATATTGTTAGCAACTGTCCTGTCAGCCGGTCCGATTGCGCTGGGATTAATTGAAGGTGTAGCTGATGCGTTGGCCTGTTTTCTTAAATTATGGGCTGGACGGCACTCTGATGTTATGCGTGGCCGTCGCAAGAATTTGGCGCTCGGGGGTTACACGCTTTCCAATCTGGCTCGTCCTCTCCTCGGATTAGCAGGCTCATGGGTTACGGTTTTGCTATTGCGCAGTATCGATCGTGTCGGCAAGGGTTTACGTAGCGCCCCACGGGATGCGATAGTGGCTGATGCAACGCCGCCGCATATCCGCGGATATGCGTTTGGTTTTCACCGTGCGCTGGATAATGCCGGAGCCGTGGCGGGCGGGTTGACAGCAGCAGCTGTATTGGCATGGTCTGATCTGAGTCTGAGCGAAGTGATTGTGTGGTCAGCAGTGCCCGGTTTTGTTGCCATCGCACTGTTGGGTGTCGGTGTTAAAGAAGAAAAAACCAATATCGATTCGGCACCAGCAGCACAACGAATTCTTCCGCCACTGCGTTGGTCTGCTTTGTCTGCGCCGATGCATCACTACTTGTGGGTATTAATGTTGTTTACGTTTGCGCGTGCTTCTGAAACTTTTATTTTATTGCTGGGTCATGAATTAGGGGTTGATGTCGTTGAATTGCTGTTGCTTTGGTCGGCACTGAACCTTGCTAAAGCCATTACATCTACTCACGGAGGACAATTAGCCGATCATTTTGGACGTGGCACTCTGATCTTGATCGGCTGGTCGGCATTAGCCTTATCGTTTCTGGCGCTTAGTCAAGTAACCGCCAGCACAGGATTATGGTTAGTCAGTATTTTTTATGGTTTATTGATGGGCATGAGTGAAGGCGCCGAGCGCGCACTGATCAGTGATTATGCATCACCCAATGAGCGCGGCACCGCTTTTGGCTGGTATCATCTAGTCAGCGGCATTGCAGCGATTCCGGCGGGATTGTTGTTCGGGGTGATTTGGCATGTATTCGGTGCGGCAGCAGCATTTTTGTTCGCCAGCCTGTTAGCGCTGCTGGCAATCGTATTATTACGGCTATGGGCCTGGCCGGTGCGGCATCACTATAACGAATAAGGACGAATAAGTATTATGGAATGGTTAACTATTATCTTGTCGGTGTTTGCGTTGGGATTCATGTTCTGGTTTTTTTCCACGAATAAAAAATCACTCGAAGTGGGACAATCTGCGCCTGATTTTAAATTGGTAGATCAGCATGGAAAAATACATACGTTGGCCGATTTTCACGGGAAATGGCTGGCGTTGTATTTCTATCCGAAAGACGATACGCCCGGTTGTACCAAGCAAGCTTGCGCATTTCGCGATGATCTGCATAAGCTGACAGACCTGGGAGTGGAAGTGGTGGGTGTGAGTGTGGATAACACCAACAGCCATGCTCATTTTGCTAAAAAATATCATCTGCAATTTCCACTGTTGGCGGATACCCAGGCCGAAGTAGCAATGCGTTATCATTCTCTAATCAACCTGGGGTTGATTAAATTCGCCCGGCGCAATACCTTTCTGATCGACCCACAGGGAAACATTGCCAGGATTTATCTGTCGGCAAGCACAGCTCGTAATTCTAATGAAGTCATTACCGATTTAAAACACTTGCAGACTATTTAACGAATGGCCAAATTTCAATTGGTTTATACTCTTTTAACTTCAATCAAAGATCAAACATGGCTTCTCTCACAGAATGAAGCCGTTTTTACTATAAGAGGTGCAGGATGGCAAATTTTACTGAAAATCAATTAATGCAACTTAAAGTCGCATTACAAAAGCGCTACTTGGAATTACAGGACGAAGTTCGTAACGAGTTAGGGCATGCTAACGATATTGGTAATACCGATTTGACTGAGTATTTAAACAATATACCGGACGACATTGATACAGCACTGGTTGATCGCCAGATTAATGAAATGCGTGAGCTGGAAATGTCTCTAAAGTATTTGAGCGAACTGGAATTCGGTGACTGTATTGATTGTGGAAATGAAATTGGGTTTGATCGATTAATCGCTTACCCTTCAGCACAACGCTGTATTCAGTGCCAGAGTCAATATGAAAAAACCTTTCCACATGAATCCAATCCTTCATTATAAGAATAATTTTCAGGCTTAGGTGCTGGCTTTGAGCAAAATCAAAATAGCCCCGCCGCCGCCATCTTCTGGCTTGGCTTGGCAAAAAGCCAGTACCTCACTACGTTGCATCAGCCAATTTCCGATACGGATTTTCAAAACCGGTTCACGATTTTTAGAACTCAGTCCCTTGCCGTGAATGACACGCACGCAGCGGTATTTATTTCGAGTGCACGCATCCAGGAAAGCAACCAATTCCTGCCTGGCTTTGTCACTCGTATATCCATGCAGATCAAGATTGTCCTGAATTCCCCAATAACCACGCCGTAACCGTCGTAAGGTTTGGTGCGATAAGCCAGGACGGGCATAAGACCATTCATCACCTGCTTCAATTTCCAGTGCAATATGATCTGAAAGAGAATCTTCTGCCGAGATCGGCTCTGAATGGATTTTTTTCTGCGGAACCGAAGTAACTTGTGAATCTCGATGAATCACTTTATCAACGACGGGTAAGGGTGCTACATCGCGCATGGCAGCTTGAAACAGCGCCATTTCGTCTTCGTCTTTATTAGAATCGTCGTTAGCCATTCAATAACATCGAAGATAAGGCGGTGGCTTACTCTTCAATCTATTTAAGATTATCCAGATATTTCTCAGCATCCAATGCCGCCATGCAACCGCTGGCCGCGCTGGTCACGGCCTGGCGATAAATAGGATCCTGCACATCACCCGCTGCAAACACACCCGAAATACTGGTGGCTGTCGCATTACCTTGACCACCGCTGTGCGTAACAATATAGCCATTCTCCATCTGCAATTGTCCGGTAAAAATATCGGTATTGGGTTTATGGCCGATGGCGATGAATACGCCCTGTAAATCGATCGTTTGAGTGGATTCATCCTGCGTACTTTTAATGCGCATACCGGTTACTCCGGATTGATCACCCAATACTTCATCCAGAACATGGTTCAGCGCCAGTTTAATATTTCCGCTACGGGTTTTTTGCATCAATTTATCAATCAGAATTTTTTCCGATCGAAACTGTTCGCGTCGATGAACTACCGTCACACTGCGCGCGATGTTGGCTAGATAGAGCGCTTCTTCTACAGCGGTATTGCCGCCGCCGATCACCGCCACATCCTGTCCTTTATAAAAAAAGCCGTCGCAGGTTGCGCAACCGGATACGCCCCGACCCATAAACGCTTCTTCTGAAGGCAAGCCGAGATATTGCGCTGAAGCGCCGGTCGCGATAATCAGCGCATCACAGGTATAGGTTCCTTGATCACCGATTAACGTAATTGGTTTTTCAGTCAGTTTTGCCGTATGAATATGATCAAAAATGATTTCGGTTTGAAAACGCTCGGCATGCTTCTGAAACCGCTCCATTAATTCCGGGCCTTGTACACCCATCGCATCCGCCGGCCAGTTGTCCACATCGGTCGTTGTCATCAATTGACCGCCTTGAGCCAACCCGGTAATCACAACCGGATTTAAATTAGCCCGCGCCGCATAGACTGCTGCTGTATAACCTGCTGGACCAGAACCGAGAATGAGTAATGCGCTGTGTTTGATTGTCATAATTTATTTGCGAAGTAAATCAAGAACGATATTGTACTCGTAAATGGACAAGTTTCCTTGCTGGCCGATATTCTTGGCAATCATCGCGGATCTTTCCACTGCGGATTTCACGTTCAGCAATAAATCGGTTTTGTTAAGCTTTTCATCGGGAAAATACATCTGAGTTGTCAGCGCGCGATAACCTGGTTTTGAGATCTTTAAATGGATATGCGGTGGTCTAATCCAAGTTCCGTTGGCTGGATAAGGGCCGGGCATCACAGTTTTAAAGCGGAAGAAGCCATTCTCGTCACTGTTGATAATCGCCCAACCTTGAAAATTCGCATCCGGCTTGGCTGGACTGGGATCACGCGGATGACGGTAACTGCCGTTGGCATCGGCCTGCCAAATGTCTAATACCGCATTAGCAATCGGGAGCCCGGTAATATCCTGCACTTGTCCGCTGACAATGATGGATTGGCCGTGAGCAACGCCAGTATGTCCTTCAATTTGCATTAAATCGGCATCTTTATCACTTTGATCTTTTGCCGGATAGAACGGCCCTTCTATTTCCTCGGGCGTAGGCATCAGCGATAATGCTCTCCCAAAACTACTGCGGCTGCCAAGTACACTGACCACGCTGCCGAGCAGGCTTAATTGGATCAATTTTCTTCTGGAAATTATTTTCATAGAGTTTTCAGCACGGATAATTCATAAATATTCATTAGTGTCCGGTAATTTAGTTGAATAAATTCAGATGATTATAACTCTTTGGTATATCCATTTGCACTTCAGTATTTTTAACCAATTGACCGATAGGTATTTTCTCGAAAAGAATCAGGCTTAAAATCTGAAGAATTGTGTAAAGCGAAACTTCGGTATTGAATCTCTTTTTCACGATGTCAACCAAAACATAAACCGATATGGCAATCCCTATTTGGGTTCTAACTGTACCTCGGTAGTTCGGTAGAATCGCTTGATACAAGGATTTGGGGGGTAGCATTGTACACAGCAACGGAATATGTGAAGGGGTAAATGCTCCATGAGTTGTGCGAATACCAATTTCGCCTGAATTCATGATGAGAAACTTCCAGTTTCGCAAAAAATACTTCCAAATCGATAACACCCAAAAACCTACTATTGCATTCTACAGATCATTTAATACAATCATCTTGGTAAACTGCTGGATACTACTGAATTAAGCTTTAAATATAAGAAATATGACAATGGATCAAATGATTTGATGTACCATGTTTGTGCAGTAATAAATATTATCTGCTTGTTATTTCTAATGAGGATATAAAAGAAAGCATCTGCATTATTATCAGTAGCATCCATTGTAGCGGTATTGACATCGAATTTCGCAAATGCGACAACCAATCTTTACGATCCATCAGTTTCCTCAACTACTACTTTAAACGGTTCTACTGTCCGATTGGATGGAACGCTACATGATACACTTGGTAATGTAGAACATTGGATCATTAATGTTTACTCGACAGCCGGTCATTGCCTTCGACTTTTTATATCAACTACCTTCTTTGATTCTGAACTGGTTGTAGTTGCACCAAACGGTGAAGTCTATCGGGATGACGATGGCGGTGGCTCAAATCGCCCATTAATAAAAATCGCTAATGCACCGGTCACTGGATGGTATACCGTCCATGTATCTCATTATGCAGGCCTCCCAATCGATACTAATTTTGCGTTACTGTATGGTCGATATCCTGCTGGCAACGTCAACTGTGATGGTGCCACTCTTCCTCTTGTTCCTACAGCTTTATTGGCTTCACCTAGCACAGCGTCATCAGCTACACCAGAAGATTCTAAGAATAAATCAGATACCGGAACTGTGCCTGCTCTTCCTCTCAATTCTCCAGGAGGAGAGGTTCAATAATCAAATTGGATTATAGACTTCAAATAATCTTTATCTGTAAAAATTAATAAAGTACCAAGTTTGACTCGAGATATCTTACATCTTACTTAAGTCTTGATACCCAATCATTAGGCTGCAACTTTATGCATAGTGTCAGGGGAATTTCTAATGATCAAGTAAAGCCGAACGCTTTTTAAGCAGACTTTCTATAAAATACACGTTCAAATTCCAAAGACGATTGGTAGCCTAATTTTAAGTGTGTATGTTTTTCATTGTAAAAAGCCAAGTAATTATAATGCTTAGCTTTGCCTCTTCCTGGGTTTTGAATTTTTCTTAATTCAATTAAATGTAATAAATCCTAGCGATAATCCCAGAAATAGGACAAATCACTTTCAATGAAAGCACCGCTGGGAAGTTCACGAGTCTTACCGGCACCACCCATGAGGCAATGAAAAAGAATTGGGAGAGTAAAGGAATTATGACTGCCTGCAACAGTCTCTTTCGATGGCGATTTATGGAATCATGTGGATGCAGAAAGCTGGTGTCGTCTGGGTGGAAAATAACCCTCCCAATAACAGCATACCCATCGGTAACATCGGCAACCGTGATCAGTTCGGATTATTTGGAACCGAGTTGTAGGAGAACAAACAATCGAAGACTTTACCACCACAAATGTCCCCAAAACACACATGATAGGCAAATCGAATCGATGGGGATCACTTGTCGCGGATCGTACTTGCAAAGGCTATCACGCTTGTTTTCGAAGACCTGATTAGTCGACCTCATTTTGTCCCACTGCCAGATAATTATACGGACATCAACTGGCTAGATAATTTCCCGGTGTATACTGGCGCATATCAGAGGTGCCACCAGTCACGGGCATCATACGATTGGCAGCTAAGGGCAATGAGGCTGATGATTCTCGGATCGGAATTTATATCATGAAGTTAAAGTGTTTTTCTACTTAATAGGCACTATTGAGATTGGCGCGCACTCATTATAAATATAATTTAGTTTAAGTTTAAAAGTAAAAACCACACTTAATGTAAGTGCTCACTTTAGCCAGCTCAGTTTCGCATGAGCATGATATCGATAGCTAGTAGAATAGTACCTTTCTGGGCCGTTTCATTCACTTACGTGTCCAAAAATCTATCAATAAAGAACCTGGGCATTGCCTATCACCAGGCAGATTCTATCCAATCTCTAGAATCAGGTATCGATTACGGAATCGATAAAGCGCTTGTAGATAGGCTGCCGCTTGAGGAATAAAGGTTACTTTCATAAAAATATGAATCAGACAAATGAGTAAACATCTAAGCATTTTTCTGCTGGCTATCGCAGGCTTCATCATTGTCGCCGGGATCACTCTCTACGCATTACGCAACCCCCTACTGGAAACACTGATCAACGATCAACTGCGCAAACAGGGGCTTCCACTTCAATCGATTGAGGTTCTTGAGGTCTCTTGGAATAGCTTTCAGTTGCAGGATCTGACCGCAGGTGCCCACCAAGAACTGCGCATTGGCCAAATAAGGGCGCATTGGGATTTATTGGATCTGCTCGCTGGCAAGCCATTATCGATCGAACTAAGTGGTTTGCAAGTAAAGCTTGACCTCAGCGATGAATATCCACCTTGGCGTACTTTGCAACCCAAGACGCCATCGAAGCAAGAAGGAATCGGCATGATACTGTCATGGCTACCTGTCTTTTCATTGCGCGATTCAGCCATTCATATTCATTCGGCGACCGGTGATTTATCAGTTGTTTTGTCAGGTGACATCGGGCAGCGCCAAGCAGATAGGCAGACAATACGTTTCAGCGCTGTGGCTTCGGGTTCATTGGGGCAAGCTCAAATCCTGTTAACCGCAACCTTGAGTGCTCAAGGAAATATGCAGGGTAAGGTCATTATTTCAGAGGGAGGACTGAACTTGCCCGAAGCAAAAATTGATCGTTTTGCAGGTGAAACAACTTTTGCATTGGCAGCAATGCGACCGCAACAGATTCATGTTGAATTCGAGCTATCCGATACGGACCTATCGGGACAAGAAGCACTAAAATCAGTTTTGCCGCAAGCAAATCAAGGTGTAGACGCGCTGTCCTTGCCTAAAATAGGCATTGAACAAATCACCTTCAGAGGGGATATTCGCAAAGCAACCGACACCTGGAGTGGCACCCTGGATTTAGGTGCAACGGGAATTCTGGTTGCTGCCGGGCCCCTGCATATTCAGCAAGCATCTCTTTCTTTGCCGATGCAAATAAACTTTGATCAGAATAACGGACGCTTGGGATTACGCAATCCAGCGCAAGTTAAAGTGAGCAAGATGAATCCGATTGATACGCTAAGTTTCAGAAACCCTCTCGGATTTTCATTCCCACAGGCGAATTTTGAATGGGTAAAACACTCGCAAAGTATAGTACTGAAACATGATATTACAGTAACCCCAGCAAAGCTTACCTTACTGACCAAACAAGAAAAATCATCACCGCTTGAAGCGCAGATTCAACCTGGAACAATAACGCTGAATGGAAAACTCGATGAAAATAAACAATACCAAGGGCAATTTGCCATCAATGATGCATCAATTTTATTGCCCCAATCGCACATACAATTAAAGGATATTTCCGCCAATCTTCATCTTGGCGTAACAGCAGCTGAGAACAAGGCCGACGTCACCATCGGACAACTGCAGCATCTGATCCCCGAGTCCTTGTTTAAAGCATTTTCCTTTTCCGCCAACCTCAAACCTAAATTCATTGATGGAAAACCAATGACATATATAGTGAATGGTCTCGGTGGCGTACCTGGATTGCCTTATTTCAAGTTGACCGGTCGGCATGTACCGGATAGCGGGAATGGTATGCTCAAACTAGCTATTACTCCGTTAAACTTTGTACCGAATCGTTTGCAACCGGAAACGTTATCTCCCGCTCTCGCTTCCTTGGAAGCGGTGACCGGTGCCATTAAGGCGAGTGCGCAGATCAACTGGTCAAAGCATGGCATTGCTAGCAGTAATGGCGTTTTGAATGTGAAAAATTTATCATTTACCCATGAAGCCGGCAAAATAAGTGATTTGAATGTCATACTTAATTTAAACAATTTACTATCACTCAGCAGCCTACCTCAACAAACCATCACGATTCGGAGTATTGATGCCGGAATTCCATTGGAAAATTTGCTGGTATCATACCAAATTGAAAGCGCGGATTTGCCGCGAATTGCCCTTGAGAAAGCACGATTCTCCATGATGGATGGCCTCATATCGTTAGAATCCACTGTTATTGATCCGGCGGCTACTCATTCCAGCCTATTCGTACATATAGACAATATCGATCTTGCGACTTTTTTTGAGCTGATTCAGGTCGAAGGACTAACAGGCACTGGGCATCTCGACGGTCATATCCCGATCATGCTAGCGGGTGATCAAATCACCATCAGTGACAGTCATCTGAACGCAAAAGCGCCGGGCATTCTGCGCTTCAAATCGGAGAAAGCCTCGCAATTGCTGGCAGATGCGGGCGAAGAGATGAATTTGTTGCTGCAAGCCATGCAAGATTTTCATTACACCGAATTGTCATTGAGCTTGGATAAATCCGCAAAGCATGATCTGATAGCCAAACTCTCTCTGTTGGGCAGTAATCCGAATATTAAGAATGGGCAAGTTTTTCGCGTGAATATTAAGCTTGAGAGTAATATTGACAAACTACTGGTTCCCATTCGTCAGGGTTATCATTTATCGCATGACCTTCTGCGCGGCTCATTCAGGTTACATTAATTATTAGCCAACTAAAGTACAAGACATGGAGCCCTGTTATGCTACTACCGAATTCCAGTGGAAACGTGGCTCCGGAAATCAATTAGAAAAGGAGTGTAATCATGCGCAACATTGATCGAATGACAATCAAAATAACCGTCATGGCATTACTGATGTTTTGCTGCTTAGTAATCACAGCATGCGCGCCAACAGTGAAAGTGGAAACGCCTAATGAACCGATTACGATTAACCTCAATATTAAGTTGGATGCTGATATTCGAGTTAAGCTTGAAGAAGAAGCGAAGAAAGATATAGCCGCCAATCCAGGCATTTTTTAATACTCAATTCGTTCGATAAGGAGAAATTTATGCAGTGTATTTCAAGGCTGATCAATACAAAGCCCTTATTGGGAATTATGAATGCCATTTTGTTGGCATTATCACTTTGTGCAACTTTTGCTTGGGCCGATAATTTGGAAGCTCTGCGCGCATCCGGTGCCATTGGGGAGAGTCATACAGGCTATGTATTTGCAAGAGACCCGGCTATCCGGGCGGAAGCTGATGCAATCAACACACAGCGCAAAGCAATCTATCAGGAGAAAGCAGCCGCGCAAGGCGTGAGTATTGACCAAGTGGGGAAAGTATATGCGGAAGAAATATTTAAGAAAGTACCTGCAGGCACCTGGATTCAAGTCAATGGTCAGTGGATAAAAAAATAGCCGGCAACTGAGCCGATTCTAAAAATTCTTAAGGGGAGCAGAATTATGCAGTGGATTACTCGCGAACATCCGAAAATTGATCGAATTGCGTGCCCTTGGTTGATTACCCGTTTTATCGACAAACAACCTGCATTCCTGTTTGTGCCATCCGATCGTGTAATGACTGAAGCCGAAGCCACTGGGGCCATTCCATTTGATGTGCCGGGCGTAGAGCTGTCTCATGTGGGAGATGAATGCAGTTTCGATACGTTCCTCAAAAAATATGACCTAACCAATCCAGCACTTCTGGATTTAGCGGTCATAGTACGCGGCGCAGACACAGACCGCCTTGATTTGGCGCCCCAGTGCGCCGGTTTACTGGCAATATCATTGGGGTTGTCGCACAACTTCAATGATGATCATGCCATGCTTGCACAAGGCATGGTGATGTATGACGCGCTCTATGCCTGGTGCTGTCACGCTCGTGGCGAGCGGCATAATTGGAATTATTAAAGCGTATTATTTCTCTGTAAACCAAATATCCCCATACCATGCGGTAATTGTTGCCCCAGTGTTGTCGGTATCGGTCATGATTGCTACCGCATCGACATAGCCTGGTTCTTCACCGAATGCACGTCGATAATCCGCCAGTATGTCCCGGCGCTCACTAACCCAGTGACCAATCCTCTCAGGGCCTGATTCTATTGCAATCATGTGCGCACGATCGGTAAAAGCATTAGACCAACGACTGTCGATTGGCTGCTGGTTGGACCACACATAATTGATGGCACGCGTGCGCCAAAACATCACACCGCCGGAAAATACTACATACACTCGCGCAGGATAATCATCACCCGCACGGGTACGCTCATCGTTATTGGTCAGTATACCGCCCACCTTCCATGTCCAGTTAAGGATGGGCGTTTTATTAAGATCGACGCTGACTTCACGATAACGCCCCGAAGCAGCTGCACGGCTATCAGCGCGCAAGGCAAGCCGCCCATCCGAGTTTTCCAGAGAATAACGAGTTTCGCCAGCAAAAGATTTTTTCTGCCAGCCGCTCAGATCACCCTGTGAGAAACGAGCAATATCAACATGCTCACCACCCGCCCATGATATAGCCGGCAGGTAGATGATTATACAAAATAAAGATTTCTTCATCCTTTATTGTGTCCTCTCAAATAGCAATTCGATGAGAAAAGCATCGTCAAAGTGTCGGCGTCCATTAAAAGCGGTGGAATGACGCCCCCATTGACGCATTGCGCCCGGTGAACGAATACCCATTGGCCATAGAAGAAAACGTTCAGATCGCTCTGTTCCGACAACTAATCCAAAGGTACCGAACAAGCTACGATATCCTTCACCAGCAGGTAGGGAGCGTAGCAAATCATAATCCTCCCATCGCAGCGGCTGACTCGCATTTATTGCGGATGACTGATCACTCGGTACATTGTCATGGTAAATCCGTTGAATGAAATGGGTATGGTGAGCGATGCGCAGCACCAACGGCTGTTGCTCGGGTGCCGGTTGCGGTAGTAGAGGGGATTCAAAATATGCAAAAGGAAGATCCTTACGCAAACGTAATTGACGACTCAAGAAAAATTCATGGTAGCAACCGCAGTTATGGATGACATCGTAAAGCCACGGCTCACCGTCAGGCCCTAACGTTACCCGCCAGTTGATACCATCGAGTTGACCGGCATAAATATCACTACCCGACCGCGCTGGGAACCAAATGATGTAATTAAGCTGAAGCAATACTTGATCACCCCAACGGGTATGTGAAACCTTGCGATAGAGCGCTGGTTGAGTGGTATCTACTGCTGCTTCATTTTTCCAATGTAGTCTGCCAATACGATCGTTTTCATCGGCTACATCGACTTCCCATACCGGAGCAAACGTGCTGAAAAGTTGATCCAGTTCAATATTCGTAGGTGATGGAATACCAAGCGGATCAAGCGAACGGTGCAGGATTTCTCTGATCTGTTGAGCATTGAGAGATTTGTCAGGTAATTCGGCATGATAGATGGAGTTGGATACCCAACGTACCAATTTACCCGTAATCGGCAACGATGCCAGCGGTGTAGCGAAGATGTCACGTGTTCTGTTATGCCATGCTGATATTCCAATAGCCATAATAGGAGCAGTAATAGGATAGAAACCAAGTACCTGCCACCAAGTAACATAATCATCCGGAACATGGGCGCTAGCGCGCAGTTGCGCACGGTATTCCGGCTGCGTAAGCTCGATTGTAATCAATTGATTGCGACAACGATTAAGCTCATCCAGCAAGGTATTCTTTCCTCGATCCATTACTGAGAAAGGTAAATTGCGCAACTCTATTGCACGTGCCTGCGCATCAAGATCCGCCAGATGCGCAATCCACACTGACCACTGAGGTAATGTGTCGTTTAATTCATAACTGAACGAAGCCAGTAAGCGAGTTGTGCGCAGGTAAGGAAAACCCTGAATCTGCGATGAACCGTAATCGCGCACACCCGCATTGTCAATAACCGCATCAACTTCCTGATATAAAGTTCGACAGGTTATTGCGGCCATATCGAGCGATACAACCGGTCTGGTTACTACTGCGCTGCAACCGATCAGATGCAGTCAGCTGATCCTTAACTTTCAACCATTGCACATACGCCGGGTTGGTATCGTTGCGCAGCAGGCGTAACAGAGCGAACAAGACAATTTCACGGTCACTGCGCGTTTTGATTTTTCTTTTCAGGGTTTCCAGGTAACGCTGCGGATTCTTCGCGGCATTATTCAACTCGGTGCTGTTCAGCGCCTCAAGGCTGGGTAAATAGCGGTTTGCATGCGTGGCCACGCCGGTTTGATTTTCTTCCAATGCCAAGCGGATTCGCGTCCAAATGTCTTCGACTTTGATCTGACCGCTGGACATGAGCGCTTGGAAAACGGGTGTGCAGCTATCCGGCAGACTGGCCGGTGTAAACCATAGCGCGCGGGCTTCGGGCAACACTGTACGGTCGTTGGTATTCAGGCGGCGCTAATAGTAATAGCACAATAATTCATTATCTTTATTCACCAGCAGCGGATATTCGGCGTCAAAAAGCGCCCATTGCTGATTCTTGCCCAGCATTTTGAGCCAGTCGCTGCGCATCCGGTCTGCAACCAGAGGGCCGTCGTAACGCGACAGGAAATAGCGGATATTCGCGTTATCGGTGGTGCGTAGCAGCATGCGTTGCTGGTAGTAATCCACATAAGACCATAGCACATGGCGTTGCAACCGCGCGGCGGATTCATCGAGGCGCTTGGCATTGCCCGACTGGAATGCTTCCGCAGTTAAGAAATCAGCATCCTGGCTGGCTGATAACGTTCCCCAATAAGCTAAAAGGATTAGTCCAACAAGATAATTTCTCATAGCTTTTAACCGGATAAACTCAAGGAAGGGTAATTAAGAAACGGATGCAAGTATTTTACAACGAATCAAGCTGGAAGAGCATTGCAAGGTACCGCTGCGGGATGGATGCAAGGATACGCGCGTGGAACGGGGATATGTTCCGGTCCGGCAAATCCCTCCGCCCAAAGCCGATAAACAGTCTGGCTTTGCAAGCGGCGCAAGAGCCTGACGGGTTTCCCGCCTTATGGGTTATTTATTCACAGTACAGCGATTCTCAATGTCCGCCATGATGGCATCCGCGTAACTGAGGTCTGACTTCACGATGGCGCCAAAGTAGGGGTGCCGGTAGAGATCGGTAAAATCACGCATGAGATCGCACCAGTCTTCCAGCACAATAAACTCGTTGTTCCTGAGATGGTACGAGCTGATGCGCGGTTCAAGGAATGCCAGCGCCCACTGATTGACGCGCTCAATATCCGCGGGACTGAAATTCTGTGTGTCATTGCGCTTTGCCCGGGCTACCAGATCCGCAAGTTCTTGCTCCGATGCAACCGCCAGATGCGCTTGACTGATTAACCCCGCGAGGGATAGTTGATGCGCGATCTGAATCGCTTCGCGGTTCTGTTGCAGCTCAAATACCACCAGCACCATACCCGCTACCACGGCAAGGTTGGTAATGATGGTGATCAGTCGTTCAAATTTCATTGGTACTCTTGATTGTTATTCTGCATCCAGTTTTTTCGGTATTTTTTGCCAGCGACGCTTATAGCTTGCTGTGCCATGGGATAGCTTCCATAACGCTTTTTTGTTTCTGGTTATTTTAGACCGTTACCGATAAGGCGTAACTGCATTATCAAGGCAGGAACATCGTCTTTAATGATGCTCCATAGCGTATCGTTATCAATTCCGAGAACCGTGAATAAGCCGGTTGCGTGTTGCAATTACCTGCCGCCAAGGCACTGCACCAAAGGTTTTTTGTATTTCAACCGGTATATGTGTTGCAGCTTCTCCGATAAGTTCGAGGTTTCGCACCGTCGCATCATAATTCAAACCTGAAGCCACAAACGCTGCTTGATCCAATCCTTCCGTATAAATCAGTACCTTTTCCGCAAAGCCAATCATATCATCGAGATAAAACCGCCATTCGCGTTCAGACATCAATCGCTTCCCTCTCAATAAAGGGCTTTAATTCAGAGCGCAATGCTTTCTCAGTGACCAAATCGACCGGGCGCCCTAGTTGATCTTCCAGCAGAAATTGCACGCCAAAATATTTCTTCGATGTCGCCGGTCCATCAAAAGCGATCACAATATCGATATCGCTATTTTCTTTCGCCTCATCGCGCGCAGTAGAGCCGAACAGAACCAAGCGTGTTACGCCGAAACGTTCGATCAAATCAGGCTTGAGTGTGCGTAAAGTGTCGAGAACTTGCTGGCGGTTCATCATGTTGTGTGATCAGAATTGACATTATCGGAATGCCGCTATGCTACCGCATCGTCAACAAAATTTGCGAAATAACAGCATACTTAAGCAAGTAAAACTCAAGGAGTGAATCATGCGTTATGCAATCGTTGTTGAAAAAGAAGGAAATAACTATTCAGCTTATGTTCCGGATTTGCCGGGATGTGTTGCAACCGGATCGATCATTGATGACGGGCTTCCACCTTACGGGTTGCTTTCGCCGAGACCGGTCACTTGTGCATGGGCACATTGCACGCCAACAGCGCCAATCAAGAGCACTCGACCGGATCATCAACTTCTTCCCCGAAGAGCGCCTGCGCAATTATTGATGGACTTGTCGCTGAATTTGCGCTCTGTGGTCGCGCAACGCTTGATTCCCCTAAAAGACGGCAAAGAGCGCGCCGCCGCCATCGAAGTCATGCTCAATTCACCGCTGATCGCCGATTTGATCTTTAAGGGGCATGTTCATGAAATCAAGGACATCATGAAAAAATCCAAGGAACTGGGCATGCAAACCTTCGACATGGCACTGTTCGAATTGTACGAAGCCGGTAAAATCAGCTACGAAGACGCGCTGCGCAACGCCGACTCGATGAACGAGCTGCGCCTGAAAATCAAATTGGAAAGCAATCAAGCCCAATCGCAGGATCTCAATTCAGGGATCGCGCATTTGGAAATCACGTAAAAAAATACCGCCGCTTCGGCCTTAATGCGATTTCAGCTTTCCAGTCAAACGGGCTTTCCGATGTGGTTCAGTAAACGACCTCGTGGCAAGAACACTGGAAAACACCATCCTGTAAGGCGTTTAGCTAGAAACCAAATAGTGTACATCGCAAATGGCGGAACACCCTAACGGGCTTCCGCCTTACGGGTTACGGGGTTCTTGGCATGGAAAAGTTGCTATAAGACTTGCGCTAAGAACTAACCCTAACTCTTGTTGGGCGTCCTGTGGGTGCTCCTTTATTCGCGATCTGACGATTTGAATGAAATTATCTGTTTGCAGAGCCATTTTTTCTGGCGGGCAATACAACTCCTTTCCGCCTCTCACCTTGTTTAAGGCGCTTGCCCACATATATCCATCACCTAAACCTGTGATATAAAATCTGAGCAGCTCTCGCTCTGTCTCGTTATTAACGTGATCTAGGAAATACTGCACTGTCCAGGCACTTGCTGGCGCAGACAAGACAACTGCTATAAATGCAGCAAATATCTTTTCCCTCATATCACCGTTTCTCCGTCTAATGCAATATATGAAACGTTTTGTCCAATGGGTTTTGTATGCGATGCTGAATTATCGCGGATAAAATTAATTATCTTTTTGTACCCGAATTTAAATTCAAAATTTGAATACGACAAATAATACAAGCAAATGCGTCAATACCAGTGACTAAAAGATTGCTTAATTAATCAAGTGTTTTGACTACCGCACAACTTTCGTTTCAACCCACCCTTTCACTCCTTGAAGCGCCGCAGGCAGATGCTCCGGTTGCGTGCCGCCCGCTTGCGCCATATCCGGCCGTCCGCCGCCTTTGCCACCGACTTGCTGGGCGACGAAGTTGACCAGTTCTCCGGCTTTGACTTTGCTGGTGAGGTCGGCGCTAACACCGGCGATCAGCGTCACTTTGCCGTCGGCGACGGTGCTGAGCACAATCGCGCAGGATTTGAGTGCATCTTTGAGTTGATCGAGTGTTTCGCGCAGGGCTTTGGCGTCGGCGTTGTCCAGATTGGCGGCGAGTACTTTGACGCCGTTGATGTCGTGCGCTTGCGATGCCAGATCGGCGCCTTGTGAGCTGGCCATTTTGGTTTTCAGGCGCGCCAGTTCTTTTTCGGCTTGCCGCACGTTGTCGATGATTTGCGCGATTTTTTGCGTGACTTCTTGCGGGTTGGCTTTTAACGCGTGGGCGATTTCGAGCAGTTGTGCTTCGCGTTGCTGCACGTAATCGATCGCGCCTTTTCCGGTGACTGCTTCGACGCGGCGGATACCGGCGGCAACGCCGGATTCGGCGACGATTTTAAACAAACCGATTTGGCCGACTTGCGGCACGTGCGTGCCGCCGCAGAGTTCGGTGGAGAATTCACCCATGCCGATGACGCGCACCACATCCGTGTATTTCTCGCCGAACAGCGCCATCGCACCGCGTTTGATCGCGTCATCGTATGGCATCGTGGCGACTTCCACGACAGTGTTATTGCGGACTTGCTCGTTGACCAGACGCTCGGTTTCGCGGATTTCATCGGCGCTCATCGGCGCGTTGTGCGAAAAATCGAAACGCAACCGGTTAGGGTCGACCAGCGAGCCTTTTTGCGTGACATGGGTGCCGAGCACTTTACGCAGCGCGGCGTGCAGCAGATGCGTGGCGGAGTGGTTGTTGGCGGTGCTGACACGGGTTTGCGGATTGACTCGGGCTTGCACGTTATCGCGGACCACCAACCGGCCGCTGCGCAGCAAGCCTTTGTGGCCGAACACACCAGCTTGGATTTTTTGCGTGTCGGTGACTTCAAAAGTGCCATTGGCGGCGAGCAATTCACCGCTATCACCAGCCTGCCCGCCGGATTCAGCGTAAAACGGCGTTTGATCCAGCACCACCACGGCTTCGTCACCGGCTTCGACGAAATCGACCGCGCTGCCTTGTTTGTAGATCGCCAATACTTGCCCTTCGTGCTGCAACGTATCGTAACCATAGAACGTGGTTTGGCTGCCGGTGTATTCGATGCCTTCCTGCATGGTGAATTTGTTGGCGGCGCGCGCTTGTTCGCGCTGACGCGCCATGGCTTGTTCGAATCCTTCGTGATCAACCGTGATGCCGCGTTCGCGGGCAATGTCGGCGGTCAAATCAATCGGGAAGCCGAACGTGTCGTACAGCCGGAATGCGGTTTCACCGTCGAGTACTTTGATTTTCTGGCTCAGCGCGGTTTCCAGAATTTGCATACCGTTTTCCAGCGTTTCGGCGAAGCGTTCCTCTTCTTGCAACAACACGGCGGCGACGCGCTTTTTGGCGGCGGTCAGTTCTGGATATGCTTGCCCCATCACTTGGCTCAAATCTTCCACGAGTTGATGAAAGAAGGGGTGTTTTTGTCCCAATTTGTAACCGTGACGGATAGCGCGGCGGATGATGCGGCGCAATACATAACCACGGCCTTCGCTGCCCGGGATGACGCCGTCGGTGATCAAAAACGAACAGGCGCGAATGTGATCGGCGATCACTTTGAGCGAATTGTCGGCGAGATTGCCGGTGCCGGTTGCTCGTGCCGCCGCTTTGATCAAGCTTTGAAACAGATCGATGTCGTAATTGCTGTGCACATGCTGCATGACGGCGGAAATGCGTTCCAGTCCCATGCCGGTATCGACCGACGGTTCCGGCAACGGGTGCAATGTTCCGGCGCTGTCGCGGTTGTACTGCATGAACACCAGATTCCAGATCTCGATGTAGCGGTCGCCATCGGCGTCAGGAGAGCCGGGCGGGCCGCCTGCCACGTCCGAGCCGTGGTCGTAGAAAATCTCGGAACAGGGGCCGCACGGGCCGGTATCGCCCATTTGCCAGAAGTTGTCCGTGGTGGCGATGCGCACCACGCGGGACGGTTCGACGCCGACTTCGTTCAACCAGATATCGGCGGCTTCATCGTCTTCGGCGTAAACCGTGACCCATAATTTCTCGCGCGGGATATTGAGCGTGCCTGTTAGAAAATCCCAGGCGAACAAAATGGCGTTGCGCTTGAAATAGTCACCGAAACTAAAATTTCCCAGCATTTCAAAGAATGTATGATGTCGCGCGGTATAGCCAACATTTTCCAGATCATTATGTTTGCCACCTGCCCGCACGCAGCGCTGCGAACTGGCGGCGCGCACGTAAGGGCCCTTATCCTGGCCTAAAAATACATCCTTGAATTGCACCATGCCTGCGTTGGTGAACAATAAAGTGGGATCATTGTTCGGCACAAGCGGACTGGATGCGACGATGGTATGACCATGAGATTCAAAGAATTCAAGAAATTTTTGTCTTATTTCGCTACTTTTCATATTTTTTGCTGCGGCTCGTATCGTTCTAATTCAATCACTGTCAAACCCAGTGCTTCGCCTTTGACGATGGCCAGGCTGTTGACTTTAGCTCGTATGGTAATTTCTTGGTTCATTTTGGGTAAATCGGATTCGGTCAAAATCGTAATTTCCCCACTGCTATCTTCTAATACATAGGATTTTAGATTGACCAGCGGCAGGCGTGTAGGGTTTTTTGCAATCCCCCTCAGCTTCACTTCTTTACCATCAAAATTGACGGGAGACTCATTAATTTCTTGAATGGCTACTATGTCATCAGCACTGACATAACTGCCACTGCATAGCATAATAGCCACAAATAGTACCTGCAAGAGCAATTGCTTCATTGATTACCTTCGATAGCATGTGACAGAACCTGCTGTATCACAGCGATTGAAAAACCTCTATTCATCATGAACCTCATTTGCTTGCCGAATTCTTCTCTATTGTTAGGCGATATGCCAAATTTTTTTTGCCAGATCTTAATCGCTGCATCCAGTTCGGTCTCTTTAAGGGACGGTAATATACTGTGAATCAAATGTTCCTCAATGCCCTTTTCTTTAAGCTCATAAACAATACGCTTGTTACCAAAACGGGATCTGCGGGTACGCACAATTTGTTCAACAACACGTTCAGCTGACAAAAAACCATTTTGCTCCAGCTTATCCAATACTTGGGATACAGATTCCGAAGGTAGCGAACGCGCGTGCGTAGATAATTTTTGTTCCAGCTCCAGACGCGAATATTCGCGTTGTGCCAGATAACGCAAAGCGCGAATTTCCAGAGGAGATCGAGTATCCACAAAACTTATTTCTCTTTATCCGTTTTTTCTTTTTCGATTTTCTCTTTTACAGGCTTGGCTTGATCAGCAATACCTACAATTGTTCTAATCTTTTGTTCGATTTCCTGAGCGATATTCTTGTGCTCTTTCAGATAATCGCGCACATTATCTTTACCCTGACCGATTTTCTCACCGCTATACGCATACCAGGCGCCTGATTTGTCGATCAGCTTATGTAATACACCCAATTCGATGATTTCACTTTCACGCGAAATGCCTTCGCCGTATAGAATATCAAAGTCGGCTTGCTTAAACGGCGGCGCTATTTTGTTTTTAACCACCTTCACGCGCGTTTCATTACCAATTGTTTCTTCACCTTTTTTAATTGCTCCTGTACGACG
Source organism: Nitrosomonas sp. (assembly GCA_024281695.1). GTDB lineage: Bacteria > Pseudomonadota > Gammaproteobacteria > Burkholderiales > Nitrosomonadaceae > Nitrosomonas. Next base: position 48,093 of record JAMXAE010000001.1, on the reverse strand, counting down.
AATATCCAAACGTACCGAAGCATAGAATTTTAATGCGTTACCTCCTGTCGTAGTTTCAGGGTTGCCGAACATGACACCAATTTTCATACGAATTTGGTTAATGAAAATAACCATGGTATTGCTGCGCTTGATATTAGCCGTCAGTTTACGTAACGCTTGCGACATCAATCGTGCTTGCAATCCCATTTGTGGATCACCCATATCACCTTCGATTTCAGCACGCGGCGTGAGTGCCGCTACGGAATCCACGACAATAATATCCACTGAACCGGAACGTACCAGCATGTCGGCTATTTCCAGGGCTTGCTCACCATTATCCGGTTGAGATATCAGTAAATCCTTGACGTTAACACCGATTTTCTGTGCATATTGTGGATCCAATGCATGTTCTGCATCAATAAAAGCTGCGGTTCCCCCCATTTTTTGCATTTCTGCAATGACTTGTAATGTCAGCGTCGTTTTACCCGAAGTTTCAGGTCCATAAATCTCAATGATCCGACCGCGCGGTAATCCTCCTACACCCAGTGCAATATCAAGTCCTAGCGAACCCGTGGAAACCACCTGTATATCATAGGCGACGTCGTTAGCACCCAATCGCATGATTGAACCTTTACCAAACTGTTTTTCGATTTGGGCTAGAGCAGCATCAAGCGCTTTACTTCTGTTTTCGTCCATGATTTTTCCTGTTAAGAGTCGATCAAATTATCGCATAACCTGTACAGCATAAACGTAACTTGCTACGAAATCGTTTAATTTCACAAAAATTACCGCAGTAAAAAACTCGAGTATCTGTCTTGCCTGCGATATAATTAGATGATGTTGTTGAAGTGATAGACATAAATTATCACTACACACATTAAATTTAATTGGTAACAGAGGGAGAATAGCTATCCGAGTCATTTTATTAGGTGGTCCTGGTGCCGGAAAAGGCACACAGGCCAATTATATTAAGGAACATTTTAGTGTTCCACAAATTTCTACAGGTGATATGTTACGCAGTGCAGTCAAAGCAGGAACTGAACTGGGTGTTATGGCAAAAAAAATAATGGATGCCGGTGGGTTAGTCTCTGATGATATTATCATTAATTTAGTCAAAGAGCGTATCGCGCAATCCGATTGTACAAACGGTTTCTTGTTTGATGGCTTTCCACGCACTATTCCACAAGCCGATGCCATGAAAGCAGCTGGGGTACCCATAGATTTTGTGGTTGAGATTGATGTTGCAGATACGGAAATTGTGAAGCGTATGTCGGGTCGTAGAGTGCATCCGGCATCAGGTCGCACCTATCATGTGGATTTTAATCCCCCTAAAGTGGATGGCCAGGACGATGTCACGGGTGAATCGCTCATACAGCGCGATGACGACAAAGAAGAGACGGTCAGAAAGAGATTAGAAGTCTATCATGAGCAAACCGAGCCTTTGGTTGACTATTATTCAAAATGGTCGGCTAGTGGCGCAAAAGATGCTCCTCGCTATACCAAAATAGCAGGAATAGGAACAGTTGAAGAAATACGCGACCAAATTTTCGCAGCATTAAAATAAGTTTAATTAGCCTCATTTTTTGATTCACATTAAATTCAGAACTCAGGACCGCGATAAGTCGCCCCTGAGTTTTTGTGCGTACAGATTAATAGAATATAAATAGCTTGCTTACGATTTGATCAATCAGGAGAAAAATATGACAATCAAAAATGCATTTTATGCTCAGTCCGGTGGTGTTACGGCAGTTATCAACGCCTCCGCAGCAGGTGTCCTAGAAACAGCACGTCAACATTCCGATAAAATCGGTAATATCTATGCAGGTCGCAATGGAATCATCGGTGCACTGACCGAAGATTTGATTGACACCAATGCTGAATCAGCAGCAGCCATTGCTGCGTTACGTCATACCCCATCCGGTGCTTTTGGTTCTTGTCGCTACAAATTAAAAAGCCTGGAACAAAATCGACGTGAATACGAACGTCTAATCGAAATATTCAAGGCACATAATATTGGTTATTTCTTTTATAACGGTGGCGGAGATTCTGCTGATACCTGTCTTAAGGTTTCTCAATTAGCTGATACACTGGGATACCCCATTCAGGCGATTCACGTTCCTAAAACCGTTGACAACGATCTACCCATTACCGATTGCTGCCCCGGTTTTGGCTCAGTTGCAAAATATATTGCGGTATCTACTCGCGAAGCGAGTTTTGATGTGGCCAGTATGTCCAAGACATCAACCAAAGTTTTTATACTGGAAGTAATGGGACGGCATGCAGGATGGATCGCTGCAGCAGGGGGATTGGCTTCAAGTCCGGATTGTGAAATCCCGGTTGTTATTCTGTTTCCGGAAATCACATTCAATAAAGAAAAGTTTCTTGCCAAAGTAGATCGCTATGTTAAGGAATATGGCTATTGCTCAGTTGTCGTATCGGAAGGGGTTAAGGGCGAAGATGGCAATTTTCTTTCAGACCAAGGATTAAGAGATGCTTTCGGTCACGCACAATTGGGAGGAGTTGCACCAGTAGTGGCGAATATTATCAAAGATGGCCTAGGATTAAAATATCACTGGGGAGTCGCTGATTATCTGCAACGTGCAGCGCGCCACATTGCTTCCAGAACTGATGTGGAACAAGCTTATGCAATGGGTAAAGCTGCTGTGGAATATGCCATCGCAGGACATAACTCAGTAATGCCTACTATCGTTCGTGAATCCAATGCACCATATCGCTGGAAAGTGGGGATGGCTCAGCTTGCGAATGTTGCCAATGTTGAAAAAATGATGCCGGCTGATTTTATTAGTGAAGATGGGTTTGGTATTAGCCCAGCTTGTCGTGAATACTTGTCTCCACTCATCGAAGGTGAAGATTATCCACCTTATAAAAATGGGCTGCCAGATTATGTTCGACTAAAAAATATTGCTGTTCAAAAGAAATTAGGTGAATTCAAGATTTAAGGATTAATCTGGACTATAACTGCTTTAGTGTTGTAACGAAGCCAAATAGTAATCTAAATTTCATTAAAATTGATGCATTTTGGTAACAAGAACATATAAAATACGTTCGGTTTGTGCTTAGATTTTGGGAAAGTGTTTAATAATGTGGAATTGTTAGGCCAAGATTCTACATATGATTTTGGTGGTCTGACTTTAATTGGAGTTCTTTATGGCTAATGGTTTAATTATCGCGATTGGTAGTGCGATTTTAGCCCTGATATTCAGTGGTATATGGATTAGGGGTATCTATGTTCAATCGACTGGTAACCAGCGCATGCAAGAAATTGCTACCGCTATACAAGAGGGTGCATCCGCATACCTAAAACGCCAGTACATGACAATCGGTATCGTGGGTCTCGTTTTATTTTTTGCCCTATGGATAGCACTGAGCTGGGATACAGCCGTTGGCTTTGCTTTAGGCGCTTTTCTCTCTGGAGCTGCCGGTTTTCTGGGCATGAATGTATCAGTACAATCGAACGTACGTACTGCTCAGGCTGCGACTGTGGGACTAAATGAAGCACTAGCCATTGCTTTCCGTGGCGGTGCGGTAACGGGAATGCTGGTAGTGGGCTTAGGCTTACTGGGCGTTGCTGGATATTGTGCCATGTTATTTGATGGCGCCGATCCTAATCAAGCAGTCAGTGATGTTATTAAACCCTTAATCGGCTTCGCATTTGGCGGATCGCTGATTTCCATATTTGCTCGTTTAGGTGGTGGTATTTTCACTAAAGGTGCGGACGTGGGCGCTGACTTGGTTGGAAAAGTAGAGGCAGGTATCCCAGAAGATGATCCACGTAATCCAGCAGTTATTGCTGATAATGTGGGCGATAACGTGGGTGACTGTGCAGGTATGGCTGCCGATCTGTTTGAAACCTACGCGGTCACGATCATTGCTACCATGATTCTGGGCGCATTACTGTTTTCAACAAATGCCCTTGATGCCGTGGTTTATCCACTAATGTTAGGTGCCGTTTCCATCATCGCATCAATTATTGGTTGTTACTATGTCAAGATGCGTGAAGGCGGCAAAATTATGAATGCGCTCTATCGCGGCTTAGCTGTGGCGGGTGGGATTGCTTTATTTGCCTATCTCCCGGTCACTGTCTGGTTCATGGGCGATATGTCTCTGAATATTGATGGCACTGAAGTAGCTGGCGGCATGTTGGTTATGCGCATATTCCTTGCTGCAACGATCGGACTGGTACTTACAGGGCTCATGGTTGTCATCACTGAATACTATACCTCTACTGATTATCCACCTGTTCAGCATGTTGCTGAGGCATCGACCACAGGACATGCAACCAACATCATCGCTGGCTTAGGTGTTTCAATGCGTTCCACCGCAGCACCTGTATTGGCCGTTTGTATTAGTATTTTATTAGCCTACTCATTAGCCGGTTTATACGGTATTGCCATTGCTGCAACAGCGATGTTATCCATGACAGGTATTATCGTAGCATTGGATGCTTATGGTCCAATTACTGATAATGCTGGCGGTATCGCAGAAATGTCTGAAATGCCTGATTCAGTTCGTGCGATTACTGATCCTTTGGATGCTGTGGGCAATACCACTAAAGCTGTTACCAAAGGTTATGCAATCGGTTCTGCCGGCTTAGCTGCTTTGGTACTGTTTGCTGATTATACCCATGCACTGGAACACGCTGGACATGCAATAACCTTTGACTTATCCAATCACATGGTCATTATCGGCCTCTTTATTGGCGGTATGATTCCCTATTTATTTGGTGCCATGTCGATGGAAGCGGTAGGACGTGCTGCGGGATCAGTCGTCATTGAAGTACGTCGCCAGTTCAAGGAAATTCCCGGTATTATGGAAGGCACAGCCAAACCTGATTATTCCCGTGCAGTGGATATGCTGACCCAAGCGGCCATCAAGGAAATGATGATTCCTTCCTTATTACCCGTTTTGATTCCACTATTGGTTGGTGTAATTTTAGGACCACAAGCTTTAGGTGGTGTACTGATGGGTTCTATCGTAACCGGTTTGTTTGTTGCAATATCCATGACCACCGGCGGTGGTGCTTGGGATAACGCCAAGAAATATATCGAAGATGGAAACTTTGGTGGCAAAGGTAGCGATGCTCACAAAGCATCGGTAACGGGTGACACAGTTGGTGATCCTTATAAAGACACTGCTGGTCCAGCAATTAACCCGCTAATCAAGATTATTAACATTGTGGCATTATTGATTATTCCACTCTTGTAAAATAACTGGTACGTTAAAAAAGCACGTCAGGAAACTGATGTGCTTTTTTATTTAAATGTTGTAGTTGTAGCTGTCATTCTTCTTCGTATTAAAAATTACCACGCACATTCTCGACCATCTCAGTAAGTCTTGCCACATCGAGAATATGTATCTCATGATCTTTAGTCAAAATCAAATTTTCTCTTTCCAGATCTGCTAACTCCCGCGATACTGTTTCACGCACAGTGCTAACAAGATTAGCCAAGTCAACTCGCGTAGGTGCTGGTGAAATAATAGCTTTATTGGATACAATCGGTTGCTTCTTTGCAAGACGCAGTAATTCAGCATGAATGCGGTTACGCACGGCCAAGGTACTAAACTCAAAAACACGTTCAGTCAATCGACGTATCTGTCCGGTCAACCGCTGCAAAATAGCTGCCGCAATCTGTCGATTGGTAAAAATAAGTTCTTGGAAAGCTGACGAAGAAATGGATGCCATTAGTGAACTGGTCCTGGCGACTACTGTAGCCGAACGAGAACGGCCATCAATAGCAGTCAATTCACCAAAAATTTCACCGGTAGTCAGATCGCATAGAATGACCTCCTGACCCGACATCGAATAGTAATTCACACGCATTTCACCCTGCGTAATAAAGAAAACACTATTGGAATAATCATGATACCTAACAATCTCTTCACCTGCCCCATAGCGGTGCCAGTGACAAACTTTGGCGATAGCTTCCAAATCCGTAGAGGACAATCCCTTAAACTCCTTGATGACGGAAAGCATGGCACAGGCTCGCTCAGATGAGATATTTCTTGTGGTCATTTCTTGAGGCATTAGAAAATCCTTTCAACCTTGATCGCTAAACTAAGAGTTTAATCAATACTCGATTTGAACATAATAGGATAATTCTTACATTTTATTACTTTAGCTAACACATTATTTTCCAATGATAATATCATGTGAATATTCTATTCTAAAAATGGAGCTTAAAGGATGCAATTTGCTGGAAAATCAATTAGATTAGCAAGTTGTGTAGAAGTAATAAAACCATTAAAAATTTCACGTGCGAATACATCATGCAACATATAATCACACATGTTATTTTGTACTTGTCCGCAAGCGTTTAACTGGATGAGTGATAAAAATAGATAGCATTTTGCAACACACCACCAGTTGTTAATCAGGAAATTATTTTTAGATCTTAAAAAGGGTAACTTTATGTCAGCAGAAACACACCTAGCTAAAATTCCATTTACCATCCAGCAAGCAAAAGATTTTATTTTCTCAAATACTGAAAAACCCGAAATAATTTTCCAAGCTGCGTTTGACTATGGTGTTACCACCGAAATGCTAAGCGAAATTACAGGATTTTCAACAGATATTGTTAGAGAGTATTTTGCATCTGCAGATATTGATTCGGAACTTGATTCTAGCTTACTCGATAACACAAGCATACTGGTGAATTCTGATTTGGGCTCTTTGGAATCTCTTGTCGCTTTTAATGAAAGAAACGGTATTTTATCGAATACTGCACTGCGTGAAGAGGTTGAATTGAAAATAATTGAACCTCTTAATTATGAACTTACTTTTGATCCAGTTAGGCCTCTGGTTCAACCCAATGATGACATTTACGATGCGGAAGAATTGGGTGTAGCGCACCTAACTAATGTTCCGGCGACAAATGAAAGTGTAGAGTCTTTATTTTATGGTTCCTTGATCAACCTATTCTCAGCACTTGATGAATCTGAATTAAATCAAATTAACACATTTCCTAGCAATGGCGGTTCTGAAAATTTTCAGGCGCTGCTACTTACCGCTTTGAGCGAAACACCTTCCCCGGTTGTGTGGGATGACGAAAAGCTGGCAGATTTAGTAACGAATGAAGCGGCTAGTATTATCAACAAATACGGAACGCACGATAATGCAGTCATAGGCGTACTGGATCTTAGCTTTCTGGGATTAGCGACAGCCTAATATTGAATTACGGTCTGCACCAACGCAATAACTGTGAGAAATCTCACATGCAAATTAGACCACCCAATATATAATCACATATGGTATTTTTTGTTTACAAGCACTCAATAAACTAACTTCAGAGATTAAAAGAGATAACATTTAGCAGCAAATCGATTGCAGTTAATCAGATAATTTGGTCTTAAAAGGGGAGGTTTCATGTCAGTAAAATCATTCATTTCAGCTGAGTCATATTTAAATAGCTTTGGAATTTCAGTGCAACAAGCACAGGAATTTATTGATTTAAATATTGAGCACCCCGAAATAATTTACAGTACCGCACTTGAGTATGGTGTTACAACTGCGATGCTGAGCGAAATTAAAGGTATTCCTAAAGATGTTATTAACGAGTATTTTGAATCTGTAGACAAAGAGGGGCAATTAATTGATGGTATGAGCATTCTTGTAAATTCTGATTTGGGTACTTTAGAACCACTTGTGAATTTCAATAGTAATGCCGGTAACCTATCGAATGCTTCACTTAGGGAAGCGACTCTAAACAAATTGGAGTTAAAAACTGATTATGACCCATTTTTTTCAGAAACAATGAAACGGGATCTGCACAAAGATGGCATTTATGACGCGGAAGAATTAGGTGTTGGGCTTTTGGGTAATATTCCTGCAACAGGTGAGAATTTAGAATCCATATTTTATGGTTCCTTAATCAATATGTTTTCAGCACTTGATAAATCGGAGTGGAATCAAATTACCGAGCTTCAAAACAGCGGCAGTCCTGAAGAATTGCATGCGTTGCTTTTCACCGCTTTGAGTGAGCCACCTTCACCGATTGCTTGGTCTGAAACAGAGATGCATGATATGGTGGCGGTTGAGGCCGCTAATATTATCGACAAGTACTGGAATAATTCACTCATTGGCATACTTGATCATAGTTTTCTGGGATTAGCAACAGCCTAATTTCAAACTTGTGAGGTGACCTAAAATAAAACACAGCCCTAAACAAGATCGGTTGCTTAGAGCTGTGTTAACAATAGAATCCCACGAAGGATTCATCTTTATTTAACAATATGTCGAATATTCCCAATGTCCTTCACCCTGACTATTAACAATAAACTGACGGCATGGGTTCACCTTAAAAGTTATTATACTCCATGAATTGTTATTTTTTACTTCTGTTACTGATAGAGGAAAACTGACAGGGCGATCAACATAATTTTCATGCCTGAATAACTTTGTTTTCCCAGTTATAACGTCAGTGAGTATAAGAAAACCCACATTATTAATATCCCCAGCTTCAGCAAGCCTACTCAATAAGTCTCTTGGCAAAGTAGGAATTTCTGAAAAATTATCAGAATCCTGCAGCTTAGTTTCTCTAAATTCATTATTACGACAAATTAAGCGAGCTTCCATAGATCCCGCATGTCGACTATCAATAGTAATATAATTGCAAGACTGATATCCTGCAATTCCAGAAACTCCAACCACTGATACTGTAGTTACTTCTGTTATCTCAGAAGCAGGTTGAGGTTTGCCAAAAAATTTCGATATGTCACCATTAGCGCTTATTAAGTGTTTCGTTTGTCCAGTACTACTGTCTATAAGCGCAACATAACCAAACTTGGTATCTGAAGCTCTCTCAAGATGGTGCGCAAGGCCGATTGGTAAAAATTTATCTGAACAACCTGTTAAACCAAGTATTCCCCAAAATAATACAATTATTATTACTGATATTTTAGTCTTCAACATACTTTTTACTCCCTTTAACATACTTTTTACTCCCTTTAAAAATTTAACGTCACACGTGCAAAAATTGTTCGTGTAGGAACAAAACGAGAAATAACAGATTGAGATGTTTGAATATTTATATTCTGAAATAAAAAAGACTCATCAAAAATATTTCTTGCTTCCAGACTCAGAATTCCCATGCGCTTGGGAAGCCGATAGCCAACTGATGCATCAATCAGGAAGAATTTTTCTATTCCATCATTTATTTCTCCTTTGCGATTAACTTTTTGATGAACAAATGTACCGGTTAAATTGGCAAAAATCCCTTGTGGGCTAAAATAGTCAATTCCAATAGGCATGCTTAAAGTATCAAGCTGGTTTAGTTCATTAAATTTTTGGGGGCGCAAAAGTTTTTCAAACCGAACTTCACTTTTTACAGTCCACTTATTATGTAGTACTCCATATAGGTAGGCATAATATAAGTTTTCTTTTTGATCTATAAAAAAGTGATCCTGACCGGAGAGCCTTGAATTCAAAGGATCAGAGAAAGTGGGAATACTCAAATCACGACTTGAAATTTCAAAACCACTGAGTACCTTATTCTCATAATGTGTATCGAGCCCAATTCCCATACGACGAGATTTTGTGCCATTGATGTCATCGAATAATTGATTAAAGCCTGCAACTTGAGTGGGTTCAATGGTCTGGTTGGTGGCTAAAGGCGCTTTAATCGTTTCAATCCAGGCCATACGCAATCTAAAATAATTGGTGAAATTCCATTGCAGTCCTAATTTTGGATTAAATCCGTCAATAAGGACTAGATCATGCTTATAAGAATCATAGCTGAAGCCCGCAGTGGCATTTAGATTTGGGGTAAAGTTCAAGTTAGTATAGATGTAGCCATTTGTTTTATCGCTTCTATTGTTCTCAGTAGGTCTATCTAGCGTTCCAAAGCAGCATTGCTTTCCAGTTCCGCTATTGATTCCCCTTTGACTTTGATCAACACTTGTACGATAAACACCAGAACCTGCTAACACATTAAACCAATGACTGCGAAATTGATATTGAATTTCTGTCTGAAAAGCCTCAGTCTTAAAAGTAGAATATTGATCTAATTTCGAAGAAATTGGATCAATATCTTCAGCCTTCCTATCGTTAAATTGACCGGATGCAATAACATTCTGGTTGGGTGCTATATCATACCTAGCACCCACGCGGATAGAGTCTTCATCGATTTTTCGACGCAATCGATTTTGCGATAAATTGAGATCAGCGGGATCCTTTTCAAAATTTTGTAATAAGTTACCTTGATTAGACGAGCGGGTACGTATTTCCGCTTGAACATTTAACTTGGGTGTTACTGCGTGCTGTATAAAAGCATTGAGGACATCGTGATTCTGGTCGTTATTAGTGCGAAATCCTTTAGTTTCATAATGAAATTGTCCCAAACTGATTGAAGTACGCTCATTAAACTTTGAGAAAACCATCTCATTGCCTAAAGTGCCATTGTTTCCAACCACACCCGATGTAACCAATTGCGGCTTACTACGCTCCATCAGCGATGTAAATTCATTAAATCCTGGATTCGATGGCCCTGTGTTGGTGATAATATTTAAATCCGCTACCACCATGTGCGGTTGCACCGGATTTACATTAATGGGCTGTAAAAGCTGTGCTTGCAGCAATTCACTGGCGCGAGCAGCTTCATGCCTGGGAATATTTGCGTAGGTATCGGATAAGAAACGATGTGCAGAGTGATTGGCGGGATCAAAGCTCAAAGATTTAGCCGTTTCCATTATGGCTCGTTTTTCAAATCCAAGATTTTCAAAGATGCGTGCCAGACTCGATCCACGAGCCGCTTCATCGCGATCGAGTAGAAATTTGGATCGGTATACCGCACGGTTATTATTCAGTTCAATCGATTTCTGGATATCTCTTAACGCTTCAATTGGTCGATTCTGGGTTTGTTTTTGTATTGCATCATAAAACCATGGCGTTGGATCTTTGGGGTCACGTTCTTTGGCCAGATCAAATTGAGTACCGGCAAGGGAATAACGCTTCTCTTCAAAGTAGGCTTTACCCAAATAACTGCGAATCAGCGAATTGGCCGGATCCAGGCTGGCAGCGATTTCAATTTCTATTCGACCGGCTTCCAGATCGCCTTCACGTATCAGGGCTAGCCCTAAACCAAGCCTCGGCATTGGATCGGCTTGATCCAGCGCAATGGCTTGAGTGAAGATTGTTTTTGCGACTTTGGTATCGATTTGCAAAAGATGGGCAAAACCTAATATGGTTTGGGTTTTTGCCAAATCAGGATTCAAGTTTACAGCATGCTGCGCTGCCTCCAAGGCACGATCCAGATCTCCCAACGACATTTGTAATTCGGCTGATCTCGCCCAAGCAAGCACATTCTGTGAATCCAGTGTGATAACTTTTTGTACGCTTTCTAAAGCCGCTGTTATCTCAAAATGGGCTTGTTGGGAATAGGATAGTGCTAAGTGCGCAGCAGCGGAATCTGGATTAAGTGTAATCGCTTTGATGGCTAGATTGAGCGCTTGATCTTTCTCATTTTGCACTACGGCGATAATCGCAAGCAGCGCATGTGCATCGCTATTATCAGGCTCCAATTGAAGCACTCGCTGGATATTTTCTTTGGCTTTATCCACTTGCCCGACAACTAATAAACGACCTGTTTGATGCAGCTGAGCACTAACACCATTTTTATCTTTTAATTGATCGCCCTGCCAATAATCAAAGATTGCTGGGTAATAGAGTGCCCATTGCACTGCATCCGTTGGACGTATGATGATTTCTTTACGCGGAGCTTGCCCCTTGAGTGTAATGGCCGCTTCGTGATCATTAAGAAGCAAGCTACCCAGCTCATTACTGGCGGACACTTTACCTTCATAAACAACAATTCTTGTGCTGTCCTCACGCAAATCGACCAAAAATTCTGTCCCTTCGACGCTCGCGTTGACAAAAGGTGTTCTTATCTTAAACGGCTTAGGAGTACGGGTAATGATGTGGATCGCGCCTTCGAATAAATCCAACAGCGATGTGTCTTTGACTTGTTGTAATGCTGGAAATGTAATGCTTGTCTTTTGGTCAAGCCGCAACATGCTATCGTTACTTAAGCGCAATGCTGCACGACTGTGCGAACGAGCACGGATCATATCGCCCGCGCACAGTGTTGTATTCATACTAGCTCGTTGCCAAATTCTCTCTTGCGCTCGGCGCAGTTCGATAATACCTTGCATGGATACAACACGAGCAACTTCGGGCTGGCAAGAGGTGGTCGCATAAGCTTTACCTATAGTTGATCCAAAAAAAGCTACCGCACAAACAGTAAGCATCACTGTTGACACATTTCTGTAAAACAAGTAAATCGCAATTGCCTTGCATATTTTCATTATTCATCTTTCTTTGCTAACACTAGTTCAAGTAGCAAGCACTGATTTACTATTCAATATGCTATAAGAACCCAATATTTAAATGGATTGGCTCATTGGCTAGACTATTTTACGAGATTGATAACCTTATAGCTAGCTAGGATTCTTGAAATTTATCGAGCCTAACTAAAAGTGTAATGAAAAACTATTTTTTTATATGTGATAATTCCCACATACAAGTTCTCAATGTTTAGTATTTGTTTCTTCTTTTGAGGATAGATATTTGGATTATTTTCTGTCGATTCTTGAAACAGGCCAAGGGCTTGTTGGTAACTCATCTTGATATCTTAGGCATAACGAAAGAAAAAATTGTGCGGGACCATCCGTAGGAAATGCTTTGAGAATGTCTGAAAAACCTTTGCTGGCCTCTGTCCATCGTTGTAACTGGTAGGCATTCAATGCCTGTGCGAATATTTCGCACAACCACAATTGTTCTTTACTGGCTAGCTGATGGTGCGTAATAAGCTCAAACAGCCCTACCGGCTTGATTCTTCCGGGCAACAGAAAACTTCCTAATGAACGTATAAGAAAATTATCTAAGCCAACAACAACTTCACTCGATAGCAAGATGCGTGTTTTAAGAATTTTATTAGCGCCTTGAATTCGATTAGCCGTATTTACCACGTCTCCAGTAACGCTATAACTTCCATCGTTCCTTCTCAATGACATTTCACCAAAATGTAAACCAATCCTAGTAGGCAGCAATGGTCTACCTTCTGATTGTGACTGGTTAAAGCATTCAACTGCGACAGCTAAGTCAAGAGACGCTTGACATGCCTGTATTCGCAAAATAGGATTTACAGGATCTTCAATCCATATAGCCAGCATTGAATCTCCCGTTATATCCATGATACGTCCATCATGTTGTTTAATTGTGCTTCTCAATACCGCACGATACTTACTCATTAACTGACCAAGCACCCATGGGTTCATCGATTCAGATAGCGTTGTATAACCTTCAATATCCGTTGTTAGACATAAACCGTAAATAACTTTACCCAGATTTCCATCGAGTGCTTTGTCAGGGCCGGATGAACCAAGAAACCCTCTGAGTTCCTTAATTTTTAGCATCACCGCCAAAACAAAAGAAATGAGTGTTTGTACAAGTGGAATCACTATCGGTAACCAAATAACGACCCCCTTAAATAAGTAATATGCACTGAAGATATAGAGGGATATGACTAGAACACCCACTACTATTGCCCCGCGAGAAGACAAAATCAGGGAAACTACTCCCATGGTAAAACCTAGAAGAAACAAAATACCCAAGTTACCTGACAGCGGTAGCAATTTAACAGGCCTGTTTTCCAATAAATTGGCAAAAGCGGTTGCGGCAATCTCAACACCGCTAATAAAAAGACCATCCGGATTGGAAAATACCGTATGGTAATCGTCTCGAACAATATCCTGCTCGGGCTGGGTAGCTCCCGAGAATCCAACAAAAACAACCTTATTCTTGAAATCGATCCCTTCTAACGAATTACCCGTAGCGTTATCTTCCTTACGCTGTAGCGCTTGATAATAAGGGATGGTTCGAACACTTCGTGGTGGGCCGTAGAAATTCAGGTAATGTTTCTCAGGAGCTGAATACAGATTTAACAATGAAGTGATCAGCTGCTTGTCAGCATAAGTCAAGCTTGCATCATGATTGAGCTCAGCCTGCATTTTTTGCACTATTTGAGGCTGACTGATAAAAATATGCCGCAATGCAAAAGTCAAATCTTCGAGATCTATGTCATCCGCATGAGCAGGTAATTGTGCTGCCAATGCTGAATCTACCTTATATAACAGTCGAATAAAATTATCATATATCGGCAAAGTGAAAATTTGTAACACAACGGCTGGCGCCGTAGGGATATCGCCCGCACTCGCTTTAAAAGTCCAATAATTATTGACTCTTTCCGCTTTAGGAAGCGGAAAAGGCGCTTGGGCTTTTGTCGCATCCGTAATCAATGGCAACAGCTGAGCGGGACCTTCTTGAAGAATACGATCATTTATCTGCTCATCGGCAATGAGTAACCCCGTATCCTGATAAACCAGTCGTTCTACCAATACCACATTCCCCGCCATTTTCATGGCAAGTGCCAGCTTTTCATCGTTTTCCGGTATCGCACTCGGCGTATCAAAAATAAGATCAAAAATGATGACACGTGCTCCTGCTTCTGTGAGCTGATCAATTAGACGAGCGTGTAAATCTCGAGGCCATAATCGTGGGGTAATCGGTAAACCTAATTGCGTAGCCGAAGGTTGATCAATTGCCACTACGATGACATCATCTGGCGCAGCAACTGTACCTCGTAAATGAAATAACCAAGATAAGCCAAATTCTTCTTCAAGTACTAGTCCGAGCGGCGATAAATGAATGAGAACACCGAGTAAACCGATGAGGCTACCTAGTAGAAGCTGCTTATACCATTTTGTCATCAATTGTGTTTACAGGCTTACTTTTAACGAGAATTACAAGAAAATGACTTTAGCAGACTTTGCTTTCATTCTTATTATAGCAGCCGGCAGGGTTTTCTTAATATCGGGTACAAACTATACATCAATAGCTTACACACACTTTAATTTTGGTAGTGCGTTTTTAAAACGTCCCTCTAATCCCTCCAACGATAGCTCGTCCTGGCAGGGGTGCGTTATCCTTCAGAAAAGATGTATGTACGCGCATATCGTTATCCAACAAATTTCTACCTTGCAGGAAAAGTGTATAGTTAACGGACTTAGCAAGTTTCATGTGATAACCCATTTCTGCATTCATTAAGGTATAGCCAGTGGTTTCAGTTTCCAGTGTAGCGACCCGATCCTGACGCGTTACCCGTGTTAGGTTAAAATTGGCTAACCAGGCATTTTTCTTGAAATCCAGATCGAAACCGAAGCGTTGAGGCGATAATCTCGGAATATTGCCATTATCTTTCAGCCTGCCGTAGACAGTATCGGTAAATAGCCGCAAATTAAGTGTATCGGGTAATAAGGCAACGATAGCTTCGGCTTCCAACCCATAAAATTTCGCACGAGTTTGTGCAAAATCCTGAACCAAAAAAGCACCATTAATATCGAGCACACCCTCATCATTTATCCTATCCGCTAAACCATCACCATTGCCATCTCGGCTTTGCTGAAAAATATAGTCATTGATGTAATTGTAGAACAAGTTAATTTTTCCAGTAATCGTACCAGTGGTTTTTTGTAATGCGATGTCAAAATTATTAGAGGTCTCTTTTCTCAGGGTTTGATCTCCCTGCTCAAAGGTATTGGTAGCCACATGCTTGCCATCGGCATACAGTGCAACCGTATTCGGAGCACGTTGCCCGCGCGTAGCGGTAAAGTCGACCTGATAACCTTCCATAAATTTCCAGGTACTTCCTGCAGAGATGCTATACAGATTAAAGTCACGTGTTTGAAGCAGAGTCGCTCGCGGGTTATGTGTCGTATGTTCTAAGCGACCACCCATTTCAAATCGCCATCGCTGCCAATCACGCTTTTCAAGCATAAACAAACCAACCGATTGTGAAAGACTAGACGGCACAAAGGCTTCTTCGCCTCTGGCGGAAAAGTTACGATTTTGTAATTGAACACCCATGACACCTTGCCATTTTGCAAGAGGTGCATGCACCAACTCCGCTCGGCCTTCTAATTCATTGTTTCTAAACTGACTACCCATCGCACCACTTTTTTCAAGCTCATTATGCTGGTAATCGTTATAATTAAAACGCGCCTTGAGCTGTTGGAATCCTTTCAGTGGATTATCTACATCACTGGCCAATGCATAGCGAGTTTGACTCATGTCAATTTTTGCACCTTCCGGGCCGGGAATGCCATAAAAATTTTCTAACCTAGAAATCGACATGCCTAGAAAGCCGCGTTCACCAACATAAGAACTCCCCACCGACAGATTACTTGAATCGATTGCGCTATTTCTGACAAAACCGATGACACCGTCTGGATCATTCACATTGGCAAGACCAGGGATATGAACATCATTAGTTTTTCTTTTAGCTCCCTCGATATTCCAGGATATTTTGCCTAAACTACCCGATGCATTAAGAGCGCCGTTACGTTCTTCCAAGGCGGAATTAAAACGCCCTTCAAAGTTAGCTTGTGGAGCCTTAAACAAACGATCCGGAATTCGATCATTGATCACATTAACAACACCACCGGATACACCGCTACCATACAGCAAGGTAGACGGCCCACGCAGAATCTCGATGCGTGAAGCGTTCAAGGTTTCGGTTGCTACTGCATGATCTGGACTAATGACTGAAAGATCGCCCGTACCAATACCATTTTCTAAAACCTGTACACGCGGCCCATCCTGTCCTCGAATAATCGGACGACCTGCACCAGGCCCAAAACTGCTTGAAGTAACCCCCAGCTCATGGGACAGCGTATCACCCAGATTACTTTCACGGTTCCGGCGCAAGCGTTCGCCCTGCACAACAGTATTAGCCTTAAATCCCGCCGTTTCAGTTGAACTTCCAGTTGGCGCTGTAATAATAACACTCGGTAACTCGGCGTTCTTTTTGGTATCTTGTGCGCAAATATTGGGTATATCCAGCAGCAAAAACACCGGGATAAATATTACCGGGTAAAATAGTTTGCTTTCTCTTAACCGGCACGTATTATTTAAATGACGATCAAAATAATTCATGCAACCCTTCCAATTTAAATAGGGTGCTTGCTATGCAGCTCAATTACATTAATGAAGCTGATTACTCATAGAAAACAGACATGAATCAAGGCAATCAATCGATTGCTCAAAACTGATTCATTCAGCTTATGATTAATAACTTAAAAAATTAGAGGAAGTAAAGGGTGGTGCACGTGAATGATAAGAGAAGGATTCATTGATAGAGTAATGCTGGGTCGCTAACCATGATAATCGAAGGTAAGCCGCTAAATCGCTCAGGAAAAGCTCTGAACTGATGAGAATGATGGTCAGTCCCGTGAGTGCAAGACATTCAAAGCATATTTCATCCAAATCGGCATCATCACTCTCAGTATCGATATTCAGCACATCGACCTGAGCATAATGCGTAAAAGCATGCGCCATCAAAAAGATCGGCACAGATAATAATGCTAACGCCAAAATCAGATATAAGGTTTTGCGTATCATTAGAGATTCAGATCGATTTATAACCAGACGAGATCATTCGATTCTTCTTATCGCAAATTTAACCACAATGAACACAAATACCTTTTACCGTTAATTCAATTTCCTGCAATTGATAACCGGTTGGTAAAGACCAATTACGCTCAGCAGGTAAGTTATCCAGACAAATAACTTGTGCGCAACACGTGCATTTAAAGTGCGCATGTTGATGTGAATGCAATTCACGATTAGCGTGAAAACGCCAAACACGATCCCCACTGGTTACTTTATGGATCAAACTTTTCTCGGCAAGCCATTCAAGTGCACGATATAAAGTTACTCGATCCAATTGCAACGTTTTCAGTAAACGTTTCTCAATTTCCCGGTGTGTAATCGCTTGCCATTCTGATAACAAAATGGCCAGTATTTGAATTCTGCCCGAAGTTGCCCGACCACCGCTATGTCGAATCATGTCTTCAGCAATATTATGAAATTTATTCAGCATAGATCAATAAACGCAACATTGTTGCAAATATTGTAATTGAATAATCTTCTCGATGCAATCATTGATGTATTCATAACTGAATGTAGACAATTTTTCTAGCGATAAGCTGGAAATTGTTTATAATAAAAATATGAAAATATACAAATACAAATGGATATTGGTTTTTTTCATACTGTGGCTTCCGCTGCAAGGCGTTGCTTCAGCGGTTTTATCAGTGTGCGCACAGGAAAAAGATTTAAGTAAGCATCACGATATAACAATGATGGCAATGGAGAGTCACCATCATGACGATTGCCACAAACAATCGGCTAATAATCCAACCGATCGTTTGATAGCGAGCCTGCCATGCGATGATTCTTCTTGTGAGACATACAGCAATACACCGATTCCGGTGAACAATCCTGCACCCGTCCTAACTAGTAATACTTCTGCTATTACTTCATTTAATTCTGGTTTTACCTCATTTATACCTGAGCAACCTCAGCATCCACCACTTATTTCATCTCTATACTAAAAATCCGCTTGTAGTCTGGGCAAAGAATCGTTTTACCTGAATGGCATTGCACCTAAGCAGTTGTTAGAAAAGGTTTTACAATGCCTCAATCTATAAAAAACCCTCTGTTCATCACAGACAGATTGGGTGATATTTCATATCAGGAAACCAGCATGTTCCTTTCATTCGTCATTACGGTATCGCTAATACAACAAACAAACTATTTTGTGAGGGGATCGCATTGAACTCATCTGGCATAATCGTGATCGCTTTTCTTGTCACTACTGCAGCCCATGCTAATGGACAGGAAAATGCCCCCAACAAAGCTGACACAACCATTTTTGCTCAATCTACCGCAAAAGCAGCTTTGACAATATCCAACGCTCACAACGTGACATTACTCCCGGATTTGCTTGCAGAAGCTCTGCAAAATAATCCTGAAATCCAGGCGGCATACCTAGAGCGCGAAGCAGCCCGCCAACGCATCGCACCGGCGGAAGCGCTGGACGATCCGATGCTCGAAGCGGGCGTAATCAATGCGCCATTGGCATCGTCACCGTTTAACCGCGAGGATATGACGATGAAAATGATCGGTCTTTCCCAACGCTTGCCGTTTCCCGGTAAACGCGGTTTGCGCAAAGAGGTCGCCAGCAAGGATGCGGAAGCCATTGAGCAGGGCTACCATGAAACGGTTAACCGTGTCGTGCATGATCTGAAAACAGCCTACTTTGATCTTGGGCTTACGCTGGAAATGATCAAGCTGGTTGAAAAAAACAAGCAAACACTGGAACACTTTCTGCGCATGGCTGAGGCGCGCTATCAAGTTGGAGAGAGCAATCAGGCCGATGTGCTGAAAGCGCAGACGCAAGTATCGAGAATGCTGGATAGATTGTTGGGACTCGAGCGCGAGCAACCGGCATTTGAAGCCGAACTCATTCGCGCACTGGGGCGTAACACGCGCGGTGAGATTCCGGCGCCAGTATTTTTGCAAATTCACGAAACGCCTTTGCTGCTGGAAGCGTTGCAACAAGAGGCTTGGGCGCAACGTCCGCAATTGCTGGCGTTGCAGAGTCTGATTGCACGCAATGAGAAATCGGCCGATCTGGCACGCAAGGCGTACTACCCGGATTTCGATGTGCGCGTATCGTACGGTCAGCGCGATAACACACTGGGCAGTATGCGGCGTGACGACATGGTCAGTATGACCGTGGCCGTCAACTTGCCGGTGTGGCGTAGCAACAAAATCGAGCCGCGCATCATGGAATCGCAAGCCATGCTCGACCAGGCAATCAGTTTGTATCAAGCGCAACGTAATGACATCGCGGCAAAACTGCGCCAGCAGATTGCCATGGCCGAACAAAGCCTGAAATCGGTCAAACTCTATCAGACCGCTATTCTGCCGCAGGCAAAGCTAACCGTTGAATCCGCGCTGGCGGCCTATCAAGTAAACCGGGTTGATTTTCTGACCGTGCTGGATAACCAGATGACAGTATTCGACTATGAAACCAATCTGATTACCGCGATCGCAAATTACAATAAGGCGCTGGCAGAGATCGATTTTCTGATTGGCAAGAAGCAACACTAACAGATAACGATCATGGAGCTTTCTATGCAATCTACCGCTCAGAAAATCAGCGCTGCAATTGTGCTGATCGCCACATTGGCCGCAGGTTACTGGTGGGGTAAAACACAATCTCCGCCAGACGCCGGAATCACCGTACCACAGGCCGTAAATGGAGAGCGAAAAGTGCTGTATTACCGCAACCCGATGGGGCTGCCCGACACTTCTCCAGTCCCAAAGAAAGATTCCATGGGGATGGATTATTTGCCGGTTTATGCTGGTGAAGAGCCGTCTGCAGAACAGAATGTTGTCACCATCAGCACGGAAAAAGTGCAAAAACTGGGGGTGCGCACCGAAGCTGCGGCGTTGCGCGAGCTGATACGCACGGTGCGCGCGGTGGCGACGATTCAGCCCGATGAACGCACCCAGTACACCGTGGTGACCAAATTCGAAGGCTGGGTTCACCGGCTGCATGTCAATGCCACCGGGCAAACCGTCAGAAAAGGCGATGCCTTGATGGATATCTACAGTCCCGAGCTGATTACCGCACAGCAGGAATACTTGATCGCAGCCAGAGGATTGCAGGCGGTCGCTGATGCCGACGCGCAAACGCGCGTGGCAATGCAGCGCCTGGTTGCCAGCGCATTGCAGAAACTGCGCAACTGGGATATCGCGGAAACTGAAATACAGCGCTTGCAGCAGAGCGGCGACATGCAGCAGTATCTGGCACTGCGCGCCAAGGCGGATGGCGTGGTATTGGAAAAGAAAGCTGTAGCCGGACAGCGCATGATGCCGGGAGAAATATTATACGAAATGGCCGATTTGTCGAGCGTGTGGCTGCTCGCCGATGTGTTCGAGCAAGATCTCGGCATGATCCATCCTGGCCAGTTGGTCACGATCCGCATCGATGCATATCCCGATAAAGTTTTTAACGGAAAAGTAGCCTTTGTTTATCCGCAAATCACACCAGAGACACGTACCGCCAGCGTGCGTATCGAGCTCCCCAATCCAGATGGAAAACTGAAGCCTGCCATGTATGCGCATGTCGAATTCGCATCGTTTCACAGTAAAAATAAAGTTCTGACCGTGCCGGATTCTGCCGTGCTGGATACCGGCACCCGCCGGGTGGTTCTGGTCGATCTTGGTGCTGGCCGCTATGAGCCGCGCACGGTGAAGCTCGGTATGCACGCCGATGGTTACACCGAGGTGCTGGGCGGTCTTCGAAGCGGAGAAGCGGTAGTGGTCAAGGCGAATTTTCTGATCGATGCGGAGAGCAATTTTAAAAGCGCGCTCAACAGCTTTGGTCACAATACCTATTATCCCGTGTCCGAGGCGCAAGAAATCACGTCCAGTTCAACGGCTTTGTCCCCGGCGCAAGTGCGATACCGCGGTGAAGGTAAGATTGAGGCGCTCGATTTCGCGCATGCGACGGTCACGCTCGCGCATGGTCCGATTGAAAGCTTGAAGTGGCCGGCGATGACGATGGATTTTCGCGTTCAGCAAGCAGCATTGCTGCAATCGTTCAAGCCGGGTCAGAAAGTTGTCTTTGAAATCGCCGAAGAACCGGCCGGTGAGTTTGTGATTGTGCGCATTCAACCGGCAGACTCCTTTCACGATCACTAGGAGACCCTGACATGCTGAAGAACATCATTGAATGGTCGATCCGCAATGTTTTCCTGGTGTTGCTGGGTACTGTGTTTATCGTAGGCTGGGGAATCTACGCGCTGTGGAAGATGCCGGTCGATGCGATCCCGGATCTGTCCGACGTGCAAGTCATCATCTACACCGAATACCCCGGCCAAGCGCCGCAAGTGGTGGAAGATCAAGTCACCTATCCGCTTACGACCGCGATGCTGGCGGTGCCGCGGGCAAAAGTCGTGCGCGGTTTGTCGGCGTTCGGCGCTTCGTTCATTTATGTCATTTTTGAGGACGGCACGGATATTTACTGGGCGCGCTCGCGCGTGCTGGAATACCTGAATTTTGCCGCCAGCCAGTTACCCCGAGATGTACGCCCTGCGCTTGGCCCGGATGCCACCGGTGTCGGCTGGATTTATCAATATGTCGTGACAGCCAAGGATCGCACGCTGGACGAATTGCGCACCATTCAAGACTGGTTCCTGCGTTATCAACTCACCACTACGCAAGGAATCTCGGAAGTTGCCAGCGTCGGCGGGTTTGTCAAAACCTATCAAATCACGGTCGATCCGCGCCGCCTGCAAGCATACGACATCCCATTGAAACGCATCACCGAAGTGATCGCCGCGAGCAACCGCGATGTCGGCGGACGCGTGATCGAACTGGCGGAAACCGAGTACATGGTGCGCGGGCGGGGTTATCTGAAAAGCATCAGCGATCTGGAGAATCTGGTAGTCAGGGCGCATATCGGCAAACCGGTGTTGTTGCGCGATGTCGCCCGCGTCGAGCTGGTTCCCGGCGAACGCCGCGGCATCACGGAACTGAATGGCGAAGGCGAAGCAGTGTCGGGTGTCGCGGTGGCGCGCTACGGTGAAAATGCGCTGGACGTTATTCACGATCTGGAAAAGAAAATCGGTCAAATCAAATCCGGGCTGCCGCAGGATGTCGCAATAACGCCGGTATACAATCGTGCCGAACTGATCCATCGTGCCATTGCGACGCTGAAAGAAGTGTTTATCGAGCAAATCGCCATCGTGGCGCTGGTGTGCGCGGTTTTTCTGATGCATGCGCGTAGCGCTCTGGTCGCAATCATCATGCTGCCGATCGGCGTGCTGATCGCATTCATCGCCATGGCGCAGCTGGGCATCAATTCCAATATCATGAGTCTCGCCGGGATCGCGCTGGCGATTGCGGAAATGACCGATGCCGCGATCGTCATGGTGGAAAACGCGCACAAGCATCTGGCCCGCTTAAGGCCGGACGAATCGCGCGTCAATGCCGTCATCGCGGCATGCCAGGAAGTCGGTCCATCGCTGTTTTTCAGCCTGCTGATCATTACCGTCTCGTTTCTGCCGGTGTTCGCGCTGGAAGCGCAGGAAGGGCGCATGTTCCAGCCGCTCGCCTACACCAAAACGTTTGCCATGGCCGGTGCGGCGATGTTGTCCATCACGCTGGTTCCGGTGCTGATTCTGCTGCTGATTCGCGGCCGTGTTCCTCATGAAGAAGATAATCCGCTTGGCCGCTGGATGATCCGTTGGTACCAGCCGGTTGTGGGTTGGGTCATGCGTTGGAAGAAATCCATACTGGTGGCCGCGCTGGGTGTGCTGGGCACCACGGTTTATCCGGCGATGAAGCTTGGAACGGAATTCATGCCAGCCTTGAACGAAGGCACGTTGCTGTATATGCCCGTCACGCTGCCGGGCATTTCAGTCACTAAGGCGGCGGAAACCATGCAGACGCAAAACAAGATCATCATGGGCTTTCCCGAAGTCGCTTCGGTGTTCGGCAAAGCCGGGCGCGCCGATACTGCTACCGATCCGGCTCCGCTGGAGATGACCGAAACCATCATCAACCTGAAGCCGGAAAGTGCCTGGCGTCCCGGCATGACGATCGACAAACTAATTGCAGAATTGGATCAAGCGCTGCAAATTCCCGGTGTCGCGAATGCCTGGACCATGCCGATCAAGAACCGCACCGACATGCTGGCGACGGGTATCCGCACGCCGGTCGGCATCAAGGTGTTCGGCAGCAATCTGAGTGAAATCGAAACCATCGCGAAACAAATCGAAGCCGTGGTGAGAACTGTGCCCGGCACCGCCAGTGCCTACGCCGAACGTATCACCGGTGGCTATTATCTCGATATCGAACCGGATCGTTTGGCACTGGCGCGCTATGGCTTGGCGGTCGGTGATTTGCTCGAAGTCGTCTCGGCCGCGCTCGGCGGTGAAGCAATCACCACCACCGTGGAGGGACGTGAGCGCTTCGATGTGGCGATCCGCTACCCGCGCGAATTGCGCAGCGACCCGCAAGCCATCGCCACGCAAGTGCTGGTACCTGCGATGGGTGGCACGATGATTCCGCTCGGCCAATTGGCGAAAATCAAGCTGGTGCAAGGGCCGCCCAGTATCCGCACGGAAAATGCGCTGCTGTCCGCGTATATCTTCGTCGATATCCGCGACCGTGACATCGGCGGCTATATCGCCGATGCGCAACAAGCCGTGCGCGATCAGGTGCAATTCCCGCCGGGTTACTACGCCACCTGGAGCGGGCAGTTCGAATACATGCAACGCGCCACCGAGAAACTGAAATTGGTCGTGCCGCTGACCATCGCACTGGTGTTCCTGCTGGTGTATCTGAACTTTGGCCGCTTGACCGAAACGCTGATCGTGATGTTGTCGATACCGTTCTCGCTGGTCGGCGGCATCTGGCTGATGTACTGGCTGGAATACAACCTGAGCATCGCCGCCGTGGTCGGTTTCATCGGCCTGATCGGCATCGCCGCAGAATCCGGCATGGTGATGCTAACCTTCATCGATCAGTCGCTCACCACCCTCGCGCGGCAACGCAAAGCGATGACGGAAAAAGTGACGCTGGCCGATTTGTACGAAGCGGTGATCCAGGGCGCCGTTTACCGCATCCGCCCCGTCATGATGACCATCGCCGGTAGCGTCATCGGCCTGCTGCCCGTCATGCTCAGCACCGGCACCGGCTCCGAAATCATGCGCCGCATCGCCGCCCCGATGGTCGGCGGCATGGTCTCCGCGGCGATCCTGACACTGATTATTTTTCCGGCAATCTATGCATTGGTTAAAGAAATTCCGATACGTCGATCACTAAAAAAACCGGATCACCCAGAGCTACACAGTTAATTTTAGGGAATGTTTCATAATTAACTAATAATCTCTCCAGAAATACGCCCAAGCAACTGATATCAAGCAATAATGCTGCGGCATGTATGATCCTGTCGACCCGGAATGTTAAAATTACTGCATATATTGTGGTCGAAATGGTGATAAAAATGCTCACGCCCAGCAGCACTATTCATCAATTAAATTTGTTTGGAACCGATCTTTTATCGCAGTTTTTCAGGGTCGACTAATTATCAATTTTTCCATAAAAAATATACAGCTTGTTAGAAAGCCCTTCCCAATAAAATTGGATAATCATCAGAAAAACTGCTCCGATTCGTTCAAAATTTTTATAGCAAAGCACATTCTTTTGTAGATTTCTGTGAGTATTATCACAGCACATGATCTCAAAAATTGTTATTGTTATTGCGTATTTTATGAATTTAAACGCTAAGAATAAGTATGTCTAATAATGTGCTATTTCAAGCAATCACTAGATAAGAGTAATTTTTACGAAATCGAAAAGATTGATCATTATCTCCGTTTTGAATAGTATGACAGTATCATTCTTTTGGCCTAGTTTTAAATTGGAATCGTTGCAATGCTGATTATTAGTTAGATATCTATGCATGCAAAGGAGAATTAAAATGTTCGAGAATGAGTTACCTTTGGCCGGACTATCCGTTATAAATCATCCGGCAACCATCAAGATTCAGATTGAGAAACGCAAAGTCAAGCTCGCCAATCATGTTTTACCAGCTCAAGAAAATGCTTGGATTTACAAAAGTGTTTTCTTTCCTCAGCCACCAGGTTTCAGAGTTCGCGACAACTACTTAGGGCCTATTATTAATGTACAAACGGGCTCTCCCTGCAGAGTTGATTGGATCAACACGCTTAATGCAATGCCAATGATGCCGGATATGCAGGAAGCACCGCCCATCAATTCAAAGCCCATGGATTCGGCTATGCAACCTTCGGTGGGCATTGTGACACATCTTCATGGTGCAAAAGTTCCGCATGATGCTGATGGATGGCCTTTAAATCCGGTAGGTTACATGGACAATCCCTACGGTCTTCCAACCCAAAGAACTTATGATTATCCGAACGATCAGCGTGCTGCAATGCTTTGGTTCCATGATCATGCTATGGATAATACCGCGCCGCAAGTATATGCGGGGTTAGCGGGACTTTATTTCATTCGCGACAATTCCGATACCGATATTTTTACGCTCATTGGTGGCGCCGACAAAGAAATCCCCTTGGTAATCCAGGATAAAAACTTAGCATGTGGTTACGAGAAAATGGATTACTGGAGTGGAATACCAACTGATTCCGCTAATCCTAATTTAGCACCTGATGGTTATTTTCGTCCCGAGTTTCTAGGTGAAACAATTTTCGTCAATGGTCGCGCAACGCCTTTTCATCATGTCGACCGGTCAATTTATCGCTTACGTATCTTAAATGGCTCCAATGCGCGCACCTATGCACTAGCCTTAATTGACCCCTTCTGTTGGGCTAACAGTGCCAATAGTTCGCGATTATGGTTCAGTGATTGTATGCGCGTTATTGGTAATGATGGCGGCTTATTTACCCAATCTGTCCCTTTGAATAGTCATGATTACTTACTCATTGCGCCAGGAGAGCGTATAGATATCTTGCTCGATCTAACAGGCACGGCGATTACCCATGTGGAATGTCTTCGACTGGTCAATTTGGCCGTTGCATCAACGATGAATGATCCAGGGCTTGAGGGAATTTTTCAATCAGATAGCCTATCCGTTTTAAAACCATTGAATGATACGGATCCCTCCTTGAATAATGCTCTCAAGCTAGGGCAGGCCAACATTATGCAATTTTGCATCGGTCAGCAACCCGCAGAATCCGCGTTAGATATTGTAAAGCTCGATACCATTTTGTCTGCAAATGCTGACGACGAGAATTTTGCCGTAACCAGCGGAGTATTGCAGGCAATACCATCTAAAGCTGTAATTGCGCGCAATCGATTTGTATTGCTAATGAATAATACCGGTGCTCCAACTACAAACCCATTAACGGCCTGGAAAGATGTGCAAATGTGGGAATTAGGCCCTTCTGATGGAATTGCTCCGACCTGGAATTTGCCATTTAGTGTCGACACTGCCGGTTCCAATCCGATGCCGGGTAATCCAGGAATTGATCATTCTTACGTTATTTTTCGTGCCACATTTTTCCAAGCGGACCCTCCACCAATGATTACCCCCGGACATGGATATCCTGCTTTACACGCACCAACGTTTATACCCAAAGCAGGTACTTATGAGCGTTGGTACATTGCAAATATAGGAAACGCTCAACCCGTGGTCAATGACGTTGTAGATATGCACCCGTTTCATATCCACCTAGTTAACTTTACGGTAACTCGCCGCTGGGAACTGGATGGAACCGGAACCTTCATTCCTAAAGTGGCCAATGCCTTAGCGTTTGATGGTATCTCTCGCCATGACACCGTGCGTGTACAATCGAATGAGTTGCTGGAATTATTGGTTTATTTCCCACCAGGCTATACCGGTGATTATGTCTACCATTGCCATCTCGTTGAGCATGAAGATATGGGCATGATGTTACATTTTAGCGTGCTATCTTAAAATTTATATATCTTACATTTTGGGAAGCACGTATTGCCGATAGTGTGATCGGCTAATGAGGTGACGGAAGACAGATATTTTCCGTCAAAAGATGAGTGATGCAAAAATCTAGATCAATACAACGATCTGTAATCTATCTTTCAACAACATAAGTATGCTTATAGACAAAAAGGAGTAATGATTATGGAAGGATTTACACAAGCTAATTTATTCGAACTCAGCCGTGGCGCTATTCACGTTACTTACTCAACGACAAGCTTTATAGGAGGACCGATTCTCAGCTATCGCGATAATCAGCTCAGCCGCTCTTTCAGAGGCGAAGAAATTTCTGTACAAGCTACCGATCTTGGCCAATTGGTTACAGTAACGCTAGAAACTATTCCAGATCTCCGAACAGTCAAATTTACCCTGATTTTACCTGTCGTTACAGTAATGCCTCAGTCTGTTGGAACGCGTGTTAAGGTGCCAGGAATTACTACTACCGCACCTACGTCGATAGCAGGCCCCCTGCCAGGACCGCAACAGCTATATTCCAGTATTAATCTTCGAGGAACCGCTCAATTTATAGTACCTTAATGCATCCGATTAATTTCCAGGAGAAAATGATCATGCCAAGCAAGAATTCCATTGAAAAACCAACGGTTAAATTGATAGATTCCTATGTCAAAAAACAAGCTACACAAATGGCGAAATCCCATGAGCATCAACACATGGGTTCTGAAACCATTCGTGAAACCGACTACAAAGGACATCACATCGTAGTTAGAACAACTTACCAGATAGAAGTCGACGGTATACCCATTACCGGTCATATGGGCGTCAGCAACGACGGGAAAGTCCATTATCACCCAATACCTAACATGAGCTTTGCATCTGCCCTCGATATGGTTAAACAATTGGTCGATGCTTTTCCTGATGATTTTAAAAATGTCAAGCCTACACATGACACGCATGCTGAGCACAAAACTAAAGCTAAATCACCCCATAGATAAGATTACTCAATTACTTTAGAAGATGACTTAGAAGAATCTTGTATTAATGATTAAAAATACTGGAGAATGCTATGGCTATACGTGAAAACATTCTGAATAGTGTCGTTGCACGCGACAAATATATCAAAGGCATAAAGCTACTGAAAAATGAATTCCCTGGTCCAACGACCCAAGATCTTGGTATCGATGGACCTACTCAGCGTGTCAGTACCTATGATTTATTTGTGGTATGGCATCATGTCGCAATGACAACATTTACACCATCTACACAAAGTGATCGAAATGCTGCGCATCGAGGCCCTGTTTTTCTCCCATGGCACCGATTTATGTTGCTACAACTGGAAATGAATTTACAACGCGTGCTCGGTAACGATACAACGTTCGGATTGCCTTATTGGGATTGGGCACAAGATGGCGAGTTATCACTTGTACGCCAGAGAACGGCTGCCATCTGGGCAAGTAATTGTATGGGCGGAAGCGGAACTCCGGTAACCACAGGTCCATTTGTATTTGATCCTGCCAATTCGAAATCGTGGCGCGTTCGATTAACTGCAAGCGTTAACGGACAGTTAATCCAAGTAAATCGTGGTTTGCGTCGCCAGTTGGGCACGTCGACTACCAATCGCCTACCAACAAAAACACACACAGCCACCGCTTTGGATCAAACTACTTATGATGCCGCACCCTGGAGCGTTAATTCTGTCGGGTTTCGCAATCTTGTCGAAGGTTGGCAAAATACCCTACAGATCCGCCCGCCGGGTTTGCATAATCGCGTTCACGTATTTGTTGGCGGAGATATGTTAATTTCCACATCGCCCAATGATCCTGTTTTTTATCTTAATCACTGTAATGTCGATCGCATTTGGGAAAGCTGGATGCGCTCACCTCCGACTGGTCACGGTCGTATTTATGTCCCTTTGCAGTCTGAATCGAGTAATTTGAAAGGCCATCGCCTTAATGACACTTTGAATTCCTTATTGTCGGGAAGTACAACCCCAGCAGAAATGCTCGATGTTAAACAGCTTTATACTTATGATTCGTTGAATGTATAGATATAATTATTTTAATATGGCAAGCCTGACTCGATCAGGTTAGGCAGTTATTTCCTAAGGAAGCTGTGAATAAGTTAATCATGCTCGCTGCTCGACAAGCTCATCGCGAGCGCAATCACGAAATTACCAATCTGTAAGGACTTAAGAACCGTAAAGATAAAAGATTTCAGATAATAATTCTAATTTCTCACGATCAAGAATTTCATATAAGGAGTCTGCAAAAATGAAAACGATCTATCGTATCTACCCAGCGATTGGAATTGCTCGTATTGGAAATAGTGAAACAGAATACTTCCTTGGGCCTGAAGCACCTGGTGTTGTTCCCGATGGGCCCTACCGAGATCATGCCACTCCTGGAAGAATTAAGCCCCAAGGGGCTCGATTTAGAATTTATGCATTTGAGCGTGACGACTTTGGCAATGAAACCTTGAAACAAGAAGTCGTATCGGGAAACACGATTAAAATTACTTGGCAGGTTCACTTGGTGAATCGCAAAGCGGCGAGTGGCATATTTCCACCTGGAGGACCATCGGCACCGCCGCGTAATATTGGTTACAATCGCTCGGGACTCGTCATTGATGCTTCTCCTCAATCCATCTCAGGGATTAATCAAGAAATTGGGCCGCTGAATGGAGCAATCAACTTTATTAAGAATGGCAACATCGAAGGCAGCGCAAAAGTTGTTTTAGGTCGATTATTAACCGATGAAAATGGCAGACTGATTGTCGTTGGAGGCCCCGGAAAATCCGGCTCTCCTCTTGGCAGCGCGCTAACAAATTTCGCAAACAACAATGGCTGGTTTGATGGTATTTCGGATGGACCGGTAAACGCTTTTATTGAAATTGACGGAAACGAA
Source organism: Nitrosomonas sp. (assembly GCA_024281695.1). Lineage (GTDB taxonomy): Bacteria > Pseudomonadota > Gammaproteobacteria > Burkholderiales > Nitrosomonadaceae > Nitrosomonas. The sequence continues at coordinate 17,822 of JAMXAE010000001.1, read as the reverse complement.
GCCATTGCAGCGGAAGGAGGTGCATGGTTGGTGGTTGCACCGCCCTCTTATGCACCCGGCATTGAAAACATGACCACTTGGTATGACCAGGCATTGAATGTTTCTACAAAAGTTTTCTCCCCTCATCTTACAAAAACAGTGCCTTCGTTTACGCAGGATATTTATCCAATTCTCAAACGCACAGTTCTACTCCATTGGGTCGTTGAGCGCGAGAACCGTCACCACGGTAGCGCAGGCAATTTTCTTTCATCCCAACGATTTACACAATTAACTGACAATAGCGACAATGCCAAGCCTGCGCGACAAAGAATTTTTAGCTGGCTTATGAAACCCAATACACCGGTTAATCCCAATACACCCCCTCCTGCAGCACCACCCAACATGCCGAAGCTAAACAGTGGGCTTGATCCCGATAATCCCAACAAAGGTGAATATGCGGCATTGACTGAATATCAATACGGCATGATGGAGAAATGGGCAAGTGGAAACTTTACTGCTGACTGGGCAGGCGAGCCTGTTACTGTTCCATTTGACGACCTGCCTCTTGATGAACAGCCGGACGCACTAACACGTGCAGCATTAGAAGGATGTATTGGCGCTCCTTTCTTCCCCGGCATTGAAGCTACTTATGTAATTGCGCAAGCAGCTACTTATGACTCGCCATTCCGCATCAAACAAAGCCTGTCGCCTGGTTTCTTGACCGAGCGCATGGCGCTGCCTTGGCAAGCGGATTTTCTTGATTGCGGTGCACTATGGTGGCCGGCACAACGTCCGGTCGAAGTCATCACCCAATCCGGTCAATTACAACGGTTTTCCAGAGGGGTAAAAAGCTATGGCGATATGGTGAAGTGGTGGACAGAACTTGGATTTGTAGTCAAACAAGATGATGAATTTGTCGAAAGTGAGCGCAATCCGATCAATGGCCAAAGCTAAACATTTTTTTGACATCGTTGTGATCGGCGGCGGTCCCTGTGGGCTTGCCGCCGGGCTCAGTCTGACGAAGAATGGATTGAGTGTGGCTATTATTGAAAAAACATCCTATACCCAGAAACGTGTTGGCGAACACCTCCCTCCATCAGCACTAGGTATATTTCACGAATTGGGAATACCAACTGCTTTAATTGAGGAGAAAGAGCATTTGCATTGTCCAGGCGTCGTGTCCTGGTGGGGAAATGATGATACTCCCCATGAATTGGATTATTTCTTTCATCCCTTCGAGCATGGTATTAATCTTTCACGTCCCAAATTTGATCAAGCTTTTGCAAATCATGCACGCCAAACAGGTGTTGTCATTTTTGAAAATACAAAAATTCAGAAATCATCCCGGAACGCCCATTCATGGCAAATTGATGTTACCGATGGAAAAAATAACAATTGCCTTGAAGCACTATTTATTCTTGATGCCAGCGGCAAATCGGCCAGTTTCTCCAGGGCACAAGGAAGCCGTATTATGGCATTTGAACCGCAAGTCGCTATTACTCGACATTACACAAACTGCAAGACCCCCATCAGTAAACAGAAAAATCACATCGTGATCGAATCCTGTGACATCGGCTGGTGGTATTTTGCTCCGCTCTCCGCTAATGATTGTGTGTGCATGCTTATCACCGACACAGATTTGATAGATTTGAGAAAACCCACAATCGACATGAACTGGCACTCAAGACTTAAAAAAACTCAGGCCATTGCAGAGTCAATACAACCTTTTAAATACATAATCGACACTTCCGTTTGTTCAGCAAGAACGCAACGACTGGATTGCTTTCATGGCGAAGGCTGGTTAGCGGTCGGGGATGCGGCAATGGCATTCGATCCTTTGTCATCGCACGGCATTACCAAGGGATTGAGACACGGGTGGATGGCGGGAAAGGCTATTTCAAACACCATGCACGGCGACCGCTTTGCTATTAATCATTTTTGTAATGATTTAGAACACATCTTCACTGATTATGTAAACACTCGAGCTGGATATTACGCAACTGAACAGCGCTGGCCCGATTCGTTGTTCTGGCGCCGCCGACATCAATTAAATCATCAACAACATTAACGATAGCAACTTATTTGTACTCGCCCAAGCCTCTTAAGCTTCTCCTTCCTAATCGTTGATGGATCCTATACTAGTATCCATAAATGCTCCCAAAGACTTAATCCAAGCCGGTTGCATAAAAATAAAACCAATATTGTGCCCACCTTCCAGTATCAGTAACTGTTTAGGTTCAGAAGCCGCCAGAAACAACTGCTGACCCTGTGAAAATGGAATAATTTCGTCCTGAGGACTGTGTGCAATAAAAACAGGACATACCACTGATCGCAACGATTCCAACGTATTGTAATGAAAGCGAGTGATCCAACGCACCGGTAGAAATGGGTATAATTTGGCAGCCAGATCGGGAACAGAAGTAAAGGTGGAGGCTAAAACCAACAATCCTGGCTTTTCCTGTACAGCCAGCCAGGCTACCACAGCGCCCCCCAGCGATTCGCCAAATACGATAATCCGTTTAGGCATAATTCCCCTAGTTTTAGTCAAATAATGCCAGGCTGCCTCGGCATCTAAATACATGCCGGACTCCGAAGGAATACCACTACTTTGGCCATACCCGCGATAATCCAAGAGCAACGTGTTATAGCCAAGCCGTTTGAACATCGCCAGATAATTGATTCGATGAGAGATATTTCCGGCATTACCATGAAAAAACAGCACCGTGCCCTTAGCATCGGGCACGGGCACCCACCAACCATGCAGTTTTTCACTATCGATTGTGGTGATATTGACTGACGTATAATCCAAACCAATTGTATTTGGCGTATTGCTGGCGTCATGCCCAGTCTGCGGAAAATAAATTAGACGGGATTGACCAAAATACACCAGTAGCACCACCGCCAGGTATGCGACAGCCAGTATCAATAACAGATTAAGCAACATACGCATGGATCACAGCAGATCAGGGTTGCTTGAGATCAATCACAATATCCGCGCCCAAATTGCCTGTAGTAAATGCGGAATCACTGAATTTTGGAAAGCCATCAGGATTCTCAGGATTATTCGATAAACCAAAAGGCTCGTTCGGCAACATATTCCAGCGTAATTTCAACTTACGATTCGCATCCCTATCATGGTATGCAGCCACGGCATAAGTACCTGGCTGATCGAGATTCATACAAATCTTTTGTTGCCCTTCCACCGCCGGGATGCGCACAGTACGTTTGCGACCTTTCTTGAACAGAAAATTATCCGGGTCATCGTACAACCCAACGTTCAAAACACCACCTGCTCCCACGCCATTAACCGTCACTCGGACTTGCGCCACCTCCGTATTGCAGGCATCAGGCACTTCGTGAGGTTTAATTTTGAAGAGTTCTGCCGCATTAATCTGTGTAACAATCAACAGACTCATCGTGAGAATTAAAGCGAACTGAATGAGCCCTGTGATAAACCAGAGCTTTATATTGATTTGCAAGGTTTTCATTAAATCAAAAATTGCCATAGATCGAGGTGTATAGAATAATTCTTTTCATCCGGCTGGACTACTACAAATCTTACCAGATTGATTGACACACACGATGATCAAGTAACTCACAATAAGAAACTGGTATTATGCTTTCTATCTCAAAATCAATTCACCAGAATGGTTTATTCGATGTTATCACTAGCATTTGATCGACACCTCCAGTAAAAATCCCTATGGAAGGAACTCCATTGATTAGCGCAATACCGTTGCAAGGAAAAATACTGTTAGTCGAAGACAATCCTGTTAATCAGCAGGTCGCAAGTGCCATGTTGGAGAAACTCGGCTTGCAAATAACACTGGCTGCCAATGGTCAGGAAGCTGTCGATCTGGCGCAGAAAAGCGATTTTGATTTGATTCTAATGGATATCCAAATGCCCATCATGGACGGCTATACAGCAACAGCAATAATCCGGCAGTACTCTGATAATCTGCAACAGATACCCATTATTGCACTTACTGCCAATGCGATGTTCGACGATCAGCAAAAATGTCTTGATGCCGGCATGAATGATTTTCTATCCAAACCATTTATGTTGGCTCAACTAAAGATCGTTTTAGAGCACTGGTTAACTATTTCAAAAGAATAATATTGATATGTCTAAAACCATCTCCAGTATAGATAAGGAAAATAGACCGGCTAATCATTCTAGTGTCAATTTAGACAAACTGAACTCATTGTGTCAATTAAACTCGGTCGATGGAACTGGGTTTCTGAAGAAACTGATCTCAATTTATTTGGCATCTGCACCCATATCGTTAGCTAATATTGAAAAAGCCATACAAACCGGAGATAATTCAGCCTTAAATAAAGCAGCTCACGCCTTTAAATCCAGCACTGCCAATATAGGGGCAGAAACCCTTGCCGACATCTGTCAGAAATTAGAAGACCATGGGAAGAACCATCAAATTAATGAGTCTTCCAAGCTGTTGCCTGATCTGCAGCATGAGTTACGACAAGTAACCCTCATGCTTGAAGCATTATTGAAAAAAGATGACTCAGGAAACTAGAACCTCATCAGTATTAATTAAGGAAACGACATGAGAGATGTAGTGATTTTGAGTGGTGTGCGCACAGCAATTGGTGACTATGGCGGCACACTTAAAGATATGGCTCCTGCTGATTTAGCAGCAAAAGTAGTGCATGAGGCCATTCTACGCGCCAACATTGATCCCAATCAAGTAGGGCACCTGGTTTTTGGCAATGTCATACACGGTGAATTCCGCGATATGTATTTAGCACGTATCGCCGGGATTAACGGAGGATTACCACAGCATACCTCCGCCATGGCAGTCAATCGATTATGCGGCAGCGGCTTACAAGCCATCATTTCGGCTAGTCAGAATATTTTACTCAGCGACACCGATATCGCGGTTGCCGGTGGTGCCGAATCGATGAGTCGCAGTGGATATTTGATACCCGCACTCCGCTGGGGTCAACGTATGAATAATGGCGGTACGGTAGACATGATGGTCGGCGCTTTAACCGATCCTTTTGATAATGTACATATGGGAATTACAGCTGAGAATATCGCCGCCCGGTGGCAGATCAATCGTGAAGAACAGGATCAATTCGCAGTGGAAAGTCATCGACGTGCCCTATATGCCATCCAGAAGGGTTACTTTAAAGAGCAAATATTACCGATTGAAATTACTACTCATAAAGAAACAACTATTTTTGATATCGATGAACATCCTCGTAAAAATACCTGCATTGAGAACTTAGCCAAATTACGCCCGGTTTTTCAGAAAGAAGGCACCGTAACTGCAGGGAATTCCTCTGGAATTAATGATAGCGCGGCTGCATTGGTTCTTATGGAAAGTCATGAAGCGGAAAAGCGCAACTTAAAGCCGATGGCACGATTGGTTTCCTATGGTCATGCTGGTGTTGATCCCAAGTTTATGGGTATTGGACCGATACCGGCTGTTCAAAATGCTCTGCGGCGCGCCAATCTGAAAATAGATGATCTTGACGTCATTGAATCCAACGAAGCTTTTGCTGTACAAGCCTGTGTCGTTGCAAAAGAATTACATTTTGACCCGAAAAAAACCAATCCAAACGGTGGCGCTGTCGCATTGGGTCATCCCATTGGTGCAACCGGTAGTATTCTGACCATCAAAGCTATTTACGAACTACATCGCTGCGGTGGACGTTATGCTTTGGTCACCATGTGCATAGGGGGTGGACAGGGCATTGCAGCAATATTCGAGAGACTCTAGTCCAACCTAAGAACAATAATGGTTAATGTAAATAGTGTACTGTGCTTGACAAGCAGCTATAGGTGCGTATGGTTACTACTTATCTATAAACTTACCCACACCATGAGATATTTAATTTTACTTCTTCTATTATTAATTTCCTCAATGACTGTTTCATCCGAAATCGAGGATAAAACTGAGATTCGCCAGCTAGAAAAAACAATGGCTCGAGTGCAGCAAGAATCCCAGGCGACTTATCAGCAGTTTTTAATGACCCAAGAATTGCGTCGGAATGAAATGTTGGAATTGCCCGTTTTAACGCCCTCTAACCCCTCAGGAAAAAGCATTCCTATCCCTAGCTATGAGGAGATGAATCGACTAAAACAAGAAAGGGAAGAACGAATTGAAAGCTATACTGCGGATCTGGATCGTCTCTATGCACGCTATAAGGCACTAGAAAATGAAAGAGAAGCGCTGTTTGAACAAATTAAACGCCTGGAACAAAAGCCTGCTGAAGAATAAATTGTGCACTTATAAAAATTAACTTGAGCAAAATTACAAACATTTATAAGATTATTGGCTATTTTCAAAATTCTTATACCAGATATCGTACACTTCATCTGGCCATAAAGATTTTATCCAGACAATCACATCATCAATTTGCTGTTCGGTTAATTTTCCTTCCCATGCTGGCATAGATCCAATCTCAGGCGGAGTACCTTTAAGGATAGTCTTCTTCAGAACCTCCGTTGAGTGGTGCCAGGCATGCGCTGTTCCATCCAATGGCGGTGGCGGATATTTGCCATCGGCACCGGGCTTGCGCCAATCCGGTGTAGCTTGTCCATTGATTCCATGACAACCCACACAATTGGCAACATAAACACTCTCGCCACGCTTTATTTGTATCGGATCAAGGTTCTTTACTACCAAGCCGGTTTTACTATTGATCTGATGCTGCCCTGATAAAGCACCAAGCGGAGCAGAATCGCCACAGCCAAACAACATCAAACCAGCGATACAAAACAGCAGAAAAATGGGGTTTGTCATGGATAGAAGATGCACTCTACTTTAATCGCATTACTGAACCGCTCTTATCGGATTCTGGTTTAATTGAATCAGCTTCCTCAACCTTCTTGGCATGTGGGTCATAGCGGTTATAAATAGTCGTATCCTTGCGTTCCTCATCACGTTCTTTGATCAGAAGAACATTATAGGGATCACTACGTGCACCTTCCATACCGGGAGTTCCATGTGGCATATCCGGCACAGCCAAACCAACAGCTTTTGGTTTTTCTTTAAGTAATCGAATGATATCCGGCGCTGGCACATGCCCTTCAATTGCATATCCATTCACTAAAGCCGTATGACACGAACCTAGCGTACTTGAAATACCGGATTTTTTTCTTATTTCCTTATTGCCGATATCATGCGTATTTACGGTAAAACCGTGATCGCGCATATGATCGACCCATTTAGCACAGCACCCACACGTTGGGCTTTTATAAACGTCAACGGTTGCCGTAGCAGCGGCTTGTAAAGCGACAATCAATAAACCGACGCCAACGATTGATCCAGCTAATAGGGTACCTACTCGTATTTTCATTTTTTCTCCACAGTTATTTTTCCGCGCATCTTCTTGAAATGACCTGGCAACGGGCAGGCAAAATCAATAGTTCCTGCGCCGATAAATTGCAAAATCAATTCTTTTTGCTCACCCGGTTCAAGTTGCATCAAATGTGCCTCAGAATGATCCTTTTCAGGAAACATGCGTCGCATATTAGCAATTTTTTTCAACTCTGCCATAGAGCCTATCAACATCTCATGCTTTCTATTACCGCCATTTTTTATTACAAACCGAACAGTCTCTCCTTCGTTCACCGTAATCTCAGAAGGTAAAAACATATTATCTACCTGGGTCAGTTTGATAGTATGCGACACTTCGCTTGGATCGCCTGATCTGATAATATCGGCGTCTACTTCTCTATTGGATTGGTTTGTACTCGAATAGCTATTGGTTGAAAACAAGGCCAAAGTTACCAATGGTATAATTACAAAAAACCTGTTCATAGAATTCTCCCAAAAATTATTCCCGAACAACCCATTATCCACCCGCAATTAGAATCTATCTATGCTAAATTGTTCCATTCCATTTGTCTAATATTCTGCCACAGGAGCGGCAAAGCCAGCTCCGTTAGAAAAATAATTATTCTTTCCCTATCCATTCGCAGAAATTATGCAAAAAAAAGAACTCTATAATACTAACAAACTGCATAAACGCTTAAGACGTCAAGTTGGAACAGCGATTGCTGATTTCAATATGATCGAAGCCGGTGATCGAATCATGGTGTGTTTATCCGGTGGTAAAGATAGCTATGCACTACTGGACATTTTGCGTAATCTGCAGGCCCACGCACCGTTGGAATTTGAATTGATAGCGGTTAATCTGGATCAAAAGCAACCCGGCTTTCCTGAAAAAGTGCTACCCGACTATCTGACTAACATTGGTATGCCTTTTCGTATCGTTGAGCAGGATACCTATAGTGTCGTAAAACGCGTTATTGCCGAGGGAAAAACTACTTGCAGCCTGTGCTCACGGTTACGTCGTGGCGTGTTATATCGCGTTGCCAGCGAATTAGGCGCGACTAAAGTAGCGCTGGGCCATCATCGTGATGATATTCTTGAAACCCTGTTTCTGAATATGTTTTATGGTGGCAAACTGAAAGCCATGCCACCCAAACTGGTCAGCGATGACGGCAAACACATTGTTATCCGGCCTTTGGCTTATTGTAAAGAAAAAGACTTGGCGGCTTACGCCGAAATCGCAGATTTCCCCATCATTCCCTGCAATCTGTGCGGATCTCAAAAGAACTTGCAGCGTCAAGCCATCAAAGAAATGATGCAGCAATGGGATAAAAAATTTCCGGGCAGATTGGAAACCATGTTCCGTTCCATACAAAATATTCAGTTATCGCATCTGGCCGACACATCCCGGTATGATTTTTTTAACCTGAAAGCACAGGGTCAGCCCGTGATCGATGGCGACACCGCGTTCGACGAAGAAATATTTGAACCAACCATTGAAGAAATGCTGATACCTGATTCAGAAGAAACGAACGACAGTCGCCTTGCTTCAGGATGATCAAGGAAGATTGCTACGAGGTTTCGGCGGTACCCACTTGAACGTTGCTGCGACCAAAACGGCGAATAGTACATAAACCACTGTTAACACGGTTTCAGATATGTTGTAAAACATGATTTGATGTATCCAATACTGAAGAAAACTAGCGTCCATTTCAACCTGACGTAATGAATTTTCCCATACCGTTAACGGACAAACGAGGCCCATTAAGGATTCGGCTACCACCAATAAAATGGCAACCAGGTGCAAATAGCGAAACCAGCGGTTTTTGACAAACGCCAACTTAAACCATGCACCCAACCAGATAACCGGCAAACTACCAACGACAAACAGCACATAAAGAAAATGAATCATCAGTACAAGATCAGCTAATGGCATAAGTTAGCTCGGTAAAGTACATTAAGAGTTATCCATGCATAACCAACGTAGCGTCACTTGGCAAGCACAGATTATTTCGCTGGCAAGTCAAACGGGACACAAAAAGCTATATGCTATTACTAAATAGATTAAGTGCCCCGCTCAACTTGTAATTCACTGGTATGCGCAGTTAATAGTCGCCAGTCCCCGGAATTCGCATATCATTCTTGATAAACTTTATGCCATTGACACCGCGTGCAATAGCTATCGCTTTGTACATATCATCGCGAGAATTGACCAAACCGCTCAATTCTACGACACCTTTTGTGGTTCTGATATTGATGTCGAAGGGTCTCAGGGAAGGTTCATCGAGAATTGCTTCATAGACCTTGGTGGTAATGACAATATCATCGTATTGTTCTCTGGCTCCTTCATACTGCGGCGTCGATGCGCAACCTGAGAAAAAAACTATTTGAGTAAAAAAGAAGAATGCGATGAAACGGTTATTAAAATGTGTCATGTTTAGGCTCTCCCAAATGATTAACGGAAAAATATCCCTCGTTACATTTGATTAAAGGCTCTTGCTTTAAGCTACCTTCAATACGTTATTAATCTGAAATTCACGAATCGATCAAATTCTCCAGTAAATATTCGCAAAAATCAGAAAGCGGTATTGCAAGGACAGAGTAGCTCGTATGTACGTTTGTGTACAAAGCATTCCATTCCTGGATTTATATTACATGATTATCACTGACAGAAACTATTTTTATTGGCGACACATTTTGTTTAAATGAACCTAGATTCATTCGTTCACAGCTTCATGATTCTTGAGAAAAACCAAACAATTTGCCTGGCAAAACTAATGCCGGCGTATTTTTAATCGATCCAAACGAGAGAGGAAAGAAAGATATCAGCTAATACTGATCAGCTTCTGTACCAGAACCACTTCTATTAAGTTGATAGCATCAACTGGCTTCCTTTGATTGCTGGGCCTGCGGATTTTCCGTTAACAACGGGATCACCAATTTTTCCAGTTTTTTCAAATTGACACGACCCAAATAGGTTTCAACAATTTCTCCAGAACGATTGATAACCACTGTGTAAGGTAGCGCAGATTGACGATTTCCCGCTGCCTCTAGTAATGACCAGGTATTCATACTGCCGACTAATACCGGATAATTGATACCAAATTCTTCACTAAACATTTTTACCTTGTCGGCTTGATCAATCGCAATCCCGACAAACACCAATCCCTGATCGCTAAACTTTTTCTGTGCTTCTATAAACTCAGGAATTTCCTCACGACAGGGGGTACACCAAGTAGCCCAAAAATTCACCACGATGACATTACCTAGCCACTGCGAAACTGCCTGGGTGTCTCCCTGAATATCTGGCAAACTAGCAGCAAAAATTGCTTTTGCACCCTGCTGGCTGGCTTCACTGGAAAGAACAGTTTGCGAGCCACCGCCCATGAGTTGCGCTCGCAGCATAAAACCCGTAGTTATGGCTAGCGCAGCCAAGCCTAAATAGATTAATAATTGTCTTAATTTTGCCATCATGATTCCCTTAAATGAAGCGATGCGTGAGATGACTCACTGTTCTAATAGTTTGTTGGTTTTCTCGTTAAATTAGCACCGCATTCAACACGGTTAAAAAATCATTTTTATTGAGAAAACCAATAATTTTGATATCCGGAATGTCATCACCCTGACGATCGATAAATAAAATACCCGGGGGTCCAAACAATTTAAAACGCTTAAGTAAAGCCGTATCATCGGGAGTACCGTCAGTCACGTCAATTTGCAACAGAACAACATCCTTTAAGCGAGACTGTACTTTGGTATCGGAAAGGGTGAAGCGCTCCATTTCTTTGCAGGAAACACACCAATCGGCATAAAATTTCACCATGATGTATTTATCTTTGGACTGGCGAATCATTTCATCCAATTCCGCAACGGTTTTTACCCGTTGGAACGGTAAGGATTCATTAGTAGAAACAGCCACCTCATCAGTATTAACCGTATTTGCACTAACCAAGTTGATTTTTGAAAGCGGCTGTAAAACATCACGGCTGCCCGACAAAACACCAATCAATAAAGCGATACCCATTAGCAATGCAATGACACCAATGCCTTTGAGAAATTTTTGCAAACCCGAGGCTCTTTCCGGTAGCGGATCGATGGCATGCAGATAAATGGCTGAAATGATCAGCAAAGCAGCCCACAACAGCATGTGAACCACTTCGTTGATAACCGGAGAAATAAGCCAGATGGCAACTCCCAACAACAACACGCCAAAGAATCGTTTGATCGACTCCATCCATGCACCGGCTTTGGGTAGTAACGCACCGGCTGACGTGCCTAGCAACAACAATGGCACGCCCATACCCAGTGCCATGACAAACAACGCGGCTCCCCCCAAAACCACATCACGGGTCTGGCTGATATACAGCAAAGCACCCGCCAACGGTGCGGCAACGCATGGGCCAACGATCAAAGCAGATAATGCCCCCATGCCAAACACACTGACTAGATGCCCGCCTCTCAGGTGCCCGGCTTCTTCAGACAATTTAGTCTGCAATGCGCCCGGCAATTGCAGCTCATAAAAACCAAACATGGAAAAGGATAACAAAACAAAGATCACTGCAAATGACCCCAGCACCCAGGCATTTTGCAGCGCCGCCGACAGCATAGCACCCGATAGCCCGGCAGCCACGCCAGCGATGGCATAAGTGATTGCCATGCCCATTACATAAGCCAGCGCCAAGATAAATCCATGACCTTTGGTCACATGCTTGCCACGATTCGCAATAATTCCCGACAAAATCGGGAACATCGGAAACACGCACGGCGTAAATGCCAGTAGCAAACCAATGCCAAAAAATCCAGTCAAAATTAACCAAAAATCACCGGTTTGAAACATTTGGTCAATTTTATACGCTTCAGTTTCAATAGCAGGCGCTTTGGATGGCATCTGAAACAATTCAGCAGTGGCATCGATCCCCGCTGCTGTCGCTTTGCCGCTTACTGCTTCAGCTACAGCGCCAATGGCAGCTTTCATGGCGGGCAATGTCAGATCGATGGCTTTATGAATCGGCGCATAACAAACCCCCACCGGCTCATTACACCCTTGATAAGTGGCAGCCAGTGTCAATGCTTGTTGGCTCGCAGGATCTTCGCGTTTTAGTGAGATAATGGCCTGAATCGGGCTGTAATAAACTTCCGTTTGACCAAACGTCATATCCTCTTTCATTTTGCCCGGGGGCAAGGTTATTTTTTCAATGACAATGCCGGTCTGTTTCGACTCAAAAACAACTTTGTCACGATACAGGTAATAATCCTTTGCAGGTGTCAGATGGGCAATCAGTGTATGACCATCACGCACTTCCACCGATACCTTGAATGCTTCATCGGGCGGTAACAGTTCCTGGGAATTATTTTGACCCAAGCTGATACCCAGGCCCTGTAATTTTGAAAATAGATTGAATGAACCACTTTCCTGTGCAGAAACGTTCGCACTGGTCAGGCATAAAATAAGTAAGAGATATTGGATTAAGCGCATCGGTATTCAGTATTATTTAGTCAGATAGTTGTGTTTCAGCAGCGATCCACTGCAAATAAGCAGGTAATCCGCCCATTATAGGAACCATAATCACTTCCGGAAGTTCATAAGAATGCATCATCTTTATCAACTGTTCAACCCGTTCATAGTGTTGGCGTTGGGTTTTGATCAAAACCGGAATCTCGTCGGACGATTCAATTTTACCCTGCCAGCGATACATTGAAGTACAAGGACTCAGTATATTGACACAAGCGGCCACATGTTGATCGATCAATGCTCTGGCTACCGCAACAGCGCCTTTTTTATCGGGAAAGTGGGTAATGACAAGAATTGGTTCCATCCGCTTTTACGGGCCTTATTATAAAATCGGGTTAGTGTGAGAAAATTCATTTTAACCCGCTTAGGATATAAATTCACGAATGTTGCACTGCACTTATCCTTTTTCCGGAAGCCGGTCCACGATTTCACACTGGGCTTACTGTGCCAACAAGCATATACTTTAGAAAAAAAATCTCATTAAAAAGGACATCAACAAATGAATCGATTATTTGGTTTGATAATAACGCTATCGATTATTACCCCGGTTTCAATATTTCTTGGCTACATCATCATGGACGAAGGCGATCAATTCACTACCGAGCACTATATGGTTACAGGACTCAGTATAGTTCCGCTCATTTTCGCGCTGCTGGTTAAATTCCTTATGACGGGAGTAGACAAGGAAGATAAGTAATAAACCGCCTTCATAGGCAAGCCTCTATCAACGTGCCTTCCGAACATTCACAGGCACGCTGATAGGCCAATCCGGCCAACGCCAAATCTCCTAGCGCAAGCCCTCGAAATACAAAAGTAGTACGCTCGTCATCAGCACATCGACTAGCCACATCGCCACCCACTAAACTGGTCAAATCACCGCAGACTAAAGCTGGATCAACCAGCGGTTTGGACATACTGGCCTCTTGTTCCAGGTCATCGACAATAATGCGATCAAATGCGGACATGCTCTCAACCAACCACGGCGCAGCCAGATCCGTCATCGTGACAAAAGCGCCCGGTTTTAGCCAATGCGCATCTAGAAATGGAACCAGTTGTGGCGATAAAGTTACGGAAGTAACGATCACGTCCGCATCACGGACTGCTGCCTGTGCTGTTTCACTGACAATGGCTGTCAAGCCCATTTTCTCAGCACGCTGACACAAAGCCTCTCGATTGGTAGCCCCACGTCCAAACGCGCGAATCTGTTTTAACGGAAATAGCTCGGCGAAAGCCCGCAGGTGACTCTGCGCCTGTACGCCACAACCGATAAAAGCGACAATGGAAGCATCCGGCTTGGCGAGTCGTTTGGCAGCAACAGCGCTCAATCCGGCGGTTCGCACCGCGGTTATCCAATTCCCATCCAGTATGGCGAGCGGTATTCCGGAATGACTATCCAGCAAGGTCACCAGCGCATTAATACTGTTAAATCCATGCGCTGGGTTATCCGGATTCAGCACCAATGCTTTGACGGCCAAAAATGGCGGATCGTCGGCGGCTGCCAGAGTCGCCATCATATATCGGCCATCCGGAGGCGTAATTACCGCCTTGGGGGCATTCCAAACTTGCTGCCGTTTGCGGGCAAAGATCAGTTGCTCAATGCGAGCAGTCACTTCCTGAGTTGTCAGCTGCAGAGATTGTAATGAATTTTTGGATAGATAGCGGATAAATGACGGCATCTGAGTCACTGCTTTTGGGGTGTCATTCATATAAAAGAACTCTGCTGCGCCTCGTTCTAGGCTATTTTTGAATTCTTTGCCTGAACAAAATGATTGGTAAATTGGTCATATTAACAGCCAACTGCTATAATGTCGCCCCCACCGTTGCAACTAACAGCTTATTTTTGAGGAATTATTATGTCTCGCCCTATCCGCAATATCGCCATCATCGCTCACGTTGACCATGGCAAAACCACAATGGTCGACAAGCTTTTACACCAAGCCGGCACCTTTGCCGCACACCAACAGATTTCCGAGCGAGTAATGGACTCGAATGATATCGAGCGCGAACGAGGCATTACGATTCTAGCCAAAAATTGTGCCATTGATTATGAAGGCATCCATATCAATATCGTCGATACCCCCGGCCATGCCGATTTTGGCGGCGAGGTAGAACGTGTTTTATCCATGGTCGATGGCGTATTGCTGTTAGTCGATGCAGTCGAAGGCCCGATGCCGCAAACCCGCTTTGTTACCAAAAAAGCACTGGCTTTGGGTTTACGTCCCATTGTCGTGATTAACAAGATCGACCGACCCGGTGCGCGCGCAGAATGGGTGGTCGACCAAACATTTGATTTATTCGACAAACTTGGCGCCAATGATGAACAGCTTGATTTTCCCGTCGTCTATGCTTCTGCATTGAATGGTTTTGCCACATTGGAGCTGGAAAAATCGAGCACAGATATGCGTCCGTTGTTTGACACCATCATTAAGCATGTTCCCGCCCCTGAAGGTAATCCTGAAGAACCCTTTCAGTTACAAATCAGCGCATTGGATTATTCCAGTTTTGTCGGTCGTATTGGCATTGGACGTATTCGTCGCGGCAAGCTAAAACCTGGTCAGGAAGTGATGATATTACTGGGCGATAAACCTCCTAAAAAAGCGAAGGTCAATCAAGTGCTCGGTTTTCAAGGCCTGGAACGAATACAAATGAAAGAAGCCTTGGCGGGCGATATTGTTCTGATTAATGGCGTCGAAGAGCTGAGCATCGGCACCACACTGGCCGATATCGACAAACCCGAAGCATTACCTATCCATGCCGTGGATGAACCGACACTCACCATGACGTTTCAGGTCAATACTTCGCCTTTTGCCGGTCAGGAAGGTAAGTTCGTCACTAGTCGCCAGTTACGCGAACGCTTAGAAAAAGAATTGTTAACCAATGTCGCGATGCGATTGGAAGAAACCAATGAAACCGATTCATTCTTGATTTCCGGCCGTGGCGAATTGCACCTAACCATTTTGCTGGAAAACATGCGCCGAGAAGGCTATGAGTTGGCCGTTTCCCGTCCGCATGTGGTGATCCGTGAAATCGACGGCGTTAAATGCGAGCCATTTGAAATGTTGACCGTCGACGTGGACGAAGCCAATCAAGGCGCAGTCATGGAAGCCCTGGGTGCGCGCCGTGGCGATTTGCAGGACATGGTGTCGGATGCCAAAGGACGCGTGCGGCTGGATTACCGCATTCCTGCACGCGGCTTAATCGGTTTTCAATCCGAATTCATGACCATGACGCGCGGCACCGGTTTAATGAGTCACGTGTTTGATGAATTTGCTCCCATGCGCCCGGAAATCCCGCCACGCAGAAACGGCGTGCTGATCTCCGCCGAAAAAGGCGAAGCCGTCGCCTATGCACTATGGAAATTACAAGACCGCGGCCGCATGTTCGTCAGCCCCGGCGACCGTCTATACGAAGGCATGGTGATCGGCATTCATACCCGCGATAACGACTTGGTCGTCAACCCGATCAAAGGCAAGCAACTAACTAACATCCGCGCATCCGGAACAGATGAAGCAGTGACTTTAGTCCCACCAATTCAGCTCACGTTGGAATCCGCGATTGAATTCATCGCGGATGATGAACTGGTGGAAATTACGCCGAAAACGATCCGTATCCGTAAGCGTTTCTTGCTGGAGCACGAACGTAAACGCGCATCGCGCGCAGCGGCTTAAGGAAACTCTGAATAACTTGCATTTGTCATTCCGAACGCAGTGAGGAATCTTTAATAATCTATGTAATAGATTTCTCGCTCTGGCTCGAAATGACACTTGTTCAGGGCTTCCTAAATATCAGCGATAAGATATTGATTGCGCCAGCATGAGCCAATACCGGCACAGCAATAAAGACTTACGGTTTCGCTGATCGAACGGTATCCGCCTTGGCTTTAACGTTTTTCAGCAAATTGGGCGGCGGGCCGATCGGCTCAAAGTCCTTCAGCAGCGGCACATCGCTTTTATTAATCGAGCGGAGATCCATATCGTACGTACCGTGCGGCCCCCAGCTGCCGGTGAATTGCTTGCCGTCCGGCGTGAACGTCCAGCACATATCCTCGCCGCCGGTGTTGACCGCATCACCGAGATTCACTGGCTCCTGCCATTCGCCATTGGCATTTTGCCGGGCAATCCACTCGTCATGACCGCCGCGCGAACCCAAATCGGTGCGCATGCTGGTGATGATCAAGCTTTTACCGTCCTTCGATAACCCCGTCCAATGCATATGGTCACGCTGCGGTGAATTGATCTTCGGCCCCAGGCTCTCAGGCTTCTGCCACACACCGTCTTTCTTCTCGACCTTCCAGATATCGCTGTCCTGCGTCACGCCCGGCTGGTGGTAACTGAAATAAATCAGGCTATCGGACGCGATGATCGGGCAATGCTCCTCGCCTGTCGACGTATTGAGGCTCGGCAACTCCGGTACGTCATTCCAATTTCTGGCCGATTGCCACACGCCATCGACTTTCTGCACCACGTACAAATCGCCGGACAACATATTGCCCGCCTCGTAGCGAGTAAAATAAATCACGTTGCCGTCATCGGAAAAACTCGGCTCCAGCTCCCACGCCGAAGTATTGATGTTCGGCCCCACCTTCGGATCGATCCCCGGCCCCAAATGAACCGGCTCCTGCCACTCACCATCGACCCGATGCGACATCCAGATATCGAAACTGTAATGACCGCCGGGCGACTGAACACTACCCTCGCGCGTCGACACAAAAATCGCCGTCTTGCCGTCGGCGCTATAAGTAATCTCCATCTCCGACCCAGACGTATTGATTTTCCCGCCGATGCTGTTCGACACCCGCGGATGCTCCGTCGCCGCACCGCTGCCGGAATCGTGCATGCCGGGCATGGCGTGGGAAACACCCTGCGCCAGGATGAGCACTAGTGGGATGGAATATAGTTTTGGCATAAAAAAATTCTTTTTCATTAATTGATCTCCTGTTTCAGCAAATATTTTTTCACAAGAATAGGCTGGTGTGTCTTGAGTTGCAATTCAATTTTTGCCGGTATTTTTTTCCTGCCATGCCA
>JAMXAE010000129.1 GCA_024281695.1 Nitrosomonas sp. | reverse complement strand
TGTACGTCGTCAAATCGAATTGGACTAAAGGGCGACTGAATTGAGAGATGGTTTAGCGCATCAGATTTGAGTTTGTTGATTGTTTAGCATAAAACATTTGGCGTCGCAGCGCTAAGGTACGCCGCTTTATTTTTTCACGTTCATTCAGAATAGATTGCCCCCGATTATAAAAGACATCAGCCGGTGTTAGATTATTCAATGACTCATGGTAGCGTTGGTGATTGTAGTAATCGACAAACTGCCGAATACGTTCTTCCAATTCACCGGGGAAATAGTAATTTTCCAGCAGGATCTGGTTTTTTAGTGAACGATGCCAGCGCTCAATTTTGCCCTGAGTCTGAGGATGATAGGGTTTGCCGCGTGTGTGGGTCATATTCTGACTTTCAAGATACTGGGCTAATTCACTTGAAATATAGCTTGGGCCATTGTCACTCAGTAATCGAGGCTTGTGTTTGATCTTGACCTGATCGAGCCCAGCAAAACGTAATGCATCGTCCAGCGTATCGGCTACATCATGGGTACTCATGGTAGTACAAAGCCGCCAGGCAATGATAAACCGCGAGAAATCATCCAGCACGGTCGATAAGTAGTACCATCCCCAGCCGGTAATCTTGAAATAGGTGAAATCGGTCTGCCACATTTCATTGGCTCGTGTTGTGGGATGCTGAAACTTGTCACTTGCCTGCATGAAAATGTAGGCAGGGCTTGTAATCAAATCATGAGCCTTCAGCAGTCGATAGACTGACGATTCCGATACAAAGCTGGATTGTTCATCAATATACGTTACAGCCAATTCCCGTGACGATAGTTCTGGTTTTCCCAAGCGAGTTTGATAATTGCAGCCTGATTCGGTGCCGGCAGTTTATTCCATACCGATCCTGGACAGGGTTTCCGATTATCTAATCCATCCACGCCATTCAATTGATAGCGCTTTAGCCAATTGTAAAAAGTGGATCTGCGGATGCCAAGTCGCAGCAATGTCTGTCGCACTGGCAAACTAGATTGTTCAACCAGACGAATGATCTCGAACTTCTCAGAGGCACAGTATCTCATATACCGCCCCCCATCCCCAATCATGCTTTTTTTAAGCAGGCGGTTTTCCATTAACAGCTCCGCCACGGTTTCCTTGAGCAGCCGAGTCTCGGTACGCAGATCCCTAACCTCATCGGACGTCGCTTCGCGAGTAGTATCCCCGGCTAGCCGCTTCTTCCCGGCTTCCAAAAATTCCTTTACGGCGGCATAACTCAGCTATGCTTTCTTCGCCTCGAGTCCTTCCAGCACGATGCGGATCTTTTCTTCTGCTGAATATTGGCGGCGGGTTACCCGGCGTATATCACGAACAGTTCTCTCGACACTACGGTTTTGCTGAACTTTCTCTGTCATTCATCGTTCCTTCTTTATGTAACGATGAACCAAAACACTCTCTTAGGCAATCACCCTAGTTTGTCCAATTTGCGCTGACGGGTACACTCACCTATATGTCTACGGACGAAGGTTGGTTGTATTTGGCTGGAATAAAAGATCTATTTAATGACGAGCTGGTGGGCTATGCCATGAATGAGAGAATGGTCAGACATTTGGTTATACAAACTTTGTTTCGTGCAACAGCAAATAAACATTTGGCATGATCGCTTCCAGGAGTCGCGAGGGGGATTGCTATGATAATGTGCCGATGGAAAGTTTCAGGGGGATACTTAAAACCGAACGGGCGCATCATCGAAGATTCAAAACACGACAATAAACCACTCAGGAGACTACCGAATAGTTCGGAATCTTTTATAACCGGCAGTGAGTAAGCAGAAAAGATTGGATTATCTGTCTCCAGTACAATTCTCGCAGCGATACTATGCTGCAAATCTACTCGCTGCTTAAAGCAATGGATTCCATTCTTGGCAGCACAACACCTCACTCCTCGTTTGCTAGCATAAATCCAGTTCTTAAGTGTCCCTTGAGGTAACGACAGTCGTTTTGATGTTTCACCAGCGTCAATCTACTTTCTTTGAAAAACTTAACTGATCGATCACGAAATTTCTGACTATATCGGGTACGCGATAATCTCATCTTCATCCTCCATTTCATATCCCTATTTTATGAAACTTCGGACTCCAAGAAAATCAGCGTACCTCAAATCTACCAAAGTCCCTAGAGTAATATAAAGGCTTTCTTAATTTAATGTTGAAGATATCTTTGCGAAATATCTGATGAAAACTCTCTTTTGGGGTTACATTCTAGTTTCTCGATCACACGATTCCAGGTTGCCCAAAAGACATCTGTTGCTGCTTCGCCTATTAAAGTTTCAGAGAAATCATGATTTTTCAATGGAGTCAAATGGCTATGAAATTCAAAAATTTGCTCCAAAGATACATCATAAGTAATAGGATCAATATCTTCCAAAGAATAAGAGCAAAGAAGGGTAAATTCTTCTCTCTTAGATAAATCTATCCACATGCTTTCTAGTTGCATTGCTGAATTGTACTGACCATCCTTCCAAAGGGTATTCACCATTCCACCAAAAACATGAATTCTGCCATACTTTGATTTCAAAGTTTGAATGGGGATCGCAACATTCTCGTTAAAAAGTTGTTTCTCAAGTACACCATCAATTAGCAAGTTTGAAACTAAAAACTCAGCATCAAAGAATTTGATTTGACCTTCATCTTTAAAAGTTTCTATATCCAACACTTGAGTATCAAGATTAGATATTACAGCTTTCCTTAGTGCAGGTTTGGCGAAGACAATAACTGCTTCATTATTTAGCAAGCCTTCTTTAATATATGAAGTAACGGCTTCTGCTTGAGAAACATCGTTTTGGCAAACTTGAACTCTATGGTTACCTTCCTGATTAGTTAAGTACCATATTCGATTTCTGCTCATAAAACTCTCCACTACTAAGGACTAATCTATTCATTTTAAAATACCAATTAATGAAATGCTATAAATAATTGTAAAAATAATCTATAAGAATTATATGTGTTGTTTATAGTTAGAAAGATCAAAACAGCTTGAAAATGTTTTGTAAGTAGGAAAATTAATAAGCAACTCCGTGGCAATATCACGGAGTTGTCTATTATCTTTTGATTCTTGATGCATCGTACTTCATTCAGTTTTCGTTCATATTTACTGGTGTAAATTAAAACCGTTAGGAACGAATCTGGATTAATTAACTGAAAGGAGTCGCGCAATGAAAACTAAAAAAACAATACTGATCAGCCTCTTAATCATTGCAGTACTAGGATTAATGCTATCATTGCCTTCATTGGCTGAAGCCGGTAGAGGACACCACGGTCATGGTCACCATCACCATCATCATAATCATCACCAACATTATTCAGGTGGCTATAATGTTATTTATAGCCAGCCGCGTGTTTATTACAATCAGTCCTATTATCCACAGCCACGCTATAACTATTATCCACCAGCACCTGTTTATAGCTACCCTCCCAACGTGATGCTGGGTATTGATACCGGAAACGCGAGCTTTATGTTACGCTACTGAGAATTGGGGCTGGCTACAGATGAGTGAGATAAATGATCTGTTACCAGCCTTACTTCTAACTCTAGCGCGCAGGACTATTTTGTTATGAATAGATTGCGAAATATTTTTGTGATTGTGATGGTGGTGACGGGGCTAATGACTCAAGTGATGGCCAGCGAGCAAAATAACATTTCCAATTATTATCGCGCCAGCAACAATCCCCCTGTCGATATCATCACTGAACAGAAAGCGATCATGATCGCACAACAGCGTTTCAACGGTCGTGTGCTGGCCATTAATTATTCGGACAATACTTATCGTGTCAAAATACTGAGCAACCAAGGCACCGTACACATTATCCAGATCAATGCAACAGATGGAGCCGTGATATCTGCTCACTGAGCCAGTTGGATACGATCCACAACAACAATTCATTTTGAATCTCAAGAATAATGAAATGCGCATCCTAGTCATCGAAGATGAAATCAAATTACAGGACCAAATTCGTCAGCAGCTGGAATCGGTAGGTTAT
Source organism: Nitrosomonas sp. (assembly GCA_024281695.1). Lineage (GTDB taxonomy): Bacteria > Pseudomonadota > Gammaproteobacteria > Burkholderiales > Nitrosomonadaceae > Nitrosomonas. The sequence continues at coordinate 4,756 of JAMXAE010000129.1, read as the reverse complement.
ATGGTCGACACCTGCAGTGATGGTGAAGAAGGGTTGTTTTTTGCCAATGAATATCCTCTGGATGCTGCCATTATTGATATCGGATTGCCCGGTAAATCAGGATTGGAAATAGTCAGAGCGCTCCGTGAGCAAGGTAGTTTGCTACCTATTCTGATTCTAACAGCTAGAAGCAGCTGGCAGGATAAGGTGACAGGTTTGGAAATGGGGGCCGATGATTACCTGACCAAACCATTTCAGATGGAAGAATTGCAAGCCAGAGTAAAAGCATTATTGCGTCGGTCGACAGGGATCCCGCAAACCTTATTAAAATGTGGGCCCATCGCATTGGATGTCTCAGCCCAGTTAGTCACTGTCAATGGCGAAATCATTGAGCTGACTTCCTTTGAATACCGTTTGCTGGAGGAGTTAATACGCCATCATGGAGCCGTGCTTTCCAAACACACACTGACCGATTATCTTTATCCTCATGATGAGGATCGAGACAGTAATGTACTCGAAGTGATGGTTGGTCGCTTGCGCCGTAAATTGGATCCTGCCGGTATTCTAAATCCCATTGAAACCATGCGCGGACGTGGTTATCGCTTTACCCTGGATTGCAATAAATCCTCATGATGTCGTTAAATCAGCGCATTTTGTTCAGTGCGACACTGGTTTTGCTGATTTTTATTGTAGGTATTGCTTTGACACTTGATCGCGCCTTTTATGACAGTGCGCGCTTGGGTGTACAGGATCGTTTGTTTGCGAAGCTACTGATGCTCATGGGAGACTCGGAAATAGAAGAATCCGGAGCGCTGGACGTGTCGACCAATTTGCTTGATGCAGAATTGGGTCACGTTAATTCAGATACGTATGCATTCATCATCGATCAAACCAATACCATTGCCTGGCGATCCACTTCATCGCTCAATGAACAAATTCCAGCAGTGGCGCTGCTTGAAGAAGGTAAAAAAGAATTTGCGGAAATCATGATCGATGGCAAGCCTCATTTTATGTACAGCTACGGAGTTGCATGGGAAACACCATCAGGTGACTATCCGCTGACCTATTTTGTCATTATTAATACCGAGCTGTTTGAAGCGCAAATAGAACGCTATCGTGAAGATCTGTGGGGATGGCTCAGTGTCATGGTTATTTTGCTACTGGCTACGCAAATGGGGGTGTTGCGCTGGGGCTTGCAACCACTGCGCAAAGTTTCTGCTGAACTGGTCGCGATAGAATACGGTCGACAGGAAAACCTGAAAGGGGATTATCCAAGTGAATTGAAGCTGTTAACCGATAGCATCAATTCTTTGATCAATCATGAACACAAGCAACAAAAACGCTACCGTAACGGCCTTGCAGACCTGGCGCACAGTCTCAAAACGCCGCTCGCCGTGCTCCAAGGCGCGGTGAATAGCGAAGACGATGAACAATCCCGGCGTAAAACCATTCATGAACAAATCGACCGTATGGACAACATCATTCAGTACCAGCTACGTCGCGCCGCCACCGCCGGCAGCTCGCCAGGCATGGGATTGATCGCATTACGCCCGATGGTCGACCGAATCGTAGCTACCGTTGCAAAAGCATATCGCAACAAGCATCCGGAAATCGCCATCGACATCGATGATGCCATCGGCTTGCGCATTGACGAAGGCGATTTGATGGAATTACTCGGTAACTTGGTCGACAACGCTTTTAAATGGTGTCGCCAGAACATCTATCTGTTTGCGGAATATCAGGAAAATTGGATAATCATCCAAGTCAAAGACGACGGCCCCGGAATTCCGCCGCATGAAATTGCCAGAATTCTGGAACGCGGTGTACGCGCCGATCAATCTACACCCGGTCACGGCATCGGTTTGGCTATTGTGCGGCATATTATCCATGTTTACGTTGGAGAATTGTTGATTTATAATAATACAGCCTGGGGTTCCTGCTTAAACATTCTCTTGAAAAAAAGCAGATAAACCTGAATATCTTGTTCAGAATCGAGCAATCAAAAGTTTTATTTAGGGTTTTATCAGTTCTGCATCGATAATGAGAAACTCTAAATTTGTAATTCGATTTAGATTACACGTCGGAGTATTTTCTAAAACGCCCCATGACCCCAATTAAGCCTAAGCCAGCTAACAGCATGGCGTAAGTTTCTGGTTCCGGAATCGGAGAGACAGTAACATGTAGATTGTCTATTGCCCATGATTCATCAGCAAGTTCCTGATATACCTCGCTTCCAATTACAAATTCAAAGGTGGCTGTTGATGCGATGTGTGAAATATTCTGGAAGGCTGGATCAATATCCATATTATAAGCGCTATCTGTGTAGTAACTACCTGGGCCGGTAAAACCCAAGTCTACTCTATGAGCTAATTCGACGCCTGGAGGTGGAACGTAACTCTGGATTAGTTCTGGAGCAGCATTGGCAAACGATTCATGAAAAATCTGCTTTCCATCAAGTTTAATAGTAAAGTAATCGCCGTGAAATGGATCACCGTCAGAGGAACCATCCAGTGAATCAATTGCTGCAAATAGGAATCCAAGGTTAAGTGTCTGATGCACGGGTAAATCACTGAGCGTAAGGGTAACAGTATTTCCTGTTTGGCTACGCAAAAAACTATCGCCAAATTGGTTATCTGATGGACCTAGGCCAGCATATCCCTCTACACCAGTCAGGAAAGCAGTCCCAGCAGAAATTTCGGTTGGGATTGTCAAATCGAAGTTGGTCGAGAAAACCGATGTAGATGCAATGACCTGAGTCGCTTCAACTAGAAAAATACCCGTGGCAAGTAAACAGAGACTGGGTAATTTAATATTCATCTAATATCCTATGCAATAGTGATGTAATAAAGATAGTACTTTTAAAGAGAATCAGTTTTTCCGTTTGTAACAACGATAGGAAGCATTATTCATGCATATGAAGTTATTCGCTTTGACTTGGATCATTGAATACCACTAATAAAACGATCTTCTTCTCAAGCCCTTATCAGCGTCCACAGACCAATTATGATAAAACCAGCACCTGCGATATAGTGCAGATGTTTTTCGCTGATGTAATCTGAGATGGCGCTGCCAACCAATACGCCAATCGCGGAAGTCGCGATTAGTGCCAATGATGCACCGAGAAAAATCGTTAGCTTGCTGACTTCTTTGTCAGCGGCAAACAGCATGGTTGCCAGTTGCGTTTTGTCACCCAGCTCCGCGATAAATACTGTGGCAAAGACTGTTAATAATATTTTGTAATCCATTCTTATGACCTGAAAATTGTGATTGTGTATTGTATCCATCTCCATGCAAAGAGCTAGTCATGCAGAAATCATGCACCTTTTTAAGAAAAACGGTGATAATAAATAATTGTCAGTATGTTTCTCATATGAAGAATTGATGTGATTGCTGCATAACATATTGATGTGCAATAGTAATCAATTATTGTGAAAGGAGAGTTCATGATTAAGGCTTATGCAGCGTTTGAATCGGGTGGGAAACTTCAGCCTTTTGAATACGATCCTGGACCGTTGGGTGATCACGATGTTGAGATAACCGTTGAGCATTGCGGCATTTGCCATAGCGATCTGAGCATGCTGCACAACGACTGGGGAATCACCCGGTATCCGTTTGTGCCAGGACATGAAATCATCGGAACCATTGCGGGTAAGGGCGCGCATGTTAACAATCTTGCCGCGGGACAACGCGTCGGCCTGGGGTGGCATTCCGGTTATTGTATGACTTGCCACAGTTGCATGTCCGGCGACCATAATCTGTGCGCACAATCGGAATCCACGATCGTAGGTCGTCACGGCGGTTTTGCCGACAAAGTGCGTGCCAACGCCGCCAGTGTTGTGGCATTGCCGGAAAGTCTCAATGCACAAAGCGCGGGACCGCTTTTCTGTGGCGGAATTACGGTTTTCAACCCGCTGCTGCAATTCAACATACTCCCCACGGCCCACGTGGCTGTCATCGGTGTTGGTGGACTTGGGCATATTGCATTGCAATTTCTGAACGCATGGGGTTGTCGGGTAACGGCCTTTACTTCCAACGACGACAAGAAGAAAGAAGCCTTGGGCATGGGTGCGCACGATGTACTGAATACAAAAAATCCAACTGAACTGGCTGCTGCAACCAATCGCTTTGATCTGATTCTAACCACTGTTAATGTCAGATTGGATTGGAATGCCTATATCGCAACTTTGCGTCCAAAAGGTCGTTTGCATTTTCTCGGCGTGCCACTCGAACCCCTGGATATCAATGTATTTCCACTGATAGCTAATCAATGTTCGATTTCTGGCTCTCCTGTCGGCAGCCCAGCCGGTATAGTAACCATGTTGCGTTTTGCAGAACAACATAAAATCGAGCCTGTCATTGAAGTTTTTCGTTTTGATCAAGTGAATGCAGCACTGGCGAGACTGGAGAGCGGTAAAGCGAAATACCGTGTTGTTCTGAGTAATCAGTAATAGGAATTTTCCCAGTTAGATGTCTACTTCACAGGTCTTGTAAACATTGCTGAGTAAAGAAAAACATAAGACAAAGCCAGTACAGGAAACGGTACTTTGCCTTCAGCTAGGCAAATTTCTGTGCACTGGCTTGTTTAACTCATTGAGGTAAGCCCCCGGCTTTGCCGGGGGACTCACAGTGTGGTTTGACCTATACGGAAGGTCATTGAGAATCTTCTATCTCGACTAAGAGAAGGAGATTCTAGATGAAAGTGGAGTTGTCCCCTTAGGACGGACACATTATGTTCTGTTTAAAGGAGAAGAAATATGACACAAAACTACAAGCCTGC
>JAMXAE010000128.1 GCA_024281695.1 Nitrosomonas sp. | reverse complement strand
AATTTGCGCATGGCGCGGCACTCCAAAGCAACTTCGCATGGACAATGGCCCGGAGCTAATTTCATCGCAGCTTGCTGCATGGTGTCAACGACACAATGTTGAAATGCTTCATATTCAGCCCGGCAAGCCAAATCAAAATGCGTATATTGAGCGATTTAATAGAACATTTCGACAGGAGGTATTGAATGCATATTTATTTACATCGCTAGATCAAGTACGATAAATTAGCTGGCAGTGGCTGCTTGATTACAATGAAGAGCGTCCCCATGACGCATTAAATGGATTGACACCGACAGCTTACAGAGAAAAAATAGCGGCCTGAACCTCTAGTTTAGATGTGCATACTTGGAGGGGAAGCTTACGGCGGTACTTTATTGGTTCTGAAATTCGAATCATATAATCTAATCAAAATCACCCAATATCACGCTAATGTTTTGAATAAATTGGGAATTTAAATATTTCTTATATGATATAATTATATATAAATCATAAGGATTACAGAATGAGTGCTGGCAGGCAAACAAAAACAAATCTTGATAACCAGCTGAGCCATTATTTGTATAATGATGAAAGGTATAAAAAAGAAGGGCTCAAATCGATATTACCAATTAATGATGAAGCTTTAATTCATATCGAGACTTTACTAATAGCTGGTGCAGATCCAAATTATCAAAATGAAAGAGGTGATAGTCTCTTATTAAGGGCGTTAGAAGAATCAAACCCAACCCTTTTAAAACTATTGCTTAAATATGGCGCAGACGTTAACAAACACTTCATCCCTCCCTCACTTATTGCTGACCCAGAAAAAAAATTTGAAATATTTGAGTGGGCATATGAAAAGAATGTTACATCTTTGCAAGTTGCCGTTGATATGTGCGACCGTCGCCAAAATCAAAAGGCCACAACGGAAATACTTAAAGAAGCAGTGGCAAAAGCTGAAGAATGCCATCAATTAATATTTGAAAGATTCATCCTATATCCCAATTACGAATTAAATAAATCTTATTTACAGAAAATTTATAAAACCTTATTTAATAAAATTAAAAATGAATTTAGGATGAAAAGTGATAATAGGCCTTTTTTGTTAATCGTCGGTGAATCTCATAGTGGAAAAGTAAGTTTATTTATCGAAACTTTAATATTAAAGATAGGTAATGCTTTAAGCATAAAGAATCTACTTTGTGAGTTAAATACTAGCTCACTAAAAAGTATCATTGATGGCAAACGAGATTTAGGGTCATTTGGTGAATGGAGAACAATATATGATATTCTTCCGCTCGCATTATCATTGGGCTATAAGCCGCACCCAGTTGATCTAGGCATGCATGGTGCGCAAAAAACTGGTGAAGGATACAATGATTACGAACATTTAGATTTTTCGAATGCAAAACTTGATGCAGCATCAAAAGAAGGAATAATTCATCGCGATAAAGTGATATGCGATGTAATTAGAAGTGGTATTAAAGATGACGCAATTTTAATTGTTGGTTCAAATCATCTATATGGATTACATCATTTAAATAAGTTTCCAAATCACAACATTATCATTATAAATGCAACTGATATGATTCCTGCTGATTTAAATGGTTCAAAAGATATAAATGATTATTTGCTAGAATCTCGGAAATTTTTGCTTAGCGATAAAATCATTTTCCATGCAAAGGATGAAGCACTTTCGAAAAAAATGGCATTTTGGCATCCCACTTTGGTAATTAATGAGGCAATAAAAATACATGATCAGGCTAACATGTCAATTGCTGCAACAAATCTATCGTTTCACTCGTCCAGATCTGAACCTTTAGAGTCTGATGCGATAGAAAAGGATAAAAATAATAGAAATAATCCAGGGAAAAAATAAACATCAATTAGCACCTAATTTGTTATAGCAAAATTTCACCGTTACGGCTCATGCTACAATCATGTTTCGCGAAGAATGCCGTTGCCTTTTTTAAAATGTCGCGCTCCTCCCTCAGTCACATTTTTTCTTTTCTTAGACGATTTAACTCTTCAAGGACATTCGTTTGATTACCTGTCTCATCTGTCACTGATGGTGATTTTGCTTTGGCTTGAGATGCCCAGCTATACAGTGTGGCTTCTTAAATTTGAAGATCCCGCGTTGTCTTGGATAGGGGTTGTGGACTGGTAAGGGCTACTGGATCCGGGGCGCATCAACTAGATGGACCGGAATTAGTGGGGAGCGTTACAGCCTGCATAATTAACCAAAATATGCACTATAGTTAATGAATAGTAGACGGCGTAAGTCTCTAAGTAGAGAAAATAAAAATTATTAATCAATAGATTAAACCAGACATTACATTATTTAGCGATAAGTGATTATTTTTAGTAACGGCTGAGCTCGGGTAGTACTAAAAGAGGTGAGGCATGAATAAGACATTAAATTCATTGTTTAAAAATAACATTTTTTATGAGGAGATATTTTTAAAAAGGGTCAAGGTTACCCAAGAGTCAATTCCGCCGAATGTTAAACTTATTTGTCAGGGGGAAAAATATAATTATTTTTATTATATTAAATCAGGAGAGTTACGAGTAGTGCTGAACGATCCGAAAAATAAAAAAAATCTTCATACCATTATCAATACACTTGAAGCTGGCGATTTATTTGGAGAATTTGTTATTTTTAATGATATGCCAGCGGGGGCAGATGTGATTACCGTATCCGATTGCACATTGATTAAAATTGACGTGGACTCATTCAAAACCTTTTTAGAAGAAGATCACGAGATTGGCTATAAAGTGTTATTTGATTTCCTCCAAACGATTGTGACAAGACTACAAAAAAACAATGCAACAATTTTAAACGTTATGCAATATGCCATGAACTATCAAAAAAAGTTATCAAAATAGCATGCAAAGCATGATAAAGAAAATTTTACATCTATATAATAGAGCATTTTTTGTTGGCTATGTGAGAAAATTTTGCAGGCATGCGGTATATTATAAAAACTATCTCATCAAGCTTAGAGCATTGTATGAAATCATTTGTCACTTTAGCAAACAAGCTTTAATTTTTGCTGTTGTTACCAGTGAATTCATTATTAGTGCCACAGCTAGACCACACAAATGCCAAAGATAGCTTCAAGGTTGAGGCGATTTATGGAGAAAAGTTTCTAAGGCGCAATCATGAAAAAATCAGATATTAAAATATATCGAAATTTGCTTTAATCGGAACCGTCTACATTCTAAACTTGGCAAGGTATGCCCGGTATAGTTTGAACCGCAAAATGCTGCTTAGTGAGGTGTCCGAATTTTCGGGGGGCATCGCTCAAATAGCCAAATAATTGAGTTAATTGATAAATTATTTAGAGAAACCATCTTTTGGTTATTTTGCTACAATATTAGAACAGAGTTTATCAAGGATAAACTATGATAAATGCTAGTTTTCGCCAAATAAAAATATCCGACATACGCCAATTTTATCATTTGCGTCTTGAGGCCTTAGAAAAGTATCCCTCTAATTTTAAAGCTTCATTAGCGGAAGAAAAAAACATAATCAATTTTCTCATAAAAGGTGTTATCGGTTTTTTCGGGAATAAAAACAAAGTCGTTTGTTTTGGCGCATTTATCGATGGGAAAATAGTGGGAACCGTTGCCCTTCATCAAATTAAATCAGCTAAATTGGAGCACTACTGTGAAATATGGGGTATGTATGTAAAAGAAAATTATCGTAATCAAGCCCTGGGCAAGCAATTATTGGAAATAGCTATAAATCATGCGGAAATGGAGTTGCGCTGCTCATTCATTAATTTGGTAGTTGAGTCAAATAATATCCCTGCTAAGAATTTATATGAAACTTATGGCTTTAAAGTATGGGGAACTCAACATAAAGCATTGCGAGTAGGCGGTTTTTTTTATGATGAATCGCATATGTTTTTGACGCTCTAAAATCATTGCAACTTCATACTCGATTGTGTAGATTTAGGCTTATTGGCCATTTTGTAAAATGGCACCCAACGTTTATATAAAAACACCTAACTTGCCATCCTTCAAGGCGGAAAAATGCGCTTTTGTGAGGTCTGCCATTTTAATTTACCTTAGACTACCTTCAAAAAATGATCAGCAGCTAACATCTTAATATCTTTAGGCATGCCAAAATTTGCCGGGAGCGGGCAGTGGCTGCTTGATTATAATGACGAGCGTCCCACAACGCATTAAATGAATTGACACCGACAGCTTACAGGGAAAAAATAGCAGCCTGAACCTCTAGTTTAGATCGAACCCAATCGTGAGTTTGTTTTTGTATAGGAAAAAATAATGAGATCATTTTGCAAACAAACACTAACAATTTTTCTATTTGCCTTTTTTTTGCATGCCGATATATACGCGGCCACCTTGCCTAAACTATTTTTCTTTTTTGGGCCTGAAAAATCACTTGAATTAAAATCATATCAGTCACTCATAACCCGTCCCTGTGTTAGTGGCGTTCAAGTCGTATATACATGGAGGGAACTTGAACCTAAAAAGGGTATATATGATTTCTCACGAATAGAGAATGACCTGCGCTACCTTGATTCGGTTCATAAGAAGCTTTTTGTCCAACTTCAGGATAGATCATTTCAACCTGAATTATTTTATGTTCCAGACTACATTCGAAAAGAAAAAAAATACCATGGCGGCGTCGCTATGCAATATGATTTTCCAGGAGAAGGTAAACCTATCACTGAAGGTTGGGTTGCACGTGTGTGGGATCCGGCAGTCAGAGAACGTTTTCAGCTATTAATTAAAAACCTTGCTAAAAAGTTTGATGGCAAAATTTACGGCATTAATCTACCTGAGACCGCTGTAGATTTTGATACCAAAAAGCCACCATTAAATTTTACAGCCGACCGTTACTTTAATGCAGAATTAGAAAATATAGCTGCAGTAAGAAATGCATTTCACCATAGTTATGTCGTTCAATATGTTAATTTCTTTCCTGGCGAATGGAATGATGATCACCATTACATGAGCAGATTATTTTCCTATGCCAGCAGCCATCAAATTGGATTGGGTGGTCCCGACGTTGTCCCGTACCGCAAAAGTCAGATGAAAAACAGTTATCCATTCTTTCATCGATATCGCGGCAAAATCAATCTAGTTGGTATGGCGATTCAAGAGCCTGATTATACCTATAAAAAACCGGGCACATCGACTCCTTATCAATTGTCGGACTTCTATTTGTTCACGCATGAATATTTAGGTGCCAATATTTTATTCTGGAATGTACAAGAACCATTTCTATCTAAACAGCTCATGCCTGCAATTAGAAGCGGGCAATATTTTGCTTGTGAGTAGGAGTTTAGTAAGTAAACACTAAGGATGATTAATGACAGTCATAAGTAAACATCTCGAGGCAATTTTACCGAAGATTATTGAAGTAAGGCAAAAATTACACGAAATTCCTGAATTAAAGTTTGAGGAATTTAAAACAGCAAAATTAATTTCTGAAACACTAAAGTCGTTTGGTTATAACGTTGAAAATGGTATTGCAAAAACTGGTTTAACTGCAATACTGGATACCGGCAAACCTGGGAAAACAATCGGGTTGCGCGCAGACATGGATGCGCTTCCAATTGAAGAGCCTAATAATAATCAACGTCGATCCAGGCATCCTGGCCGAATGCATGCATGTGGTCATGATGGTCACTGCGCAACTTTACTTGCGGTTGCTTATGCATTAAATCAAATAAAAAATGAACTGAGCGGCAAAGTAAAATTTATTTTCCAGCCGGCTGAAGAGGGTGGAAAAGGTTCAACGGCAATGATTGAAGCTGGTGTGTTGAAAAATCCCCCTTTAGATGAAATATATGCTTTCCATAACTGGCCGGGTCTACCAGAAGGCATCATTGGGGTAAAAGATGGAACGATTTTACTGGGTAATGGTAGAATCGAAATATCTATTAAAGGTAAACCGGCACATACTGCCCAACCTGAAAATGCCGTGAATCCAGTTACAATTGGCGCAGAATTAATTACTAAACTGGAAATAGAAAAATTAAGTTGGTCTGCAAATTCAACCGTTCTCAATATTCTTTCGTTTAATAGTGGAAAATTGCGTGGAATGGCAGAGAAGTCTGAAATTATTGCAGTATATTACATTGACACAGAAGATAATCTCAGAGAATTAAAATCATTTATTAACAAGTATTGCGATCAAGTTAAAGATAAATATAAAGCTGAAATTGCTCTGTCTTTTAAACCTTTCCATTCGCCGACAATCAATACAGCCAATGAAACAGATAAAATATCAAATGCAGCACGTATGGTTTGTGGAGATAAGAAAATTACAAAACTTGAAAAAAGTATGATTGCTTCCGAAGATTTTTCTGAATACTTAAAACATATACCAGGATGTTTCTTTTTAGTGGGTGCGGGTGAATCAGCTAATCCGGTACATACTGATAAATTTCAGTTTAACGATAATGTAATTTCAACCGCCGCAAATATTATTTGTCAAATGGTGATTAATTCAAATGTAAAAGATGGTATCAGTGCTAAGTAGTGGCGGCGGTTGAAATCAATCCTAGTTTTGAATTTAAAAATTTTAGTGATAAAGATGAGGTCAATATGCCAAAAAGATTTATTATTACCGGTGCAATGGGAAGTGGTAAATCAACCGTTCTTCAATTACTCAAATCTTCCGGATTGAATGTAATTGAAGAACCAGCTAGACAGATATTAGCAGAGCAGCGCAGTATTGAGGATGAAGGTGTTCCGGAAAAAAATCCTAAATATTTTTTACAATTAATGTTATCACGGTCAATTTATCAGTTTAAACAAACCCAGGACTTAAATGAAGATGTCATTTATGATAGAGGTATGCCTGATATTCTTGCGTACTTTGATTTGTTTAACATAAGCTATCCTCCAGCACAAAAAGCATCAAAGATATTTCGATATGAACCTAAAGTTTTTGTATTTCCCGCATGGCAAGAAATATATACAACTGATGATGAGAGGAAAATGTCATTTGAATTGGCGCAAGAATTTGGTATGAAAGTCCAGAAAATTTATAGGGACTATGGTTATTCAATTATTAATGTACCCTGTGTTTCGCCTAATGAGCGTGCCAAGTTTATTCTTGAACGCATAGTATAGACAGTAGTTGCATTTGAAGAGGGTGCAGTGAAAATATCTTATTTTACTACAATTATTATTTTATTTTTATTTTCAACAATTTCATTTGCCAAAAACGTTGCTATCACAATGGATAATCCGAATTCTAATCAAACACCATTGTTATCGCCCGAAACTCGTGACAAAAATATATTAACTATTTTAAAGAAAAATAATTTGAAAATTGTTCTGTTTGTTCAGGGCGCACAAGTTGATGATTCAAATGGTGAAGCATTATTAAAACGATGGAACAATGCCGGCCATATCATTGGTAATCACACTTACTCACATTTAAGTATTAACAATATCAGCGAAAAAAAATTTGAACAAGATACTTTAAAAAATGAGAGGCTATTGAAACATTACTCAGGTTTTAAAAAAATATTTCGTTTTCCTTATTTAAAAGAAGGTGATGCGATCGCTAAACGTGATGAATTTAGAAAGTTTTTGCTCGAGCAAGGCTATAAAAATGGCAGCGTTACCATTGATGCTTCGGATTGGTACATTAGCGATCGCCTTGAAAAGCGATTATCCGAAAATATAAATGCAGATATCAAAGCTTATAAAAATTATTATCTTCAACACTTATGGAATCGCGCTCAATATTATGATGGTCTTGCGATGGAAGTTCTTGGTAGAAGTCCTGATCATACACTGCTTGTACATCATAATTTGCTGAATGCACTTTTCTTAGGGGATGTCATTCAAATGTTTAAAGATAAAGGATGGAACGTGATTAATGCTGACAAGACATTTCAAGACCCAGTATTTGAAATGCTGCCAAACACCATACCTGCTGGAGAAAGTTTAATATGGGCGTTAGCTAAGCAGACAGGCCGTTACGAGGATAAACTTCGGTATCCAGGCGAAGATGGATCATATGAAAAAGAATCCATGGATAAATTAGGTCTTTGAAATGTCAAAATTAACTTAGGCTACGCTTATCGAAATAAACTCCTCATATATCAAAACTAAGTTGATCCGGCTTTTTGCCTTTTTTTGGAGATTTCTTTTTGCGACGGCTCGAAAGTTTTTCTTTTACTTCTTTTGTTTGCTGAATAAAGCCTTCTTGTTTACTGAATTTAGCAATTTCTGCCCGTGCGTGCTTTACCGCAATGGTATGATCAACAATGGGAGGAGGGTAGTTAAGTGCTGAGTCCTGCATTAGCCATGGCTCATGTATAAATTCATCCGGCACTTTACCCAATTCAGGTAGATACCGCCGTATAAATTTCCCTTGCGGGTCATGATCTTGCGACTGCTTGATGGGATTATACATTCTAATCGCATTGATTCCCGTAACCCCAGACTGCATCTGAAATTGAGAATAGTGAATGCCCGGTTCATAATCGGTAAAAAGCTGGGCTAGAAAAGGTGCGGTTTTTCGCCAATCTAACCAAAGATGGTAGCTCGCAAAAGAGACTAACATTGCGCGCATTCGGAAGGTGATCCAGCCATTTTGGTGTAAGGAACGCATACAAGCATCAATTAAAGGGTAGCCTGTCTTACCGTTTTGCCAGGCATAAAAAAACTCTTCTTTAAAATAAGGTTCCCGCATTCCTTCAAATGCCGGGTGCATGCATCTCAATTCAATATTCGGCTGTTGCTCTTGTAACGCTCCCCACTAATACCGGTCCATCTAGTCACTAATAACGACTAGTAATAGGACTAGTAATATGACTATATCAAACACAATAGAACCTGTAGAAATTTACTCCAACACCCAACGCAGAAAGCGCTGGGCGGCCATAGAAAAGCACAAAATTGTTCAAGAAACGTACCAACCAGGCGCCACCGTCTCGTA
>JAMXAE010000127.1 GCA_024281695.1 Nitrosomonas sp. | reverse complement strand
CGCATGACAGAACGCGCTTTCGTGTTGCAACCGCTGATGGAAATCCAGCCGGATTGTATAATCCCGGGCCGGGGTTCTGTTTCGCACTTGCTGTTATCCTGTCTTGATCAAAAACTGGAACGAGTCATGCCATGAGAATCACGCTGCCCGCACTGCAAAAAATGGCCCAGAGTCAGCAAAAATTCACCGCGCTAACCTGCTACGACGCCACGTTTGCAACCGTATTGGAAAGCGCCGGAATTGATGTTCTACTGATTGGAGACTCGCTTGGCAATGTGCTGCACGGCGCGGAAACAACTTTGTCGGTTACGCTGGAAGACATGATTTACCATACGCGCTGCGTTGCACGCGGTGCCAGTAATGCGTTGATTATGACGGATATGCCTTTCGGCAGTTATCAGACTTCACCTGAGCATGCATTTGCAAATGCCGCAAAAATGATGGCGGCAGGGGCGCATATCGTCAAAATCGAGGGTGGCCAAATCATGGCCGATACTATTCAGTTTCTCACGCAACGGGGAATCCCAGTATGCGCGCATATCGGCTTAACACCGCAATCAATCCACCAGCTTGGCGGTTATAAATTACAAGGTAATACCGAGAAATCAGCCAAACATCTGTTAGACGATGCCAAAATTTTGGAAAAAGCGGGTGCCAGCCTCGTCGTATTGGAAGTGGTGCCGGCAAAGTTGGCGCAAACGATTACGCAAACATTATCGATCCCGACAATCGGGATCGGCGCAGGACCGCATTGTTCTGCGCAAGTTTTGGTCTTGCACGATATGCTGGGGCTGCATCATGGAAAAAAACCCCGTTTCGTGAAGGATTTTTTGACCGGTTCTCAAAGTATCCAGCAAGCGATTGCGAATTACGTCACCGCAGTCAAAGCAGGCCAATTTCCCAGTGAAGAACACGAATTCTAGCTAATAATTAGTGAATATATTTAACGATATTGACGATTTACGGAACAACCTGCGGGGAAAAGCACCGGTCGCTTTTGTGCCGACCATGGGTAATCTGCATGCCGGGCACCTTGCGCTGGTTAAGCAGGCAGGCCGGTTAAGCGATTACGTTGTTGTCAGCATTTTCGTCAATCGCTTGCAGTTTCTTCCACACGAAGATTTTGACCGCTATCCGCGCACATTGGATGATGATTGCAAAGCGTTATCGCCATTGGATGTCAATAGCATTTTTGCACCGGATGACAAAATTCTTTTTCCAACACCACAAGAATTCTTGTTAGCATTACCGCCTGTAGCCGACACCCTGGAAGGTAAATTTCGACCGGGATTTTTCCGCGGCGTTGCAACCATAATATTGAAATTATTCAATATTATTCAACCGCAACAGGCTATATTCGGCAAGAAAGATTATCAGCAACTGCATATTGTTCGAGAAATGGTACGCCAGTTAAACATACCTGTTGAAATCATCGCTTGTGAAACGGTTCGCGCATCTGACGGGCTGGCGTTAAGTTCGCGCAACCAATATCTGGATCAAGAGCAACGTAAGGAAGCTTGCCAGCTTTACCGAACACTCCTTCAACTCAAAAACGAAATCATTTCCGGAAATAAAGAGTTTGAAACGTTACAACACCATGCCGCACACTCTCTTTGCCAGAGAGGGTGGACGGTCGACTATCTCAGTGTGCATAAGCGCAGCACCTTGTTGCCCGCACAAGAACATGATGATGATTTAGTAATTTTGGGCGCAGCTTGGCTAGGTAAAACCCGGTTGATCGACAGCCTGGAAATCTGACAAAAAAACCTTTGATTATTTTTCGTATAGCAACCAAATTTCAAACCAGACTGACAAAGAACGAAAATAATGGAATCTCTGAACACCTTCTGGTTATCTTGTCTGGATCATTTTAGAAAAGAGCTCAACGCACAACAGTTTAATACCTGGATCAGACCATTACAGATTGATTCCGCTGTCGATAATAACGATAGCGAAGTCGTACTGATTGCCCCTAACCGTTTTGTTTCGCAGTGGGTGAAAGATAATTTCATCACCCACATCGAACAAATGGCCGAAGACTATTTTTCCCGGAAAATCCAATTTCACTTAAAACTGGCTGAACATACCGTAGCTGCAACCCCTTTCATCGAAGCATCGTCTATAAAAATATCTGAAAAGACCGAGATCGAGCCGGTACCAGAATCAACTAAGACAGTACCGAACACTGCCAAGAAAAATCAAAGCCATCTAAATCCGAACTTTACTTTCGATAATTTTGTCACCGGAAAAGCGAACCAATTGGCACGAGCGGGCGCTATCCAGGTTGCTGAATCTCCGGGAATAGCCTACAACCCGTTATTCATTTATGGCGGTGTTGGTTTAGGAAAAACACACCTAATTCAAGCGATTGGAAATTATGTCCAACAAAATAATCCATCGGCAAAAATCCGCTACGTGCATGCGGAAAAATATGTTTCGGACGTCGTCAGTGCTTATCAACACAAAGCTTTTGACAAATTCAAACTGTACTATCATTCGCTGGATCTTCTACTCGTTGATGATGTGCAGTTTTTCGGCGGCAAGAACCGTACACAAGAAGAATTCTTTTATGCATTCAATGCATTATTGGAATCTCATAAGCAAGTTATCATTACATGCGACACTTATCCAAAAGAAATCACCGGGTTAGAAGAACGTCTGGTATCGCGTTTTGGCTGGGGATTGACGGTCGCCGTCGAACCGCCGGAGTTGGAAATGCGTGTCGCGATCTTACTCAAGAAGGCAGAGCAGGAAAAAATTCATTTGGATGAAAACGTCGCGTTTTTCATTGCCAAACATATCCGTTCCAATGTACGCGAATTAGAAGGTGCGCTAAAGCGCGTTCTTGCATTTTCCCGTTTCATAAAACAAGAAATCACATTGGATATTGCCAGAGAAGCGTTGAAGGATTTGCTGGCTGTCCAGAGCCGTCAAATTTCGATTGAGAATATTCAGAAAACAGTGGCTGATTACTATAAAATCAAAGTTTCCGATATGTATTCCAAAAAACGTTCGCGCATTATCGCAAGGCCACGGCAAATGGCGATGGCGATTGCCAAGGAGCTCACTTCACTCAGTCTTCCCGATATCGGCGAAGCCTTTGGCGGCAGGGATCACACGACGGTTCTTCATGGCTATCGCAAGATTAACGAATTACGCATTTCCGATCCCATCGTGAGCCGTGATTTTAATGCTTTGATTTTGATTTTAAGGGGTTAACAATTGTTGAATAATTTGTGTATAACTTACTCGCAAAAGATTTGTTCGTTTTTTATCCACAATCTATCCACTCACGATACCGTATTCATACACGATAAACATTAAATATAATGTATTGATTTATAATTAAAATTTAAAACAATACAAAAAATTTTCATCTTTATTCATTATTACTATTTTTATTTAAATGCTCTTAATAAAGACAAATAAAGACACACTGCTAAAACCAGTGCAAATAGTGTCCGGGGTCATCGAGCGACGTCAAGCATATCCCATATTATCGAATATTTTGATTCGACAAGATCAGGAAAAGACCACTTTTTTGGCCTCTGATTCCGATATTCAAATCAAAACGGAGATTAAGCCAAGCTTAGACCCGGGTCAGCATTTTTCCATGACAGTTCCTGCCAAAAAACTACAGGATATTTTGCGTTCTTTGGCGAACGATGGGGAAATCCGTTTAGCCCGGCAAGACGATCACTTGCAAGTGAAATCGGGTAAAAGCGCATTCAATTTGCAAATCCTGCCTGCCGAGGACTTCCCGGAAATCACAGAAACATCGGAGCCGGAAGCGACTGTGACATTGAGTCAGAAAACACTGAAAAATTTATTACATCACATTCAGTTTTGCGTTGCACAACAAAACATTCGTTACTACATGAATGGGCTGCTGCTTTCGACTCATGAACAGCAATTAACGGGCGTCAGTACTGATGGGCACCGGCTTGCTTTGCTGGCGACACAATTAAATCAAACGCAACCAAAGCAGGAAGTGATCATTCCCCGCAAAACGGCCATAGAGCTTTCAAAATTGCTCACAGACAGTGATGATCTGGTGAAAATAGAATACTTCCAGAAAAAAATACGCTTTTCATTTTCCGATACTGTTTTGATTTCAAAAGTCATCGAAGGAAAATTTCCGGATTACAACCGCGTTATTCCGTTGAACAATGACAAGACATTCGAAATTGACCGGATAACCCTGCTGCAATCGTTGCAACGTGTATCAATTCTTTCCAATGTAAGCGAAAACTTCCGTGGTGTGCGGCTCATTATCAGCTCCGGGAACTTATGTATTATTTGCAAAAACAGCGAACAGGAAGAAGCGCAGGAAGAATTGGAAATCGATTATCAAGACGAAAAAAATC
Source organism: Nitrosomonas sp. (assembly GCA_024281695.1). GTDB lineage: Bacteria > Pseudomonadota > Gammaproteobacteria > Burkholderiales > Nitrosomonadaceae > Nitrosomonas. The sequence goes on along the minus strand of JAMXAE010000127.1, from coordinate 4,596 downwards.
TTGATGTCAGTATGAATATCAACTATTTGATGGATATACTCAATAATGTAAATAGTGAAAAAATTCAGCTTGCATTTGAAAATGAAAATAGCAGTATTCTGATCACGGTTCCGGGTTATGATGAGTTTAAGTATATCGTGATGCCGATGCGTATTTAATAACGGTTACTTTCCGGCATTTCTATTTTAATCTCATAATTTTTAAGTGATTCCAACCGATGAGCAATCCCAGTAATAATCAGATGAACGAAAGTCAGAGCGGCTACGATTCCGAGAGTATTAAGATACTGAAAGGCTTGGATGCCGTACGCAAACGTCCGGGTATGTATATCGGAGACACCAGCGATGGCACCGGCTTGCACCATATGGTATTCGAAGTCGTCGATAACGCTATCGATGAAGCATTGGCTGGTCACTGCGATGAAATTACAGTTACCATTCATCCGGACAATTCGGTAAGTGTGCTTGACAACGGGCGCGGCATTCCGACAGGTATCAAGCACGACGACGATTTAAAACGTTCCGCCGCCGAGATCGTAATGACTGAATTGCATGCTGGCGGTAAATTTGACGACAATTCATATAAAGTATCCGGTGGTCTACACGGCGTAGGCGTTTCCGTGGTCAATGCCTTGTCGGAATGGTTAAAACTGACCATTCGCCGCGACGGTAAAATCAACCAAATGGAATTTCGCATGGGGGTTCCGGTAAAACCGCTGGAAGTTACCGGAGAAAGCGAACGGCATGGTACGGAAGTGCATTTTCTGGCAAGCAGGGAAATTTTCGGAAACGTTGAATACCATTACGATATTTTTGCCAAGCGTTTACGAGAATTATCTTTTCTTAACAACGGTGTGAAAATCCATTTGGTAGATCAGCGTAGCGGCAAGGATGAAAAATTCGCGTTTACCGGCGGCATCAGGAATTTTGTCGAATATATCAATCGCAGCAAGTCGGTATTGCATCCCAATATTTTTTATACGACTGCTGTAAAAGATAATATCGGTGTTGAAGTTTCGATGCAGTGGAATGACAGCTATACCGAACAAGTGCTCTGCTTCACCAATAATATTCCGCAAAAAGACGGCGGCACGCATTTGACCGGCCTGCGCGCGGCGATGACACGAACACTCAATAACTATATCGAAAAAAACGAGCTGGCCAAGAAGGCGAAAATTGAAACTTCGGGTGATGACATGCGCGAAGGCCTATCGTGCGTGCTATCGGTCAAATTATTCGAACCTAAGTTCTCGTCGCAAACCAAGGAAAAGCTGGTGTCATCGGAAGTGCGGCCGGTAGTCGAGGAAATCGTATCGCAAAAACTATCCGAGTATTTGCTGGAAAATCCCGTTGATGCCAAAACCATTTGCAACAAAATCATCGACGCCGCTAGAGCACGGGAAGCGGCGCGCAAGGCACGCGAACTCACACGCAGAAAAGGCGTGCTCGACAGCATGGGGTTACCTGGAAAACTGGCGGATTGCCAGGAAAAAAATCCAGAATTATGCGAACTTTATCTGGTGGAGGGGGATTCCGCCGGCGGTTCCGCCAAGCAAGGACGGGACCGGAAGTTTCAAGCGATCATGCCGCTGAAAGGTAAAATCCTCAATGTTGAAAAAGCCCGTTTTGACAAACTGATTTCATCGCAGGAAATCATTGCATTGATCACTGCGCTGGGTACCGGTATCGGTAAGGATGAATACAATCCTGACAAACTGCGCTATCACCGCATCATCATCATGACCGACGCGGACGTGGACGGTTCGCATATCCGCACGCTGTTACTGACGTTTTTTTACCGGCAAATGCCGGAATTGATCGAACGCGGGCATATTTATATCGCACAACCGCCGCTGTATAAAATCAAGCACGGTAAAAAAGAACGTTACGTCAAAGATGATCATGAACTCAAGCAGTATATGCTGAGCATCGCGTTAGATGGCGCCGAGCTTTTTACCGGAGAAAATAAACCGTCACTGACAGGCGAAACATTGGAGAAAATCGCCAATGAATATATCCTGGCGGAAGCAGTGATCGAGCGTATGAGTCAAGTCATCGACAACCACGTAATGTATGAGTTGTTGCGTCAACCGGATGTTGATTTGAGCAACAAGCAAGCGGCAGTTGAGAGCGCGTCAAGGTTGTCCGCTCGCGTCAAAGACGTGGAAATTGTCGCTGAATATGATGAAATTCACGAGCGTTACCGCCTTAAAATCATGCGCCTTTCGCACGGTAATGTATTAACCAGCTATTTGGATATTGATTTCCTGGAGAGCGGTGACTACGCGCAAATCCAAAAAACAGCACAAGTTTTTGACGGCCTGTTGAGTCCAGGCGCTTATGTGCAACGTGGCGAAAGAAAACAAGGCGTTTACGAATTCAAGCAAGCGTTGGAATGGTTACTGGAAGAAGCCAATAAAGGCGTGAACGTGCAGCGCTACAAAGGTTTGGGCGAAATGAATCCAAGCCAATTATGGGAAACCACGATGGACCCTGCAAATCGCCGTTTGCTACGTGCGCAAATCGAGGACAGCATTTTGACCGACGAAATTTTCACCACATTGATGGGAGATGTGGTGGAACCGCGCCGCGCTTTTATCGAGAAAAATGCGCTACGGGCGACTAATATCGATATTTAATCCCGTTTTTAACAACGCAGTAGTTTTTCAACGGCCTGTTAAAGCAGCCTTAGCGGCGGCTCATCCATCAATGCGATTTGCTCGCGCAATTCCAGAATACGCTCTTGCCAATAACGTTGCGTATTAAACCACGGAAAGGCTTGCTTGAAGGCTGGATCGTCCCATCGCTGAGCCAGCCAAGCGGAATAATGAATCAGCCTCAAAGTGCGCAGCGCTTCGATCAGATGCAATTCATGTGAATCAAAATCGTAAAAGTCCTCATACCCCGTCAGCACGTCATTCAATTGCCGCATCATGCCGATACGCTCGCCCGACAGCAACATCCACAAGTCTTGCACTGCAGGTCCTATACGGCTATCGTCAAAATCCACAAAATGCGGACCGCTGTCCGTCCACAGTACATTGCCCGCATGGCAATCTCCATGCAGACGCAATGTTTTTACATGGCTACCGGCACGTTCAAAACAATGACGAACACCTGCCAGCGCCTGTCCGGCCACGCTGCGGTAGGCAGCATCGAGATCGTCCGGGATAAAATGATTGGTCAGTAAAAATTCAAGCGGTTCTTCGCCGAAGCTTGCTATGTCCAGTGCGGGACGATGCTGAAACGGCTTAAGTGCGCCAATTGCGTGGATGCGGCCAAGAAACCGTCCCATCCATTCCAGCGTATTGCGATCTTCGAATTCAGGCGCGCGTCCGCCGTGCCTGGGAAAAACGGCAAAGCGGAATCCGCCGAAGGTATGCAACGTTTTTCCATCCACTATCAAAGCGGGTACCACGGGAATCTCACGCTCGGCCAATTCCTGCATGAAAGCGTGTTCTTCCAGGATAGCCTCATTTGTCCAGCGACCCGGCCGGTAGAATTTTGCGATTAGCGGCAAACCTTCTTCCATGCCGACCTGATAAACGCGGTTCTCATAGCTGTTAAGCGCCAACAGGCGGCCATCGCAGTGATAGCCCAGACTGTCCAGCGCGTTCATGACGCAATCGGGTGTCAATAAAGAGAAAGCCGGTGTTGTCACGGATTAAGCCTTTTTAGCATGGATTGATTTTGGTTTGTTTCCTGCAAACGGTACTGCCGGGGGCGCAACTTGCGCTTTACCAGTAACGTGTTTGATTCTATCACTCCTCGCCGGGCTTGCTGCGTAACGATTTTCTTTGGCTCTGTATCGATTTGCCGTCCAGGCGTTTTATTTGGGAAGCCCTAGTTGGCTTGGTGGGCATCCGGGTTTTCATTGCAACCGTGACGCTTTTAATCATTTCGCGTAACCGGTTGAGCGCATCTTCCCGGTTTTTGACTTGGCTGCTAAACCGCTGCGCCTTGATGATAATGACACCTTCGCTGCTGATGCGGCTGTCCTTTAATTGCAATAGCCTGTCCCTATAGTGTTCCGGCAACGATGAAGCCTTGATATCGAACCGCAGATGAATTGCAGTCGACACTTTATTGACATTCTGCCCGCCGGAACCCTGCGCGCGGATTGCCTGAATCTCGATCTCGGCTAACGGTATCGTGAGATTATCCGTTATTTTCAAGTGAGTTTGCGTTTCCATTGTTATTTATCCGTGCTTCGATCGATTAGCAACTATCAACATTCTATTGAACCACGGAAAGTTTGAAGTTGCCGGGTTTTTATGTCATTAACCCGGTTAAAATCCGATTTTAAGCGTCTTCAGCCATTTATTGCTGTGTTGAAAGGAGAAAAACATTTAGCCGGTGCCGATCGAGAGACTAGGGCGAATTTTTGCTGCTGCGGTTTATATACGCCTCAAAACTAAGAAAATCTGTATTCACTCTTTTACTTGGTTCGCTACTATTGCTTAAGTTCGGTAAGCTCCTGGTAGCAACAAAACAATTTCATGCCGGGTAATGGAAATCCAAAAGAAAGCGTTTTCTAAGTGCCGCCAGAGGTTCCTATAAAATCCCGTACTCTTAGGAACATCGAATTGACAGGACC
>JAMXAE010000126.1 GCA_024281695.1 Nitrosomonas sp. | reverse complement strand
TACGGTATTGTATTCCTGCACTGCTTTGATATAGCGCTTGCGCGCGACGGTGATGCGGTTCTCGGTGCCTTCCAGTTGCGCTTGCAAGTCGCGGAAATTCGCATCCGATTTTAATTCCGGGTAATTCTCCGCAATCACCAGCAAGCGGGAAAGCGCACCGGATAGCTCGCCTTGCACATGCTGGAATTTGGAGAATGCTTCCGGATCATTAATGAGTTCCGGCGTTGCTTGAATACCGCCAACCCTGGAACGGGCATTGGTCACGCCGAGCAACACGTCCTTTTCTTGCGCGGCAAATCCTTTAACGGTATTGACCAAATTAGGCACCAGATCGGCACGGCGTTTGTACTGATTCAGCACTTCCGCCCAACCGGCTTTGATCTGCTCATCGGTCGATTGCAGCGTATTGTAGCCGCAGCCGCTGATCATCAGCGTGCAAGCGATTGCAACGATCGTTAATGCACTGCGCATAAACTTCTCCCTAACAAAGTGGAATGAGCGGATAGATAGCGATGGAAATGGCTTTCACAATACCATTTGAGAAATATTTTGCAATGTAATCGTGCTTTTTGAGAATCGGATTTGGCGAATGTGACATTTTTGCCTTATATCGCACGCTTCAATAGCCGGATCAGTAATGCTACATGCGTAGTATTGAATATAAAATCAGAGCATATATATTGATTGCAAGTTTATTAAGCCGCGTGATTTGCTACATGAAGAGTGAAGCAATATTTTTTCCTTATAACAAACTGTTTAATAGCAGAGCCAATAAATTCGATTAAAGCTGGCACTGATAGCTCCGTTTAAGTGGCTTTGTAAGTTATCGGGAAGTGAAAATGATTATGGTTAAAACAATTAAAATTATTATAATATTTTCTGTTATCGGCATGTTTTGCCTAATTGGTTCGGTGCATGGCGGTAATCATCAGGAAAAAAACGAAGTGCGAAAAGACCCGAACAGTAAATCGATGACATCGTCAAATGTAGTGGTGCTTTATGATGATCGTGATAAATCGCCGTATAGTGATATTCCTTTGCTTTTTGAAAACAAGAACGAGCAGACTTTAGACAGCCGGATAGGCCATGGAAGTGCTCCCGTTCAAAGGCCGGAACAAGCAAAAGGTCATAAGCTTAATGAGGTTAAGCCTACTCCTGTGCCAGAGCCCGGTTTCTATGTCATGCTGTTAGCAGGAATAGGCTTGTTGGTGCTCCGGATTTCCTTAAAAAGAGGAAAGACTTGAATTCCGGCAGCGTGTCAACAAGCGCTTATTCAACCAAAAACCGCTCTTTGGCGGGTTCTGGAGCTGCTCCAAGATTCTTGGAAATTCACAGAATCATAAGCTTATGTTTTGCAGGCAAGCCAGAAATCCTTCCGTACTGGTGTGATGGCAAAAGAAAAACACGCTGCCGATTAGCGTAATCATTGACATCAGTAGCAAAAGGACAGGGATTTTTAGGCTATTTTTCTCATATTTTGCCTTGATCGTATTCGCAATTTCTTCATAAGATTTTACTGAAACGTCGAGTTCGGTTTCACCAAGATCGGAAAGTTCAGTCCCTTTTTCTTTATTTTTCTGTTGTACTTTTGTTAAGTCTGTTATTGATGCGGATTCTTTTGCGGGCGCTGCCGGTTCGGAATTCGTATCGGTAGCACTAGATTGATGATCCAGTTGGGAATCTTGTTTTTTTCTCTGCTGATTGTTTAGCATGATGATGTAATGAAACACATCAGTCACTAGCCCCATTCGTTGGGTTGCCTCATAAACATCCTGTGCATCAATCGCTGGCTTGTTTCGTTCGTAGGAGACATTAAAAGCACGATCACACAGCGAATTAATGGTTCGAGGCGTGCCGCCAGCACGAAATGCAATCGATAAGGCCTCCCAACCCGTATCCGAGATAATGTCGGAAGTGCCGCCGGCGACTTGAATGCGATGCGTGATATATTTCAATACGCCGTCCACATTCATTCTTCCTAATGTTTCCAATGAGGCGATTCGTTGCTTGAAAGGAAGCATTTCGGGTTTGTTGATTTTTTCCATCAATTCTTCCTGACCAAGCAGCAGCAACTGAATGAGCTTTAGCGATCCTTCTTCCAGATTGTTCAGCAGGCGCACGCCATTGATAACATCATCCGACATTAAGTGGGATTCATCCATGATGACCAAGCATTTTTTTCCTTCGGCATTAATCTTCAGCAGGGCATTTCTGATATCCCGCATGACAAAGGTTTTTTCAGCGGAGGAGGGTTGAACGCCGAGTTCTTGGGCAAGAAATAAATAGAGATCGGAACTGCTGGCGGGGGGCTCGGCCATCCAAATTAATTGAATATTTTGCGGAAAATCCGCCTTAATCATTTGACTTAAGGTGGTTTTTCCGGAACCGATCGGCCCGGTTACGACAATCAAGCCTCGGCCGCTTTGCAGTGAGCCTGAAATTTGTTTGCGAATACGTGCATGATCTCCTTGGTCATAGAAAAACAAGGGATCCGGCACATTTTCAAATGGCAATAAATGAAGATTAAAATGCTGTGTGTACATGTGCATTAATTGTCCCCTTCTTTGGATGTAAGTATGACTTCTACTCTACGGTTTCTTATTCGGCCTTCTTCAGTGTTATTGGTATCGATTGGACGTGTGTCGCCAAAGCCGTGAACGGATATTCTGCTGGAAGGTATTCCGTGAGAAATTAAAATATTGGCAATGCTTTTTGCGCGCTGTAAGGATAATTCAAAGTTACCGCTTGATCTTCCCGTTGGCGTGTTGTCGGTATGGCCTTCGATCAGAATGCGATTGCCGGGCGATAACGATATTTCTTTGATCAAATTTTCGATTATGGGATATTCAATGCCTTGAACGATATCCTGACCGGAACGAAACGTTTTGCCGTCAAAAACCGCTAAGGTTTTGGGTAGATTGTGACTTGTGGTTGATTGAATGCCTGTGGGCGCATGCTCGGCTGTCGTGGGCCGATCTTCAATTTGTTGCGCAGGCATTGCTAGCAAATCATCTGTCAAAGCTTTATCGGTTTCTGATTCTGCAATGAAAGTTTGCGTGCTATCCGGCGGTGCTATTGGAGGCGCCTGGCCGGACATCGGCGGTGGAAAAAACGTTATTTCAGGCTCATGGTATTGGTAATCGCTGTAATAATCCGGGGATACTATCGCCTTGAACGTAATAAAAACAGACATTGCAAAAAAAATGAGCGATAGCCCCAAAATAAAGGAACGAATCATATTAAACCACCTTGTTAATATGTTTAGAAATAAGCGAATGTTTAACGGATGCCAATAGCGCTATTCTAGCGTATTGATACTTTATTCAAGCGGATAAATTGCTTTAATAAAATGCTTTTATTCATTATTTGCATTAAAGATATTTCATTTAACGCAGAAGCTTGTTAAAGTGTCAATGCAAAAGTGCTGAATTGGCTCTTTCTCTTTGGCAGGGGGTTATTCAGATAGTTTTATCGCATTAAATAACTTTCAAAAAAATTTAAATAGTTGCTGTTGCAATTTTAGCGGGCCGATTTTCACAACCATTCGGGAGATTGATCATATGAGAGTGATGCATAAATTATTTTTATCCTTTTCATACAATAGAATACGAAAATCACTACTATGGCCGGTAATTTTTGCTTCAATTTTGATTGCAGGCTGTGGAATCGGCGATTCTGTTGATAAAATCACCAAGAAAGTCGATGAAGTAACCGATAAAGTTACGGATACGGTTGAAGATCTGGCGAATACCACCAGTGATATTGCAGGCGATACAGTCGCCACAATCGATGGTGCGATTGATGCCTTGGATCGTAATTCCGCATCCTGGCAAACGGTATTGCAGGATCTGACCAAACAGCTCACTGCAGATGCCCAATCGACAATACGTAACGAGATTTCCGATTTGCTCAACCGCAGCGTGGCGGCAACCGGTGTAGAAATGCGCTGCGATCTTGATTTTATCGGTGCACGGGTACGGCAAGCATTGGTGAGAATTCGCGCTCATTTACTCAATGAGCCGGAACCTCCTGCCGAACCTGCGTTATGCCATGTCGTGCCTGCAGCCGTCGATATGGCATTGGATGCCAATCGCCGTAACAAGATCGAAATTTTTGGTTATGATTTCGATACCACACCGATCAAAGTCAAGCTTCACGATAAGTCGCGCACAATCGATGCATCCAAACACCTGAATATGCTTACGCATTACCATATGACTCTCAATCTGGGCGGCAACGGTGTCCCTTTGACCAATGTCAGCAATCGGTTAACGTTGGAATGGGAAAACGATCCGATTTCCAGTATTGCGGTGATTCAACCGGCGACACCGGTGTGCAAGGAAGAAATTAAGACCGTCCCGCCGTCTGCTGAAATAACGTTTACACCGCAGCATACACAAGGAGACAAGGAGTTTTTTGGGTTTGGCCCTGAAATCTGGGCGACCGCCGAGTGGATTAAGGAAGATAAGCAAGTCAAGTTCAAACTTTGGATGAAAGCTTTGCAAACGAAACCTGATATCGCGCTTCCTTTTGCGAAATCAAAACCGCCGACAAAAGCGGAAGGGACTCACCTTATTTCATATTATAAAGCGCCTTCCGGTTGGCGCATTGAAAGCATAGAAAGCGATACAAAGAGTTCCGCGCATTATGTGGATACTGATCATAATGAAGATCGCCAAGGTGCCGGCCCCAATGGCCCGGTTAAGGAATTTGTATTCCGTGGCGACAAAAAAGGTGACGATGCCGGTAGCTATACGGGAGTGGATGTGCGTTTTAATCCGTTGGTCGTCAAGCTGGTTCAAGAAGATGATTGTGCGCCGGCATCGGCCGTCAAGTCCCTGAGGGATATAGGGCAGCTTGCACCGGCAACAATCAAGCGCTTGAACCCTGATCTCATGAAATTGCACATCAGAAAGCCTTGATGAAGTCAATCAATGATCTATCGCAAGCATATACCCGGTCAAGCGGCTGTAATGATGTGGTCGGATGGTGCTGTTATCCGAATCCGGTGCGCAGCCGGTGATTCAAATGGCGCAGACGACACAATAATTGCACGTATAATTTTCGCCGTTGCAATTTCGCAAAATAATAAAAAGGGAATGCTTCATGAGTACACTTGGGTTTAAAGATTATACCGTCGACTATTTGGAAGGATTGCGCAACGCCAACATGGGCGAGCATATCGGCATTCAATTCACCGAACTCGGGCCGGATTTTCTCAAAGGGCGCATGCCGGTCGACAAGCGCACCACGCAACCGTTCGGCATCTTGCACGGCGGCGCCAGCTGTGTGCTGTCGGAAACGCTCGGCAGCGTATCCGGCTGGATGACCATCGACCCGGAAAAATATCGAGCCGTCGGTCTGGAGTTGAATATCAATCATATCCGTGCAGTGACGAAAGGTCATGTGATCGGTATTTGTACGCCATTGCATACGGGGCGTCGCACGCAAGTTTGGCAAACCGATGTTATCGAAGAGGAAACCGGCAAGCGTGTGGCCATTTCACGGTTGACGCTGGCCATCATTGAGCAGGGCACGCTGAGCGCGCAAAAAGAACATGTAATTGTGGATCGGAAATCGTAATTTTCGGGCGATACTAAAATCACCCCATGCGGGCAACATGGGGTGATTGCATAGCTATTGCTTCGTTTCTTCTTTTTCGCCGGTTGTCGCGTGTGTTCCGGATTGTGTTTCGATGTTTTGCTGTTCCGGTTGCGCAGTAACGTTTTTTGTCGATTCACTGCCGGTAACAGCGCTAGGCTGCATTTTTGTATCGTGCTCTTCCCGGTTTCCCTTACTGTTCCACATAAAATAAACCGCGCCCATGGTCACGACGATGATCGGCAACACGACAAACTCGAGCAGCGCGGATTCGACAGTGACATCTTTCCCTGGCGGTAGCGGCCTGGTGGCAATCATGTATGCATGCGCCATGGCGATACCATACACGGGAAATAATGCCGCGATATAACGATTGGTGACAATGGGACGAACCGTCAGCATGTTCAACACATTAGAACTGTAATAGCCGACGAAAAAAACACAAATATAAAAGAAAATAGCACCCATGATTTTTCCTGTATCAATTTGATTTGTCGAGATGAGCCATGAAGAAATCAGCTTCGATAAAAAGCCGCTTGGCTTATGATACACAGATCGCTATCAAAAATGTACCGATCGTGAATTGCAAATTCGGAGAGAATTACTCGGACTGTTTGCGGATCAAGGAAATAATTGGTTATTATTGATCCGGTATATTAAACAGTGTGATTTATCATAGCAGCGAAAGCCGGAACGGAGGTGCTATCAATAATATGAATGTCTTAAATGCTGATGACTTGCTTCAGCTATTGAGCGAACTTAATTCCATTGGAATTGCGTTATCGGAAGAACGAGACACGTCGCGTTTGCTGGAAACCATTTTGTTGGCCGCCAAGAGCATCACCAATGCCGATGGAGGTACCATCTATTTGAAGATGGAGGAACAAGGCAAGCAAGTGCTCAAATTTGAAATTATGCACACTGACACACTGAATATCGCGATGGGCGGCACAACAGGTATTCCCATTCCGTTTCCACCGATACAGTTAACCGATCGAAATGGAAATCCGAATAGCTCCATGGTTGTAGTTCATGCAGCTTTGAATGGCAAAACCATTAATATTGCGGATGCTTACACAGCGGAAGGGTACGATTTCACGGGCACCCGAAATTTTGATAAAGAAACCGGCTACCGTTCAAAATCCTTCCTGACAGTCCCGATGAAAAATCATGAAGGCACAATCATCGGCGTGCTGCAATTGATTAATGCGCTGGAAAAACAAGCCCGCACAATTATCCCCTTTTCCGCGGATTATCAACAATTGGTTGAATCACTAGCCTCGCAGGCGGCTATTGCGCTGACCAACCAACAGCTTATTCAACAATTGGAATCTTTGTTTGAATCTCTGATAAATCTCATCAACGCCGCAATCGATCACAAATCTCCATATACGGGCGGTCATTGTGAGCGAGTTCCAACCTTATCGCGGATGTTGGCCGATGCGGTTGACCGGGCAGCTTATGGACCGTTCAAAGATTTCAGAATGAGTGAAACGGACCGGTACGAACTAAAAATAGCCTCGCTGCTTCACGATTGCGGCAAAATTTCCACGCCCGTTCATGTGGTTGACAAAGCCACCAAGCTGGAGACTATTTTTGACCGTATCCACATGATCGATACTCGCTTTGAAGTTTTGAAGCGCGATGCCGAGATCGAATTACTCAAAGCCAAACTGGATTTGGCGCCAAACACCGCATCCGAAATTATCATGAAACTGGATGAGCGATTTCGGATGCGTATTTCCCAAATCGAAGCTGACCGGGAATTTCTCCGCGAATGCAATCAAGGCAGCGAGTTCATGGCGCCGGAGTTGCAGGAAAGGGTTAAACGGATTGGCGCCGGGTATACTTGGCAAAACGGCGATGGGGAGCGAGTTTCATTTCTTACTTCAAATGAAATTTATAATCTCACCATTAAAGCCGGCACACTGACAACGGAAGAAAGGGAAATCATTAATGAACATATCTCATTAACCATCAAGATGCTGGAATCGCTCCCTTGGCCCAAGCATTTGCGCAACGTACCCGAGTACGCCGGCGGTCACCATGAGCGTATGGACGGCAAAGGCTATCCACGCGGATTAACGCGTGAACAAATGTCAATACAAGCGCGACTGATGGGCATTGCCGATATATTTGAAGCGCTGACCGCTGCAGACCGGCCCTATAAGAAAGGCAAAACATTGACAGAATCTCTCCGCATTCTCGGTAAATTAAAACTTGGTAATCATATTGACCCCGATCTGTTTGATTTATTTATACGTGAGAAAATTTATTTGGATTACGCCCGGCAATTCCTGGATCCGGACCAAATTGACGAAGTTGACGAATCTCAAATACCCGGTTTTTCACGCGAATGAGATTGCTGAGTTCGCGAAATCGTTACAATATGATTAAATATCAATCAGATGGATTTGTAAATGCAATCATCCATTGCGTAACTCATGGATTGTCTAATAAAGGATTAAATTCAATTCTATTTACGCATGTAAAATGCGTACGCTACCGGGATAATAAGCTCCATCAGACTCAGGGGCGATAAATGAAGATCTCTTTCCGGATGATGAAAATCTTAAAAGCTATCATTTAATACGGAACGCAATCCAACGCTATATGCCCGCAGAAACGATAACGCAAAAACTACAACATTGGTCGCTGCTCCTGTTTATAGCGGCGCTTTTATATCTGGTCTTGCTGGCGCAAAATTATTTCGAAATCACACATCAAATTGTTGCGGGGTGGTGCTCTTTATTACTGTTGGCAGTTCTGTATAAACAGCGCATTTTTCAGCAGCCGCCTTGGCGGATAGTGTTTATCCTTCTGGCGGGTTACCTTGCAATACGTTACGCGCTTTGGCGCAGCCTGCAGAGTCTCATTTATACCGGGCCACTGGATTTTATCGGTATGGCGCTGCTCTATCTCGCAGAAATTTATGGGCTTGTTTTGTTGTTTCTCGGTATGTATGTCAACTTATGGCCAATTAACAACCGGTCATTGTTGTTATCCGGAAATAATGACAATTTACCGACAGTCGATATATTGATACCTACTTATAATGAACCCGATGACATCATTCGCACGACAGCAATTGCTGCTACCCAAATCGGATATCCACGAGACAAATTGCGCATCTATATTTGTGATGATGGAGGCACACGCAATAAACGCAATCATCCTGAAACGATGCAAGGAGCCTGGGAGCGTCATTTCCGGTTGCGCAGAATTGCCAGGGAATTGGGCGTCCATTACATAACCCGTGAAACCAATCGCAATGCCAAAGCCGGTAATCTTAATCACGCGTTGAACCATACGGATGGAGAATTATTACTTATCCTGGACTGTGATCATGTGCCGACGACTGACATATTGCAGCGCACGGTCGGTCATTTCCTCGCCGATCCCAAACTGTTTCTCGTTCAAACGCCGCATTTTTTCATTAATCCCACGCC
>JAMXAE010000125.1 GCA_024281695.1 Nitrosomonas sp. | reverse complement strand
TACTGTGCAATATAGATTGGGTGACGTAATAAATAGTGTATATATTTTGGATAAGCCACATCAAAAAGTTTAGGCAACGGCTGATAAACAAAATATGCTGGACTCACAATCCCTTCATACTCTGATATTGCTATTGAACCTTGCCATGCTTTCATCTTGTTCATGACGAGATCGTTTCGTTCAACTAGTTGATATGGGGACAAATCCTCCGAAGGTTTGTTGTTATTGTCATCTCGGCTCGAAGTTGGAATTACTCCGTAATCTCTATAAACAGAAAGTAGTTCTTTACCTATATGTTCAACTCTTTTTGTTCGTCTAAACAAACGTCCAATAGGTATGGTTTTCCAATGCAATGGGGCTTCGCCCAACCACTCAACCCCTGAATCCTTATATTCAGGATACGCTTGATATTTACTTCCCATAAAACACCCCCTTCCCGTCATTCCCGCACGCTCTTAGCGGGAATCCATTACTGGTGCGAAGATTCCGGCTAAAAAATCGTGTTGATGATGAATTGCTGTGTTGTGGATTCCTGCTTAAATCACGCAGGAATGACGGTAAATCGGGCATCAGGAATGCACCTCTTGCAGCAGCTTCATAATCTCGGCGGACACCGCATCCAGATCCGCATCGATCTCTGCCAGGTCCCTTGGCGGCTGATACTGGTAAAAATGCCGGTTAAACGGAATTTCATAGCCGACAATGCCGATTTCCTGATCTTTGTCGTCTTTTTTGCTGGCATCGATCCACGCATCCGGCACATGCGGCTGCACTTCTTTCAGGAAGTAGGCTTGGTTGATCGCGTTCACGGATTGGGAAGGGTCCAGGCTGACATTCTCAAAATCGCGCAAATCGCCATCGGCCTGATATTCCACCACTCGTTTTTTTCCGTCCGCGCCGATGACTTCAAACAAGCCATAAATGGGATTGCCCTTGGTGACGTGAATTTTACGGATGACTTTTTCCGCATTCGAATTTCTCCAGCTCACCGCATCGGTAATTTGTTTTTTTTCTTTGGCTTCCAGCGTCATGCCTTGCTGCTTGCAGGCGGCTTTGAGCATTTCGTCAAAACCATTCATGTCATCATATTGCTGCGTGCCGATGGCGGTTTGCAGTTGTTTAGCTTTCAGCAATACCTGTTTTTGTTCCAGCCAGGTTTTTTGATTCAGCAGATCCTTGATCTGTGCTTCTTTCAGTTCGGCAAAGTGCGTTTTCAGGTAACGGCGGATAGCTTCTTCGTGTTCAGCCACATCGCCATAGTGCGGGCAGTCTTCAGCATCCGTCCACGTTTTACCTTCCCAAGAACTGTATTCCTGGTAAATCCATTGCATCCCCGCATTCAGTGCGCCGGGCGCGTAGCGGCATTCCGCCAGGCGTTCATCGCTGAATTGATAGGAAAGCCGTAACGGGCGTTCAATGGTGATGCGGCGATAACCGAAGGCATGGGTCGGGAAGATTTTGCTGGCAAAGGTTTTTGCGGCGGCTGTTTTGGGGTTTTCTGACTGGCGGCCACGGTTGCTTTTCTGCTCCACGGGTTTGTCCAGTTCACGCGCTTCGACCACTGCAAACGCACCAAAGGCGCGGGTGATGGTGGCGATGTCGTCTTCTTCCATCACATTGCGCTTGGAACCCAACGATTTGCGCATTTTGCTGCACCGATTGACGCCATTGATCAATTGCACTTTGCCTTTGCGTTCCGCGGCTTTTTTATTCGACAATATCCACACATAGGTGGCTATGCCGGTGTTGTAGAACATATCGGTGGGCAATGCGACGATGGCTTCCAGCAAATCCGCTTCGAGAATGTAGCGGCGAATCTCGGATTCCCCCGAACCGGCACCTCCGGTAAACAGCGGCGAGCCGTTAAGAATGATGCCGATGCGCGCGCCGCCAGCAGAAGCATCGCGCAACTTGCTGATGAGGTGTAGCAGGAATAACAGCGAGCCGTCCGAGACCCGTGGCAGACCGGGGCAAAAGCGTCCGGCAAAGCCTTTTTGGGTATGTTCGTCTTTGATGGTTTGCTCGATTTTTTTCCAATCGACGCCAAACGGCGGATTGGATAGCATGTAATCAAATTTGTCGGCATACAGTTGATCGTTCGACAGCGTGTTGCCCAGCTTGATATTGCTGACTTCCTGCCCTTTGATCAGCATATCCGCTTTGCAGATGGCGTAACTCTCAGGATTCAGTTCCTGCCCATAGCCGCGGATCACCGCTTGCGGGTTTAATTCATGTACATATTCCATGCCCGCCGACAAAAAGCCGCCCGTACCCGCAGTTGGGTCGTAAATAGTGCGGATGATGCCAGGCTTGGTAAGGGCATCGTCGTCTTCCATAAACACCAGCGAGGTGGTGAGGCGCACAATATCGCGCGGCGTGAAATGTTCTCCGGCGGTATCGTTCGAGCTTTCAGCAAAGCGCCGGATTAGTTCTTCGAACACCAGCCCCATTTCGTGGTTGGAAACAGCCGTGGGGCTTAAATCAGTCTGCCGGACTTTCTGTACGATTTTGTACAGCAGGTTGGCATCGTTCAACTCACCGATGAATTCTCTAAACTTGAAGTGCTCGAAAATCTCCCGCGCATCTCTGGAAAATCCCTGAATGTACGATTCCAGATTGGCCGCGATGCCTGCTTCACCCAATTTGGCCAGATCCATTTTGGAGATATTGAAAAAAGACAAACCACCCGTGGCTCTGAGCAATAGCTTTTCCTGCGCTTCTTCCGAAACATTCATGGCGATCACTTTTTCGTACGCTGCCAGAACGGCTGGTTTGGTTGGCTCCAACACACATTCCAAGCGGCGCAATAGCGTAAATGGCAAAATGATTCGACCATATTGGCTTTGCCTGAAATCACCGCGCAGCAAATCGGCCAGTGACCAGATGTAAGCGGCCAGGTTGTTGGTGTTTTGGGTCATGGTTTTATTGTTATTGCTATTGTTATTTTAAGTAATCCATACCATCAAGCCGCGGCATCCATGCCATCAAACAGTTCCGCGTGGCTAAACCACGAAGAGGAATAGCATTGGGTATTGCCTAAATTCTCATCTGTTGACGCACAGCCCATGCAAAAAGCCGGCCTCCTAGTAACCATCTGGCAATTACAGCTGTTTTAGAATCCCACGGTAATGCGTGTCGCACGGGAGGGATCGATTTTGTAACAGCCCTCAGCACAGCCCGAGCAATAATTTCTGGGCTGGGTGCGGTAGGTTCACCCGCCAAAAGTTGATATAACCCCGCTATTATTTTCTGATAAGCCAAGGGATGAGAAATCGTTTTAAGTAATTCAAACTGCTTGGCCGCAAATTCAGTCTTAATTAAACCAGGCGCAATTAATACCACATCGATCCCCAGCGCCTTAACCTCGCCACGCAAGGATTCTGACAATGCCTCTATCGCATGTTTGGATGCGGCATACCACCCAAAACCAGGCAGTGCGATCTTGCCCAGAATTGACGAAATATTAACAATACACCCCGATTCTTGCTTGCGCATTTGTGGAAGGACCGCATGCATAAATCTGGCATAACCAAAGACATTCACTTCGAACTGATAATGCGCTGCCTCCATAGAAACACATTCTATTGCGCCTAATTGACCAAAACCCGCGTTATTCACCAATACATCAATGCGACCCTTAGTTAAAATTATGTGCTCTATGGCCAAAGCGATGGCTTTTTCATCCGTTACATCGAGCGGAATCGGTTCAATACGATCCGAACGTATCTGCTCTAGCCGCTCCACACGCCGAGCCATAGCAAACACATAATAACCATTTGCTGCCAGAAGCTCAGCAGTAGCCTTGCCAATACCACTTGAGGCGCCTGTAACCAATGCAATTTTCTGTGTCATTGTTTTATATGCTCAACTATTCTTAAGATGAGAAGAAATTTCTGACCCACTACAACGCTTATAACCACTTAATTGTAAGATATTTACTGATTCTTCATCACTTTCATCAATAGAAGTGCAAGAAAGTGAGATCGCTTAAGGAATCTGTGAATGAGTCATTTGTTTCAGTTTTTGGCGAAAAGCTATCGACAAATTAACTAAATTGGTATACGTAGGCGCTAACTGCGCCGTTGTTCAGCAAACAAGCTTTGTGCCAAGCCATTCTTCTCCACAGCAAGCAATGAGACTTAAGGATCGTTTTTTCATCAGGCATGGTCTTCTCCCGTATCTAGTCCTGCAAATCCACGTAGAATCGGCACATCTTGCAATACATCTTTCATTGCCGGATCTGAATAACCAAACCATTGTTGCATCATATTTGAATTTAATTAATAGCGATCTTAATCTTCCTTTTCATACAAGGTATCAAGATAGGCATTAACTGTAATAACTTCCGTAGCAAAGCGCGGCAATAATGCTAGCAATGCTTCCTCATTATTCTGCTTGCCAGCTTGTTCTATTTTTGCACACAATTCACCTAACGCAAGAGCACCGACAGAACGTGCGGATGATTTGAGCTTATGTGCAATTGAACCAACCAATGCGAATTGCTTTGCGTGATAAGCGGTCTGTAATTCTGAAGTTATTTTTTCAGCACTGATGCGAAAATCCTTTAGCATTTCTTTAATGGTTGCCGCATCATTGCCTACCAATTCTTCGAGAATATGTACGTTTACTGGCACCGATTCTGCTTCCCTTTCGGCTGTGAACCCAATTGGCTTGGTAATTTCTACCTGTTGCACTTCAATTTCTGTAGCTGATTGATTGATAGATAGATATTTCTCTATTACTGAGCGCAAATCTTCAAGTTGCACCGGTTTACTCAAATAATCATCCATACCAGCATTCAGACAGTGTTCTTTCTCACCTTTGAGTGCATTTGCAGTTAATGCGACAATAGGAATGTGTTTTTTGTTTGTTTCGTTGGAACGAATAGCTTTTGTCAATTCAAAACCATCCATTTCAGGCATATGTAAATCCGTCAGTAATAAAGCATAATCACAATTCTGTAAGCGTTTTAATGCTTCACGTCCATCATTTGCGATATCTGCGGCATAACCTAGCAAATTAAGCTGTTGCCTAATCACTTTCTGATTGATATCGTTATCTTCGGCGACTAGTATGAGCTTACCTTGCCACACGGCCTCTTCGCGCGAAGGAGGGATAGGTGCTGATTTACGTAAATCAGTGAATGATACTTTCTCTTCATTTGCCTCTACTCTGCCGGCAGCAATTGCCATTGCTCGAAGCAAAGATTGTCGATACATAACATCGCCATCCAGCGTAACAATATCAATATCTTCAATTCGCGCTTGTCGGCGGCGACCACGCTTGATAATGATAAATCGGGCTTCAATACCGGATTGCAATACATCAGACTCAATTTTTGCAGCACCCTTTATGGCATTCGAGCGTGCACTAAATTCTGCTCGTAATTCCTCAATAGATGGTGTTTGTGGCCCAGCATCAATCACGACAAGCCACAAGCCGGGATGCAAGTTCTGAATACGTTGATGGGCTGCACTTAAATCGGATACTTGCTCAACTGTTGCACCAGCACTTTGCAAATAGATGGCTAGGTCATTACTAAGACCATCGTCGTCGCCCAGTATCAGACAAGTCAGGCCGCTAAGATCATCGATCTGATGATTAGCGAGAGGAATTGAAGGTAAAGGTTTAAATGGCATTTGTATGATAAAAGCGGAACCTTGCTGTGGTTCGCTTTGTACCGTTATCTCTGCATCCATCAATTCAGCCAGATGGTGAGAAATGGCCAAACCAAGTCCGGTTCCTCCAAATCGGCGTGTCGTTGAAGGATCCCCTTGGGAGAAGGATTTAAAGAGTTTTTCTTGCGTCTCTTTATCCATACCGATACCGTTATCGGTTATTTGAAAAGTAATCACTACCTGATCAGGATTCGATTCGGTCAATAATACTCTTACCGATACTTTGCCCAGTTTTTCTTGTTTACTTGAAAATTTAATCGCGTTATTAATAATATTGATGATTACTTGGCGAACCCGCAGAGGATCTCCCAAAACATTTTCCGGGATTGCGGGATCAATAAACAAAGTCAATTCCACCCCTTTATTCAATGCCAAATGCGCCAGCATGCCACAAGCATTTTCAACAACGCTAGCCAATGACATGGGAATCTTTTCTATTTCCAACTTACCTGCTTCAATTTTAGAGAAATCAAGAATATCCTCAATGATGGCGAGTAAAGCGTACGCTGAATCTCTAATGAGATTAGCCATTTCCATTTGATAACCACTAAGACTGCTTTGCCTTAGTACATCAATCATACCAATCACACCATTCATGGGAGTACGAATCTCATGACTCATGGTAGCAAGAAAAGCAGATTTGGCCTTATTTGCTTCCTCGGCTTCAATTCTAGCTTGCTTTAAATCCTTCATCATGCGCACATGCTCGTGAATATCACGCATTACACCGGTAAAATGTCGCTTTCCTCCAACAAAATACTCGCTGACAGCCAAATACAGTTCAATACGCTCACCATTTTTGCGTACCCCCTCAACTTCACGACCAAGACCAATGCCATGTGAGCCGGGCAAATAAGGACGACCGATATACTCCTGACCATGCCCGGTGCGACAATAATTCTCCATATACCCCAAATGCTTACTTCGATCGGGTTCTGGCACGATGATTGAAATATTTTGCCCAATCATTTCATCATGACCATAGCCAAATAACTTTTGCATAACCGGGTTTGCTGAAAGAATTATCCCTTTTTCGTCAGTTGTAACTACACAATCCACCATATGCTCAACAACAGAGCGCATTTCTTCTTCCTTAATGGCCAGAGATTCGTTCGCATGTTGTAAGTCGGCGGTACGTGTCGCTACTCTGTTCTCCAATTCCTGATTGAGTTGAAGCAAGTTTCTTTCCGCATTGCTGCGCTCCTGATTACTGGCATTCAGTCGCTCCACCATGATATTGAAAGTGTGTGCAAGCTGCCTCATCTCATTCCAGCCTTCAATTAAAACTCGCTGATGTAGATTTCCTGCAGAAATTTCCAAGGCACTTTGATTAAGATGCTTTAAAGGAGTAACAACACGACGATTAAACAAGATGGCACCCAATAGAGCAGCCACTAATGTCAAAACCAAGATTACCAACCCGATAAAATGCAACTTGTACACCGAGGCAAACGCTTCATCGGCATCAATATGCACCACGATACCCCATTTCATAAGCGGCAAGTAGCGCCAGGCGGCAACAACTTCCTTACCACGGTAATCTAGTGTCAATGCACCGCCAGAATGTCCATTTAGGGCATTTTGTACGGCTTCAGCGGAAGATGTATTAAGAGGAATCCTGCGCTTTAAAGCAGCATCAGAATCGTACTTTAGCGGAGCCATTACCAAAGCAGAGTGATCATCTTCACGACGCGCCACTACCGTTTCACCACTAGCGCTAAGTCCAACGTTATTCGCTATCACTGCGAATACACGCTCACTAAAAATTTGCAGCGCTAATACACCCCTAATCTCTCCGTTTATTATTACTGGAGTTGCAACAAATGCAGCGATTGCGTTCTTGGATGGCTCGTATCGTTCAAAGTCAGAGATACTGCTTTTTAAATTATCCAGCGCATAACGAGCGACTTTGCCGAGCCCGGTATCGCGATAAGGGCCTGTAAGTAAGTTAGTTGCAAAATCAGATTCATGCGCTTGCGTATAGACAATGTCGCCTTTAGTAGAAATCAGAAAAATATCGTAATATTTCGCTTCCTCAACAAAACGCTTGAAATTTTCACGATAACTGGCGTCCAGTTGACGATAATCATCCGATTCCACGCCGCTTTGTTCATAAATTCTGGAAAATTCTATGAGGGCTTCATGTGTTGTACTTGAATCACGTACCAAGCTGGAATCAAGAAAGCGTTCCTTCAAGTAGCTATCAATCTGTTCAATCTTTTTGTCGGCGATCGCGGAAACATTTCGAATAGCGGAATTTTTAATTTCCTTCTCAAAGGTATGCAGCAAGCTATTGCCAATGACTAATATTGGCAGTAAGGAAACCAATGTAAACCAAACAGCAAAACGCTGCGTCAGTGACGTGAATCTCATCAGTTCCTCCATACGACAATTGCAGTAAAGTATCGAACTCATTTATTGATTAGCACAATTACTTTGCAGTGAGTCCGTCTAAATATCGTATTATGCTGGGCATCTAGTGGATTATGAAGCAACAGAATTTCATTTCTAGCCCGTTAAAACATCATACCATGCGGTTCAACTAACAAGGTAGATGCGGCTTTATCAAACTCAATGGCTTACAAAATGACAGACTAGCGATAGAAAACTGCGCGGATTAAAATGTAGCAGGCTTAAAATACATTACTTATAAATGATATTAAATTGCAGATATCTATAATTATTTTATAACTTTCTGATTCAGAAATTAATTTAAGAACCAAAGAAAATAAGCTTCCCAGCTAGGTTGTTATACTTACCACTGCACTCTAAATTCTGAAACTTACTTATAGAAGCAGAGCAGGATCATAATCAAAAATTGGCAGGCATATCTTGAGTTAAAAAGATATTTGGTTGAGATTTACACAAAATCATCATCACAATCTATTAATAAATAATAAGAAACTAATCATGAACAAAACAATTGCCGCCTTATTATGGCTTTTAGTAATATGCATATCTCTGGCTATCATCATTAGCCCGCTTGCCGCAGTAATCATATTTCTTGTTGTATCAATTACTTTACTCATTCAGAGAGAAAGATGAACAAAATAAAAAACCAATATTCAAGAGTATAAGAATAAGTGTAAGTTCAACAAAGAAGCAACATAAGTAAAATAGATGCCTTCGGCGTCAGCATTATTTTCAAATTTGTTTAATCGCTTCGGGTTTAATTCCTACGCTCTTTCGGATGTAGTTGACTGAAATCAGTTTATTTAATATCTCTCCACTTGCGGCGAGAGGGTGTTTTATTATAAATTTTATCTAATTATCTCAGTGATTTGGAGTAATTTTTGTAATAATAACCAACCATTAATCCAATGTAGAAAAGTAATGAGATTGCTTGAATCTTATTTCTGTCAATCAAGAATAGAAAATAATATCCGTTTACAATGATCGGCAAGTTAACATTTTTTAATTCATAACTTCTGTTAGTTATTGGAAGCTCAGAGAATTTCAAGTTAATGAAACATTCGTTAATAGAAGTTACATTTACTCATATCAATCA
>JAMXAE010000124.1 GCA_024281695.1 Nitrosomonas sp. | reverse complement strand
GCCGTTCGACTTGCATGTGTAAAGCATGCCGCCAGCGTTCAATCTGAGCCAGGATCAAACTCTTAAGTTTAATTCTGTTAAAACTCTCGCTTGACTTTTATTGGTATTTAAATACAAAATATCAATTTATTTCTTGCGAGCACTTAATCTACTTGGATTTATTTAAAATCCATTTCTTACTAAGTACCCACACCTATCGATTGTAATTTTTTAAAGAACGTTGCTACTTTTATTAATCTTGCTAAGCAGCGAAGAACGGAATTATACAGACTCTAAAAACCGGGTCAAGCAGTTTCCGTACATTATTTATATTTAATCATTACTTGATAATTTTGGCCCGTCATTTCATTTAAGAAAAACTTTTAAATACAATCACTCTTCCAATTTCTATTCTTAGAACCCTATCTGACGCCCTGCTTGAGGCTTGCTTCGATAAAGCTAGTAAGATCTCCATCTAAGACACTTTGCGTGTTCCCAATCTCTAAATTTGTCCGCAAATCCTTTATACGCGATTGATCCAACACATACGACCGAATTTGATGTCCCCACCCAATATCTGTCTTGGTCTCTTCTATTGCTTGTTTCTCATCATTACGTTTTCTTAGTTCAGCTTCATAAAGTTTCGATTTCAACATTGCTAATGCATCTGCTTTGTTACGGTGTTGTGAACGCCCACTCTGACACTGCACAACTATTCCTGTTGGATTGTGCGTTATTCTTATAGCTGAATCAGTTTTATTAATATGTTGGCCACCTGCACCCGAAGCTCGAAATGTATCAATTCTTAGCTCTGCTGGATTAATCTCAATTTCTATGGTGTCATCCACTTCTGGATAAACAAATACGCTCGCGAAAGAGGTATGTCGACGATTACCAGAATCAAATGGTGACTTTCTTACAAGTCGGTGCACACCCGTTTCAGTACGCAAATAACCATATGCATATTCACCGGACACTTTTAAACTGACGCTCTTGATACCCGCAATATCTCCCGGTGATTCTTCTAAAACTTCGACATTCAACCCCTGTCTCTCACAATAACGTAAATACATGCGCTCAAGCATTGCCGCCCAATCTTGCGCTTCCGTTCCTCCTGAACCTGATTGAATATCGACAAAACAATTATTGGGATCCATTGGATCAGAAAACATACGTCTAAATTCCAGATCTCCTATTACCTTTTCCACATTACCGACATCGGCAGCAATACTCTTAAGTGTCGTATCATCTGCTTCATCCTTAGCCATCTGAAATAACTCATGAGCATCACGCAGTTGCTGCTCCATCGATTTCAATGTGACGACAGTATCTTCCAGTAATTTCTTCTCGCGGCCTATTTCTTGAGTCCGCTTACTGTCATCCCAAATAACTGGATCTTCAAGTAATCGAGTTAACTCATCCAATCGAATCTGCTTCGTATCGAAGTCAAAGAAACCTCCGTAACTCATTAGCTCGATTATCCAAGTCTTGAAGACAGTTAGAAATTGTATTGATTTGTTCTGCTTCCATAATTTTCACCTAAAATTTAATTGATTAATTATACCTATTAGCAAGCTCAAATTTTGAGCACCTTTCATTTCCTCTGATAAATTAATCTCTTCCTTCAGATATCGTTACAATTATCAGATTCATAATCCATCATTTTCAAACCATCGACTAATAAAAATACTTACAATCATCGGTTGATACTACTATAGTATCTGTACGTTCTTCATGTCCTAACTAATCAGTTTCTTCTATCAATTTTTCATAAGCTCAATAATGTCAAAGTTTTTTGCTTTAATTCCAGCAGCAGGCTCTGGTTCCCGTATGGGCAGTGAATTGCCCAAACAGTATTTATCATTAAATGGCAAACCTATGATATACCATGCAATCAATACACTCTATCAGAGCCAATTGATTACCAGTATATTCGTTGTACTTGCTCCCAGTGATAATGACTGGCTCAAATATGATTGGTCAAAATTCTCTGAAAAACTTATTGTGTTCCTCTGTGGCGGTACCACTCGAGCAGACAGTGTACTCAATGGACTTACCACCGCGAAAAAAAGAAACCTGCTTGATGCATCTGATTGGATATTGGTGCATGACGCCGCCCGGCCTTGTTTAACTTCAATCCGGTTAGAAAAATTAATTAATGATTTAGCTGATGATGAAGTGGGTGGGTTGCTAGCTGTGCCCGTAGCTGACACATTAAAGCGCAGTAATACCAAAGATCGAATCGCGCATACTGAATCCAGAGAAAATCTATGGCAAGCACAAACGCCTCAGATGTTTCGATGCGCTCTACTCACCCATGCACTGCACAATACGATGAACATAACGGATGATGCCAGTGCTGTTGAAGCCTTGGGACTTCAGCCCAAACTGGTACTCAGCGATGCTTACAATTTTAAAGTGACTTACCCTCAAGATCTGGCATTAGCGGAATTGATTATACAAAAAAGGAATAACCCATGAATACAATGAGAATCGGACAGGGCTTTGATGTACACCAGTTGGTCGAAGGTCGTCAACTGATCATCGGCGGAGTCATTATCCCTTATGAAAAAGGATTGTTAGGTCATTCTGATGCAGACGTATTACTTCATGCAATTTGTGACGCGCTGATCGGCGCCGCAGCACTGGGAGACATAGGCAAACATTTCTCTGATTCTGATCCACGCTATAAAAATATCGATAGTCGCGTATTACTACGTAATGTCTACAACTTACTAGAAAGTAAACATTATCAGGTCATCAATATTGATGCGACCATCATTACTCAAGCACCAAAAATGGCACCGCACATCCCTGCCATGATTACTAATATCGCACAAGATCTCAAAACTCACACCAGTCATATTAACATTAAGGCCAAAACAGCCGAGCACTTGGGTGCGATAGGTCGTCAAGAAGGTATTGTGGCAGAAGCTGTGTGCTTAATTGATCGTATGGAAAAAAAGATTGACTGAATCATGTATCGACGTAACTATAAAACCTGTTCGCGTATTCTTTGCGGTTTTCCCTAATAAACACATACAAGAACAATTGGTTCATCTAGCTGAATTACTTGAACCTATTTGTGGTGGTCGCAAAATTAAGGAGCAACATATCCATCTCACATTATTATTTTTGGGAAATATAAGTGCTCACCGTATCGAGGCGCTACAACAAGCCATGAAAGAGGTTACAGAGAAAAAATTTGAACTGAGTTTAGACGAGATTTGCCAATGGAAAAAGAATCAAATTATTTATGTTCAGTCGAATAAATTTCCTGCCAAACTATTTTCTCTCGTCGATTCAATTGGGCATGCATTATCAGAAATTGGATTCTTATTGGATAATCACACCTACACACCACATATTACTCTTCTTAGAAAAGTAGTTCGTCCCTCAAAGATCGGTCTGATAAAACCTATCCAATGGTGTGTCAACGAATGGTTTCTCATACAATCCAAACAGACTGATCATGGCGTCGATTATATTTCACTCGGTCAATGGCGTTTGAAATAAACTGCCGCATGCCAAAAAATTGAGCTGATAGATATCAATCGAAGATACTTAATCACAATCGAAGCAAACCTCAACCTTATCTAACCAATTACCTTGAAGATTCTCGCCCTAGAAACCTCTACTGAATTTTGTTCTGTTGCGCTTTATTTAAATGGCAAAACACTCCATCAGGAGATCCTCGCTCAACGTCGTCATTCTGAAATGCTATTGCCTATGGTTCAAAAAATATTAGCAGAAGCAGAATTAGCACTGACACAAATAGATGGCATAGCCTTTGGCGCAGGTCCTGGTTCTTTTACTGGGCTACGTATAGCATGTGGAGTCGCCCAAGGCCTGTCGTATGCGACCAACCTTCCTGTCGTAGGAATTAGCACACTGGAAGCCGTTGCACAACATGCTAAGGAACAAAAAATCATCGTGGCACTTGATGCGCGCATGGGCGAAATTTATCATGCAGCCTATCAGCGATTAACTGATGACAGTTGGAAAGTTATTAGCTTGCCTACACTTTGCTTACCCCAGCACGCACCTGTATTGACTGGCAATAAATGGCATGGATATGGCAGTGGCTTTGATGTTTATCACCAGACATTATTGTCGCTTTACCATGAAAATATGCACCAGATTCATTTTGGATATCACCCCCATGCCCGTGAAATAGCACAACTTGCAATCACCAAATTGATCGATGGGTCTAATACTGAATCAGTTAAGGCAACACCTGTCTATATACGTAACAAAGTAGCACTGAAGGAAAATGAGCGATGAACATCACAACACGGCAGACAGTCGAATTTAGAAAAATGTATCCATCAGATTTAGATCGTGTCATTCTGATTGAACGAGAAATTTTTCTTTTTCCATGGTCTCTGGGTAATTTTGTAGATTCAATAAAAACTGATTATATATGCCGGGTCTTAGAGCAGGGAAATATTCTTTTAGGTTATGGAATCATGATGATGAGTCCAGAAGAAGCTAATGTTCTTACTCTTGGTATCGCTGCTGATTGGCAGAAAAAAGGTTGGGGTAAACAACTGCTCCAGCATTTTATTCATCTCGCCAAAGAACAACACGTAAAGTCGATATTCTTGGATGTACGAGAATCGAATCACGGTGCCGCGCATCTCTACAAGCAAATGGGGTTTCAGCAAATTGCCACGCGCAAAGGGTATTATCCTGCTATGTGTGGGCGCGAAAATGCATTGGTCATGCAATTAATGCTATGAACAGTCGACGCAAGCAGATACTTAAGGAATTGAGTCTTACACCTATATGGCATTTAAAACCAGATACTCCAAAGCAAAAAGAAATCCCTGCATCACTGTCGACTAAAGTTGAAGATTTAACAATTCCACTTAATCCTGAAGAAAATACACAACAATCTCAGAAAATCCATTCGATGAACTGGAAACAGCTTAAATCAGCCGTATCCCATTGTGTAGCATGCCCCTTAAGCGCAGCACGGACACACACGGTATTTGGCATTGGCGATGAAAATGCGGATTGGCTCTTTGTCGGAGAAGGGCCGGGAGCCAGAGAAGATGCAACCGGAGAACCATTTGTAGGACAAGCCGGTAAGCTGCTTGATCAAATGTTGGCAGCTATCGAATTAAAGCGTGGTGATCGAGTCTACATCACTAACATTGTCAAATGTCGCCCGCCCAACAATAGAAACCCAAGCTTACATGAAGCTCGTCAATGTAAACTCTATTTGACGAGACAAATTGAATTGATCAAACCCAAGCTTATTGTTGCCTTAGGGAAAATTGCTGCACAGAATCTTCTTGGAAGTGAGGATAGCATTTCCAGTATGCGCGGAAAGATTCATCATTATTCCGGCATACCACTGATTGTTACTTATCATCCTGCTTATTTATTACGCGCTCTTCCAGAAAAAGCAAAAGCCTGGAAGGATTTGTGTTTCGCCCAATCAATCATGCAATCGCTTACATAGATTTTTACTTGAGACAGGTTATAAGCTTAATTTATTGATATTAGTGTATCTTACTTGCGCCAATCAGATGTAGAGAATCCTCTTTACTCTGATTTAACAAATGCCATTTCCTAATTAGCGCCATCATAACAGATACGAATAGTCCGAAAGCGACTATCACCACATAGATATGCACATCAAGTAATATCAGCACTGCATAAATTGATAGCATCAGCAGAATACTCAGATTTTCATTAAAATTCTGTACCGCGATAGAGTGTCCTGCTCCCATTAAGATATGCCCGCGGTGCTGTAATAAAGCATTCATAGGCACGACAAAGAATCCTGCCAATCCACCTATTAGCATCAGCAAAGCAATAGCGATCCACAAATCATTTACTAAAATCATAACCATCACAACAATGCCCATCGCAATACCCAGTGGAATGACTTTTACAGATTGCCTTAATGAAACCCATCGAGCAGCCATGATAGCACCTATCGCAATACCCACTGCGACCACACCCTGTAGCTGCGCAGCTTGATTGAGGGGATAGTTCATTGCCACTTCGGCCCATTTCAACACAATAAACTGTAGTGTTGCCCCGGCACCCCAGAATAAGGTCGTTACCGCTAATGAAATCTGCCCGAGTTTATCTGTCCATAACAGTTTCACGCAATGACTAAATTCATGAATCAGATAAAATGGATTCTTCTTAGGAATACGATGATCTACACCGGTATTAGGAATATACAAATTGAATAATGCAGCAACCGCGTAAATGATGGCAACCAATAAAATACTGGCTTCCAATGCGCTATCAATCCCGGTATTAATGAATGGAAAATCGAATCCTATTAGCACATCTGCAACCGCAGGGGTAATCAAAACACCTCCAAAAACTGTGCCTAATACGATAGAAGCTACCGTGAGTCCTTCTATCCAACCATTCGCAATTACCAGCTTTTCTGGAGGTAATAGCTCGGTCAATATACCGTATTTAGCGGGCGAATAGGCCGCAGCACCTAGTCCCACAACTGCATAAGCTGCTAATGCATGATACTGATGGATGGCAAAAAACAATAAGCCACAACCTGTAATCTTGATGGTATTACTAATAAACATAACGCGCCCTTTCGGCATAGAATCAGCAAATGCACCCACAAAAGGAGCGAGAATGACATAGAACAACACAAAAACAAACTTCAGCATAGGTGTCAAATAGGCGGGGGCGTGCAGGTCAATCAACAAGGCAATCGCGACAACAAGCAACGCATTATCCGCCAGAGATGAAAAAAATTGCGCCGCCATAATAGTATAAAAACCGCGTTCCAAGTTATTTCCTTGTAAGTTTATTTTACAGAATATTGAGTTATCTTTTACTTTCTAGAGCTACTTACTATCTGTTGCTTTAATCATTCTATTTAAACTAGTAAGAAAAACAGCATATCATGCGGATCATGACATTAAAATTAAATGCAGCATACTGAATTTAGATTATTATAAAAAACTTTGCGCATAATACTCGCATCTGTTTATTCTGGACATAAAATTCATGCCACGCCCCACTCAAGCTTTCATCGATCTTTCTGCTTTAGCACATAACCTTACTATCGTTCGTCAATATGTCCCCCGTTCACGCATCATGGCAGTCGTCAAAGCCGATGCCTATGGTCATGGACTCCTACATGCCGCAAGTGCTTTAAAAGATGCCGATGGATTTGCGCTTTTGGAACTAGACGCTGCGATATCGCTACGTGAGGCGGGTTATCGGCAGCCCATTCTTCTATTGGAAGGCTTTTTCTCTATAGAAGAGTTAGCATTGTTCAAACAGTATCAATTAAGTGCTGTTATCCACCATAGTGAACAAATTGCCATGATGTCAGACTCAAAGCATCATGAAATAGATTTGTTTCTCAAAATCAATACGGGGATGAATCGTTTAGGATTGGCACCTGAGCAATTTCCACAAACCATCAAGGAACTCAGAGAAAATCAATGCGTAAATAGCATCACATTAATGACACACCTCGCCAGTGCTGATGATCCTTTAAAGCAGGAAAGAGTGATCCAGCAATTACAGCGTTTTGAAGCGGTGACTAAAGAGTACAATCACCCTCGTTCACTTGCGAATTCCGCCGCTATCATACGGTATCCCGAGACCCATACCGATTGGGTACGTCCCGGCATCATGTTATACGGCTCTTCCCCTTTTCCGGATAAAACCGCTTCCGATCTCAATTTGCAACCAGTTATGACTCTATCCAGCAAAATTATTGCCATACACAATTTAAAAATTGGCGATAGAGTGGGTTATCATGGTCTTTTCCAAGCTGATCGTCCGATGCGGATCGGTATTGTTGCATGCGGCTACGCAGACGGATATCCTCGGCATGCGCCCACCGATACACCTGTGTTGGTAAACAATCAGCGAAGTCGACTATTGGGTCGAATATCTATGGATATGCTAGCTATAGACTTAACTGAGATTGAAAATGTCGAACTAAATAGCCCTGTTATTCTCTGGGGAAAGGGAATGCCGGTTGATGAGGTTGCTCACCAGGCAGGTACTACCGGTTACGAACTGCTTTGTGCACTAGCCCCACGAGTAGAAAAGATTGCTTTGACACAGTGTTAGCAATCAATCTACCCGGTAACTCACGTCACAAAGAACTATTATTCTACTTTTGCTTTACTACGCAAATCTTGCACAACGCTCGCAAATTCACGCTGCAATACGCGCTGTTGTATATTTTGTTTCACTTCTTCAAAGGGAGGAACTTGCATCGGGCGTATATCCATGAGCTCTATCACATGCCAACCAAAAGAAGTTTGAACAGGTTGTTGCGTCATTTTACCTTTAGACAAACTCACTAGCGCTTCAGAAAAAGGCTTGACATATGCTGCAGGTGGACTCCAGTTAAGTTCGCCTCCATTTTCTTTACTGCCGTCATCAATCGATTTTTCTTCAGCAAGTTTAGCGAATTTTCCACCCTTTTTGAGTTTAGCAATAATATCCTTGGCTTCAGCTTCAGTTTCGACAAGAATATGGCGTGCCTTATATTCCTTATCACCCATCTGTACCTTCAGAAGATCATACTCTTTACGCAAGGTGTCTTCATTGACCGCATTACTCCTTATGTAATCTGCCTGAAATGCTCTAACTAGTACCGCTTGGCGAGACATCGCAAGTTGTGTAACGACTTCTGGATCTTGGTCGAGTCTCTTTTTAACCGCTTCTTGTGCAAGAATCTCTTCAGCAATCAGATTCTCACGTAAAGCTTTTCTCATTTCCGGACCATCTTGTTGCCCCTGAGCAACATTTGCCTTCACCATTAGTTCCAGACGCGATTGCGGAATCTCTACGCCATTTACCTTGGCTACAACTCCTGTTGATTGAGCTTGGACTGATATAGTTACCAAGCTCAGAATACTAACCATCATTACTTGCGAAAATTTCGTCAAACGCATGGAATTTCCTTTTTTGTGATTTGGATAAAATTTATATTCTGATGAATATATTTGCCGACCCAGAAAGTATACGCCTTAACTTAATTGACGTGAACCTTTACATATCATCATCTACAACGAAATAACATGATACTGCTGAGCGATATAACACTTGCAATTGCTTTATGCGGGCAACACCTTTTTAAAAGGTCTGACTGTTACTTTCCTATAAACACCTGAGCTAACATAGGGATCTGCATTTGCCCAGGCTTGAGCCGCTTCCAAGGATTCAAATTCTGCCACGATTAAGCTTCCTGTAAAACCAGCCGTACCTGGATCTTGGTTATCTATAGCGGGATAAGGACCGG
>JAMXAE010000123.1 GCA_024281695.1 Nitrosomonas sp. | reverse complement strand
CTTTCCAATACAGCAGCGCTGCTTAGATATTGCCCTACCCCCACTTCCTTTTTACGCACTCGACCGTTGAATGGTGCCCGTATCTCGGTGCGTTGCCGCAGTAACCGAGCATTTTTTAGCTCTTCTTGTTCAGCCACCAGCTTGGCGCTTTTCTCTTTAAGTTGCGGAATCCTCAAGCTAAGCGGATTAGGCTCACCCTGCCCCAAATGCTTCCACTCATCGCGAGCCTGTTCAGATTCCGCTTTTTCCCGTGTTAACTGATATTGCGCTTCCATTACCCGTGCCTGCGCCTGCGCCACCCTTAAATCATATTCAGCTGGATCGATCGAAACGAGCAACTCTCCTTTCTTAAAAAATCCACCACTGACAAATGCAGGGGAAATTTTAGTAATATTACCTGAGACGCCGGTAACCAAATCTATTTCGGTCTGTGGCATGACACGCCCTTGTGAACGCACATCCATACGCAATTGCCCAGACTTAACTGTGACGACTTGAACGGAAGGCAGTTTAATGATTTCTTCTTGCCGATCAGTTTGAAGAGGTGAGTTAACAATCACGACCGAAGCAAGCCCGCCCGCAATCGCAATTAATAGTGCAACGAATAGCTGCTGACGCATACTCATGAATGATTGATGAAGAGATTTTGCTTTGCAATCAACTCCATTAAACATTCCCACCCAGAGCTAGGTAAAGATTAATGCGGTTGCTGAGTAGTTGCCGTGTCACGGAAAGGTGTGCACTTTGGGCATTGAGTGTGCTGCGATAGCTATCCAACAATGTGAGAATCTCAATCAAACCATTACGATAAGAATAAGTTGCTAATTTTTGACTGGACTCGGTTTGCTCGACGGCTTTCCTGAGCGATATTTCCTGCTGCCGCAACCACTCCTCTGCCTCTAGCGCTTGCTCAACCTCGCGGAAAGCATTTAATGCGGTATTTTTGTAAAAATTGAGTGCTTCTTCTGCATGCGCTTGATTGCGAGAGATTTCTCCCTGGATGCGCCCCCCAGTAAACAAAGGTTGCATTAGTCCGGCAAATACGTTCCAAGCTGCAGCTCTGGGATCGATCAGTTCAGTCAAATCGACACTGCGTGTGCCGCCTGCAGCAGTCAGTGTAATACGTGGCAAACGCAGTTTCTTTGCGCTGGTTGTGCGAAGATCAGCGGCTTGCAAACGACTAAATGCAGCAACCAAGTCCGGTCTACGTTTCAGTAATTCAGCAGGTAATCCGGCAGGAATATCGGCAGATAGTTGCGGAAGCGCGGTTAGTTCTATTTGCTGTCCCGCCGGATAATGTCCGATTAAAATTTCCAGGCGTCGAGTAACCACTTGGATCCTATTACTCGCCTGCTTCATTTGCGCTTCCGCATTAGCCAAATCGGTCAGTGCCAGACGCAAGTCCAACCCGTGCACTAGGCCGCGCTGGAAACGTCCACGCACCAGATTAGCGATGATTGTACGGTCTTTAATGGACTGCTCGACTACGGCTGCCTGCAATTTTGCTTCAATCAACTCAAAATAACTCTGCGCCACCCGTGCCGCCAAGGATAACCTTGCACCATAATAATCGGTGTTAGTCGCATCCGCTTCCCACACGGCAGCTTGCTGGAAATCGCGTATCCTCCCCCATACATCCACTTCCCAGCTTAAACCAAACATCGCTTCAAATACGCCAAATCTTGACGAACCAAAACCAGCATCACGAATTTGAACCTGTTGGTGATCGACTGTAAAAAAGAATTGCGGCCAACGGTCGGATCCATCAATGCGCGCTTGTGCGATCGCCGCATCAACCCTCGCTGCTGCTGCTTTCAACTCATAGTTGTTAGTCAGTGCAGTATCAATCAATGCACGCAACTGGGAATCGTCAAAGGTCTCAACCCATTGCTCAGGTGTCGATTGACTGAAGACCTGATCGTCCCCCCACTGACTCGGTATCGCTGCGCCAACTTCCTGAACTTGCCGTTGAGGTACAGTTATACAACCACCAGTACTCACTAAAGCGGTAGAAAGTATCATCAGGATTGCAATATTGGTTACTTGCATGAATCCATTTTATTTTAAATAAGAAGAGAAAATAAATTGTAGTCAGGAGAAGTGGTCTATTTTAGTGGCGACAACCAACAGAAACCATGTGGCATTTTGTCGCACTGCATATAAGAGATTTACTCTCTTTAATTCTAGCAAGTGCTCAATCAAACCAAGATCAAGCCTCTAAATTGCTTATTGAGCATTACGCAAAGATTTGTAATGCCTGCTGATTTTTATTCGCTGCGCACATCGATTATGCATTAAATAGATTAGATTACCGCCGATTCTGATCCATGCAGTCCTGCAAAAAAAGAACCATTCCAGTGCCTGCTTGAGTAGAAGTTCATTTGAGAAGGAAACAGGCATGGAATGGAGAGGAGGGAAGATAATTATGATCAAGAGCAATATCACTTAATCACCATAGCATTATCCAGACAAAATAAAGAAATGGGAATGTGACAAATTGTCGCAAGATACAGTTAATTAAAAAAAGCATCTGTAATGTAATCGTTATCTACCGAATCGGATCGAAATATCTACAAAAATATCCTTTCACCCATAAACAAGACAATATGCCAATGGATACTCAACTATAAAGGTATCAATCAAATATGTTGGAGGATACGAAAAAATATTTAAGGAAATAACCCACCCGCGACTTTTTGTCGCATTGATCTAATTAGCTTCATCAATCAGAATTGTATATTAAATTTTGGATTTGCTGATGAAGTGGCTTTACCTCTCTTAAATCGATTCAAAGTAGTGATATTCCCTTAAGTTAGTTAATCTTTTGCTTAAATGGCTAAACGACAGACAAGGGCGACCAGGCAAAATTACACAGCAAAACCTCAATGGATCAATACAGTGGTAAAGCTACCAGTTTCTGAAAAAACTTTAACCAGAGTTTATCCCTGATAATACATTTTAAAGCTTATATAGTCTTTTGCATAATGATGAGGCTTTTGGTATTGCGGATGTCGCTGCGTGTACTGCCAGTTTGTACCGCTACTTTATATTTCAAGAGAATAAAGGAAGCCAGCGAATTGCTACAAGCGGTGCAGTAGACTAGCTGTAGCGTTCTGTTAGATAACAAGACCTATTAAAAATCAAGGGGAATCTTGCCATGTATCAATGTATCGCTTGCCGAGGAGATTTGATTGACGAATCGCCATCCACCAAAATTTGTTCGCATTGCGGAAACATTTATCCTCTGATTAATGAAATCAGTGTTTTTCTCCTACCCGATGTATTTTCTTCTTTACAAGGATTTATCATAGAAATGGAGGAAACCAAATCCTCGTTCGCAAAAATTAACGATAACCTGGAAGATTTTGAACGGTATTCTGAGCCCGGTATATTAGCGAATAGAATAGGAATGATTAAAAAAGGTATGGCGAGTAATTTAGACGTTCTAGAAAAATCATGTCAACCTATTATGGATTTTTTGCAGAACTGCTCTGGGCAAGATAATACATTAGCGTGGGGTTCCGTAAGATCAGGTTTCTCATTTCATGATATGTTGCCGTATTTTTACCAGGATTGGTTTGGAACTCATGATTTTGCTGATGTAAAAAATCTGTTTGGTAAAACCATTACCGAGCATTGTAAGGATAGAGAGTCTGTAGCTGTATTGGGAGCCGGTGCTTGCGGCTTGTTACATAGCATTGCCGATAATTTCCAAGTGTCTTACGGTGTGGATTTATCTCTGCCTACCCTTTTAACAGCCAAGCAATTTATCGAGGGAGAACCGTTAACCTACCATTTGCAGAAAGCCGATTGGCAAAAGGTTGAATTAACTCCACCAGAATCGACAACAAAAAACATTCGATATATTGCTTCAGATGTAATGAATATGCCGTTTAAGAGCGCTTCGCTATCTGTAGTGGTTACTCAGTATATGCTCGATATTGTGTAAGTAACCCAGAACGACTGACTGAAGAAATTTATCGGGTGTTGAAGCCAAGTGGTTTATGGATAAATTTCTCTAACCCCTTCAGGATATCTGGAGATCCAGTTGAACTGGGTCCCCGCAGGTTAAATGAACTACCTGAATTCTTTAATGAAATGGGATTTGATGCGGTTAATTTCGAAAGTAAGCGATTTACTTTGCTCAATTTGGAAATTATTTGTGATGAAACCTCAAATATGAAGCAACTTGTTCATTTTTTTACTTTAAGGAAAAACGATCTGAATTTAACTCATAAGAGCAAATCGGTTCAGCGGTTCTTTAACCATAACAGCAACGTTTGGCGTGAAATTCCCGAGATTGTTAAAGGCAGAGAATTGACTCTTGCACAAACAAAATCATTCGATGGGCAAAGCTGTGGTAACGAACGTATAGAAATCAGAATGGCGGGAGATTTCTTTTCTATTCCTCCCGATATCGCCATATTACTGGAAACAATTTTAGAGTGCGTAAATGGGAAAAATACTTTGAAAGAACTTTTTACTATTTTGCAAGAAAAAGGAATTGGCTTAGGTGAAGATACATTTTTACAGTTGATTTACGTTTTAAACGTACAACATTATCTAATTAAGTTATCAGAATAGATAAGAATAAGCGGCTATAGATGAAACTAATCCAACTAATAGGTGAGAAAAATAGATCATGCTTATGGCGCAGGCTCGCATAGAAGCGAGGATTTTCGCTTGCTGACAATCTAGGCCTATTTCCCAACCCAGCCTATTCGGCTGGGTTGGATTCTTGAGAACATATTTAGGACGAGTTGCAAGAAAAATACTATTTACTATTCCAGCTAAGATTTATATAGCATCTAATCTACTCATGATCAGCTTATTATTAAGATGTGCAAATTAGAAAAACCCTCTCTATATAAAATCTGTGGCCATATTAACTCCAACCAATAGCAATGCTACATCCTGATTATTAACATCAGAACTATTGAATTCAGATGTCTTTAAAGAGACTGCCGTATTAACGAAATTACCGCCGAATATCACGTAACTTGCACCAGTATTACTGCCACCGCTGGTATCGGCAAAAAGGGCGCTAATAATTAAATCATCAAATCCATCACCATTGACATCTCCAGCACCGCTCACAGATTGACCCAATGCATCCCCTGCTACCACTCCATGTAAGCATAAGCCATCACCACTATCCAAATTGAATAGATTCAGCGTCGCATTAAACCCAGAAGCTTTACCAAACACAACATAGCTCGCCCCAGCATCGACACCATTCGAATCGGCAGCAAATGAGCCAACAATCAGATCATCAAAACCATCCCCATTGAAATCCCCAGCACTGCTGATCGCAAATTTACCTAAGAAATCTTCTGCTGCCACTCCTTCCAGGCGAAAACCGTTGCTACCATCTAAACTGGATAGATTCAACTCAGCGCTGAAACCCGAAGCTTTACCAAATATCACATAGCTAGCACCAGAATCTTCGCCGTTCGCATCCGTAAGATGCGCACCAATGATTATGTCATCAAATCCATCACCATTGATATCCCCAGCAGTACTGAGTGAATAACCCGATTGATCTCCCTCTGCTACCCCATCCAGACGAAAGCCGTTGCTGCCATTCAAGTTGATCAAATCCACTACGGCATCAAAACCAGAAGATTTACCAAACACCACATAACTAGAACCAGATGAATCCCCATTCGGACTAGCCCGATAGGCACCAATCATTAAATCGCCAAAACCATCGCCATTCACGTCTCCCGCACTCACACCATTACCTGATTGATTTCCCTCTGCGACTCCATTCATACGGAAACCATTGCTGCCGTCCAAGTCGGATAATTCCAATATAGCACTGAAATCTGAGGGCTTACCAAAAACAACATAACTGACACCAGAATAGGGACCGCTTCCACTACCAGAAGGTGCTCCAACGATAACATCATCAAAACCATCTCCGTTGACATCTCCCGCACTGCTGACAGACCAGCCTGTCAAGCCATCGCCATGCAAGCGGAAACCGTCACTGCCATCCAGATTGGATAGCTCCAGTACAGCACCAAACCGAGAAGCCTTACCAAATACCATATAGCTAGCGTTGAGCGAAGGTGCACCGATAATCAAATCATCAAAACCGTCACCGTTAATATCACCGGCACTACTCACAGAATGGCCTGCTCCGTCTCCAGCCACTCCATTAAGGCGGAAACCACTAACACCATCCAGATTGGATAAAGCCTGCGAAGCATTAAACCCAGAAGCTTTACCAAATATCAAAAAGCTCGCGCCTGAGTAAAACTCACTAGTATCACGAGGCGCACCAACGATTACATCATCAAATCCATCTCCGTTAATATCTCCTGCATCACTCACGGAAAAACCTGTTCTGTCACCTGTCAGTACTCCTTCCAGACGAAACCCGTTGCTTCCATTAAGGTTAGCTAGATTGATGACGGCAGGGTTGCTGAACAGGTTGTCTATTTCTGCTTTGGCAGTAGCGATTGAAGCAGGATCTATGGTGACGCTAGCCAGAAACTGCTGCAGAATTGCAAGATTTGTAGCAGAACCCGCTTTTTCAATTGAGTAATAGTGCGAGACTTCTATCCGATTATCAAACAAAACCGCAGCATTACCCCAAACAGTATCCGCATGATCAATGCCATTTAGTAATGTGATAGCCCATTCGACCATCGCTCCGAAAGTCTGACCACTCGCCATCTGTGCCAAAATATAATCGACTACACCCGTTTTGTCGTCTGTTGCCACCGTATCACCCACCAGATTATCAACGACTTTTGTCGCATTTCCGGTGTTATACGCTAATACAGCCGCTCCCCAAACAGGATCTGTTGTGGAAAAAGCAGACAGAATATGGGTCACTTCTGTAATCACTTCACCTTGTGTTGCTCCGGCAGTTATCCTGCTGACAACATAATCCGTTGCTAACGTTTTACTGTTAGCAGAAACGTTAGCACCCAGCAAGTCATTAATAAAAGTATCTGCAAACGCTTTAGGTGTAAGATCAGTCGCATAATTCTTTCCGAAAAATAGAGCACTTCCGGCTATAGACTGAGCCAATTGAGCTAAAGATTGTCCTGTGTTCATTTGCGAACCGAGAGCTTCCAGGTAAATTATCCCGGGAGTGGCATTGAACATTGCCTGCGTGAGCTGGAGAATTAAAGTTTGTTGTTGTCCTGTAAGTGCCATAGCATTATTTCCTTGAATTCGTAATGATTAATGTGATGAATTAGGGCTGTGGCCACACTTGTATTCCATTGAAAATAACGGGCATATCGCGATCAATCTGCGCAGCAGAGGGCTTCACCGTCACTTGTTGACCTGCGCCACAGGATTCTGGTAGCGGATTCGTTGCCAAATCACGGTTAAAAGTAAACACCGACGGGGAATCAAAAGAGTGACCTCCCGGCGTCCCGTCAAACTTTGAACCGACAGCAGGAGTCCAAAGATTAACTACATTTTCAGCAATGAGATCATCAATTCCGGTTATTTTGCAAATATCAGCACCCGCAAAAACAAATCTGACAACCTTGGCACAGGACTCAGGTACAAATAGTACCGCACCCGAAACAAATAGAATGCGTCCCTTTAAATGAGGTGAAAGACTTCGGCCACCTCCCAGCCAGAATCCAACCACATTACCTTTATCATCAAATTTATGATCCTGTTCACTGAATAATGAGCGATCCTGATATATTTCAATCGAATTCCCCCAGTTCTGAATGAAATCACTGAGCGGTCCATTATATGGATTGCCATCCACATTAACCGTTGAACTTACTCCATCAGGAATGACATAACTCGTGCCAATTACTGCCTGATCACCACAGCCGTGATTAATCACAATATGATTCTGCGATTGTGTCCCTTCAGTAACTGAAGGTGGATCTATAGAAGTATGTGCTAACGCATTTTGACAAATGCTGCAAGTCAGCACGAGTAATGCTAAGAAACTTTGAATAACAGATTTTAATAACATGGTAACCAGCCCTCAATGAGTTTATTTTGATGCAAGTTGGATTAGTGGAGTAACCACGAACAGTGGAGAAAATTAAGATAGGCTGAAGTAACTCAGTTTCTCTTTACAACAACTACCCAGACTATAGGTAATCATTCTCAGTCAGAATTCTACCGTTCACAATGCGACAAATTGCCGCAGGCGTCTATTACTAGAAAACTGTTCTGTAGCAAATAAAATTAAATAAGAGGGAATAAGCGGTTTCTTGAGATACAAAACGGAGGGATAGAAAACTGAATTCGAAGAGATTAAAGCAAGCTGCGACAATTAGTCGCATTCTCAAGAAACTGAATTTTGAAGATAATCTGTAAGAATTAATCACGCTGTCAAGAGATACCTATACTAGTAGGCATAATTACCAATATTGATCAGCCTTCGTATAATTTAACGAG
This sequence comes from Nitrosomonas sp., assembly GCA_024281695.1. Taxonomy (GTDB): domain Bacteria; phylum Pseudomonadota; class Gammaproteobacteria; order Burkholderiales; family Nitrosomonadaceae; genus Nitrosomonas. The sequence goes on along the minus strand of JAMXAE010000123.1, from coordinate 1,030 downwards.
TACAATTATGCAATTACCTAAAATTCTTATTCCTTGCTTTTATTCTTGACATTCATCATGACTTTTCCAGTTCGTGCTGAACAAACGGATTTGAAACATTTTAGTTCTGGAAGCTATCGGCAATTGTTGAATGAATATGCCAGTAAGCCTTTCGTATTGATGATTTGGTATGTAAATTGCACTTCGTGTTTAGAAAAAAGCCTTTACTCAGTGAGCTTCACAAAACCACACCAGATATTAATCTGATCATGCTGGCTATTGATGATACCTCAGCAGCTGATCGGGCTAAATCCATATTGACTGAGAATCAACTCAATCAAGTTGATAACTGGATCTTTGCAGAAGCTAATCCGCAAAAGCTTCGTTATGAGATTGACCCCCAATGGTATGGTGAAGTCCCTCGCACCTATTTTCTAGACAAAAACCACCAGCGTGTCGGTATCAGCGGCTCTGTATCCCGTGAAACTCTCGAAAACATGTTTAAGAAAATTTCCAATTAAGCCTCTCATATTCAAAATTTAAGTGTACCGCCGTACCCTAATTATCATTAAATAACTGTAAAACAGAGTTGCAACATGACAATACACTATTTCCATCTGAATAAAACAGAAGGAACTCTACTCAAAGACTGGAAAAATCGAGCGATATCACTGAGAGAAATTGAACGTCGCTTGAATGGTTCGCATACGAGAATCAGCCGGAAACTTAAGCGCAATCTTTGACGCGGTCGGCATTATTACATCATGGTCACCCAGGAGATTTTGAGCATCGGTTAGAGAACAACTCGCTCAACAGTATCGTTTGAAAACGGAATCAATAAGACACTTCGTACATCAAAAGTTAGTTATCGGGTGGACACCTGAATTAATTGTTTGTCGATTGAAAAACGACTGAATAATCGCCTGAGAAAATGTTTAAATTACTTAACATCCTGCGAGCCTTTTAGGCTAGCGCGTGATGCACTTGCAGGTTAAATGTAACCCTTTTTGTATCCAGACTAAGCTTGTCTCAAGAAGCGCGCATTGAATCA
>JAMXAE010000122.1 GCA_024281695.1 Nitrosomonas sp. | reverse complement strand
AATGATTATAGCCAGCTGCGCGATGCCAGTTTTGGCGCATTGTCGCTGAGCACAGGGCTGCCTACTCAACTTTTATTGCCGGTCATGGGCAATAATCAAGCATCGGCATTAACTTACGGATTTGAGACTTCCGCTGATTGGAAGCCTACGGACAAATGGCGTTTGCAAGGCAACTACAGTTTTCTGCAAATGGATATCTCCGCGAATTCATTGACAAAAAGGTTTGACCCCATTACCAGTGGCGCTGACAAAGTAAATCCTCAACATCAATTGTCGCTCCGTTCCAATTACGATTTATCGGATAAATTGGAAGCAAATCTCTGGTTGCGCTACACCAGTGATATCTCGTACTACAACATCCCCAGCTATGTCACGATGGATGCCAGAATGACGTATAGACCGACCAAAAACCTTGAGTTGTTCGTTGTCGGTCAAAATCTGTTCAACCAGAATCACCGGGAGTTCGTAGCTGATTTCCTGCCCTCATCACTAGCCGTCATTCCACGAGGGGTTTATGCAGGAGCGCAGTGGCGCTTCTAATCAGAATAATGAATATGCCCACACTTAACCAGTTAATCAAATGCTCAAGCGCAACCGTGAAACGATGTGTCTACGGTTTTATTTTAGCCATCGGATTAGGTTACGGTCTGCCGATTGCACATTCCACTGCCAAAGCCGACAATGTCATTGAATATCAGATCAAAGCGGCCTTTATTTATAACTTCATTGCATTCACGCAATGGCCCGACAGTACCGGTTCAGTGATTAATCTGTGTGTGCATGGCGAAGACTTTTTCGGCAATGAAATCGACAAACTACAGAACAAACCTGTCGACAAACGACATATCAAAGTCATGCGAATTGATAACCCGGAAAAATTAGCGGATTGCCAGGTAATTTTCTTCTCCAAATCAGTCAGCAGCAACTTGGCAAATATCATGAGCAACCTTTCAGATCAACCTATTCTGACCTTAGCTGACAACCCTAATGCCATATCCCAGAGGATAATCATCAATATGAGCCTGATCAATGAAAAAATTGTGTTCGAAATTAACTTAGCAATCGCACGCAAGTCCGGTCTGGATATCAGTTCAAAACTACTTCAACTGGCTATCAAAGTGCATCAATGACCATTAGGGAGTCTCTGAATAATTGTCATTTCGAGCATGGCGAGAAATCTATACTTTTGATTCGCAAAGATCCCTCACGGTGTTCGGAATGACAAAAATGAATAGTTAGTCGGCCTTGAGATATACATAATTATTTCAGCGACAGGTGCGCCGAGTAAGCCGATCCGGATTTTCCGGATGAGCGTTGGCTTGCATGGGGAATCGGCGCTGGAAGAGGTAATTCATGTCAAGATTGCCAAATCCCATGCTATTTTACAGTGGCGTACTTTTGTCAAAGAAGTGAAGCACTGCGCCTGGATATCCGGCACTACCGGCACGCGAAGAAAAGAGCCAAGGCCAAACGCGCGTTGAAGCGACTTAGAACCAGCAGGTATTTTGCTGCGGGGGCTCAGGAGAGAATTATCGCAGTACTGCTTGTTTGAATGCTATCAACGGGACTCTCTGTTGTATGAGCGCGTATCTGCGCGTGGTTTTCTTTTCTTCTCCCGTCGCCAGATCATACCGGGTACGCATTCGGCAGGTGACGCCTACCGAACATCGGGGTATAGGAAAAATAAACGACCTTTTTCATAAAAGCCGAATCGGAAGAAGGTTTGGCTGTCAACCTGACCGGAAAATCATCCGAAATTAGCAAAATTTGTGTTTGATCAGCAGAAAAAGTGTTGGCTTTGCCCTCTTTTTTACCCTTCACGCAAAAGACGCCCAGGGGGAGACATCAGCTCAATCATGAAAAGAGCTGGAAAAACTGGGTTTCGATTCAGGTTGGTTCGAAAGGATCAAAGATTTGCGCAGGTGCTCTAGGTGGCGCCCGGGCAGGCAAGCCGAGATGGTCAAGAATTTTAGTGATTGCAGCTTTCTCCAAAATAGCGGCGATGATTTTCAGGGTTCCCCTGCAATGCGGGCAATGCTCAATGTCAATATCGAACACCCGTTTGAGCAAACGCGCCCAACTGATACGCACGGAAGCCGAGGAAGGTGGCACAGCATCATTCGCATTTGATGCATTACTTTTGTTTTTCTTGCTGCCAGGAATAATCTCAGAACGAAGCTTCGCGTTTGGTGCAAGCACGCCATGGAAACGAATAAGGTTGAGCCTTGGCCTCGGAACTAACGCGGCCAGTCGCTGCATGAATTCCAGTGGCGATAGGACGATATGCGTGGTGCCATCCCGATAAGGCGTTTTAACACCACTTGCCCATCCTTATTGCGCGCCAGGCGGTCATCGGCAATCGCGGGGCGGGTGATATAGCGGCACAGGCGTTCCAGTTTGCTACGTTGGTTCATGGCGCAACGCACCCCGGCATACAGGCTGAAGCCATTTGCATTGACACAACATGCATCAACAAGCTGCGATGGTTGTGTGCTTTGGGTAGAGGCGGTTTTCAATGTCAGCACTTTTTGTCCTGCCCGGGGCCAAGTGCAATCCGATAGGTACAGGCTGCCGATGCGAGCTGCGCCAAAGCGGCGTCCGATTCTATGTCGGCCAGGTAGGTCATGCCTTCCTCCTCAATGAGCGCACCGTGCCGAGTCAATGCCTCCATGATGCGTTGAATGATCTGGCTGAGCAACCCCTGCAGTTGTTCAGTCGCCTGGGGGTGTACAGTGCAAAATTCCGGTACGCCGTTCTGCATACGATAAACCCAATCTAGCACCAGGCAATGCAGATGGATGTTGAGATTAACCGCCGAACCGAAGCGCTGAATCAGCGTGATCGCACCGGTTTGTGCCTCACGCCGCTTGAATCCAGCCTGTTTGATCAGAAAAGTAGAGATGGCACGCGAAATGACCTGCAATACGGGTGAGATCAGATACGGATGGACAGCGCGAGTAGATAGCGCAGTGGAATTGGTAGTGAGAGAACCCATTGGCGCACGGGTACATTGGGAATGACGTGATCGACCAGGTGAGCAGCCGTCTGCGCCATGCGCCGTCCACCGCACGAAGGACAGAACCCCCGCCGCTTACAGGAAAAAGCGACCAGCTTTTAATGGGTGCAGTCGGCACAGCGCAGGCGCAGAAAACCATGCGCTAAAATGCCACATTCAAGAAACGCACCGAACTCGTCTTTGACAAAATCGGGCAACCCCGATCCGGTCACCAATTCAACTTGCGCAAAGAAGGACTCAGCGTGTTCTTGCACCAATTGGTACAGAGTAGTTTCTTCCGGCCGGTGTCGTTCATAGTGAAGCTGATTTTCAACCGCTGCGTGTTGAGCTGGTTGGCGCAGGTTCTTTTGGTGGAATTGGGCGCGGGGTGTGGCCGTTCTCAAAGTATCGACTTCTCGGGCTAGGCCTTGAGTAATTTCGCCAGATGTTGGTCGCCTCGATGGAAAAACCGCTAGTTGTTGGTGTCATGGGCGCAGGCCATGTGCTGCATGGTTTTGGGTGTTAATCCCACAGATTAGATTGACTTCAACGCATGATAGAACCGTTCTGGATGGCCTAATAATTAGGCGGATATTTGCATTTATCATGGTTAAATACACAAATAATTCCTATGAAACTTTAGAGCCTTTTGTTGATTAACACCCCTGATTCATGCTCTCGAATAAATTTACAACAATTTATCAGACTGCACCGGCAATTGAGATGCCGGAAACGGTTAAAACCGCCATGCACAAAGCTGTTACTGTTATTTGGGACGCCGCATCCAGCCTGGCGGGCGATGAAATTGACCGTATCCGGAAGGAAGCAGGGAAAGAAACCCACAATACCTGCACTAATGCTCGTTCCTTGTATTTTGAGAGCATGCAAAACCGGGGAGGCTAAGCCGCCTTTTTGGCCATCTCATTGCGCTCTACTCGAATTTTGTGATAAATGATTGATTATAAGCAAAAATGAGATTATTAACCAATAATTGGAAATTTCTCCTAGTAGCCTGATTCATGCAATTTTGCACGCAAAGAATTTATTTTATCCTGACTATTCCCTGAACAACTTAATAACCCCAAGTAAAAAAAGGCTCAACAACATGTTGAATCTGCAAACCCGCAATCAGTCCAAAATACCGCGCATCAAAAGAATTTGGGTTTACATCAGACATAAGCAGATATTCCGAATCATCCAGCACACGTTCAGCCAAATGGTATGGCGGTAATTCAAGACCATCAGAATCGGATCGTAACCAGCGCATCTCCGAATTAATACTGTTTGGCGGAAGAATTGGCTTAGACACTGGAACATTTGGTGCCTTCATAGACCAGATTATGCAGGCATGGCATGCATGGGGAAAAATACTCAAGCTGCCTGCTGTGGAAATCCCCCCCCCTTTCGATAAGATGATGAATGCTGCTGCGCCACGCACGGAAAATGCAACCGATGCCGCTTCGCTGCGTATCCTTTTGGTAGAAGATGATCCAATCAGCCTCATTCTTGCCAAAGAGCTGCTATCTAAAGTACTTGGTCACACTGTCTTTACGGCCAGCAACGGTCAGCAAGCTTTAGCGCTCGCGATGGAAATCTTGCCGCATATTGTCGTAACGGACTGGATGATGCCGGTAATGAATGGCCTGGAATTAACCAGATCTCTACGTGCAACAGAGTGGGGGCAAAATTTATATTATTATGCTGACTGGCATAGACGATGAAGAAGAAGTCATTAAGGCATTTGACGCGGGTGTTGATGACTATGTAACAAAACCCATTAATATTCGTGCCTTTCGAGCCAGATTGCGAGCAGCTTGGCACTATCGAAAGCTACAGGATTCATGGGATCATGATCGCGAACAGCTCAAGCGCTTTGCCGCTGAATTAGCCGTCACGAATCGCAGGCTGGAGTATTTTGCTCTGACCGACATGCTCACGGAATTGCCGCACCGTCGCTCCGGCATGGAAACACTGGCGGAAACCTGGAGTGTCGCTAACCGTTCCAGTCAGTTGATGGCTGTCATGCTGCTCGACATCGATCATTTCAAAGTCATCAACGATAACTACGGTCATGCGATTGGCGTCAAAGTGCTGAAAGAATTATCCGCGGTCATCCGGAAAACCGCGCGTAAAGGCGATACTTTCTGCCGCATGGGCGGAGAAGAGTTTTTGGTCGTCTGCCAGCTTGGAAATTCGGATGCCAAGTCGGTCATCCTTTTCGCCGAAAGACTCCGCCAGGAAATAAGCCAGCAGCAAATCAACATCGGTGAAATCAATATCCAGATCACCATTAGTATTGGTGTCGCGCTAAAAGAATCCGGCATGAAAAATGAAGGCCATCTGGTCAATGCAGCCGATAAGGCCCTTTATGCAGCCAAAAACGCCGGAAGAAACCGGGTTTTTCTGGCGCTAAAAGACAAACTCCTGCCTGCACCGTCCATCACCGCGCAGCCACCGGCTAAAACCTGAGAAAGTTCTGAGAAACTGCCGCGCTCGGCCATGCTGCGTTGACATCAGGTTCAAAATGCTCATTTACCCCTCGTAAACTGCGCTTTTTCACCTGATTTCGCCTTACCTGACCGTCGCTCGCTACCTTTTTCAGAACTTCCCTAACCCGAAGGCTTTTCTTAATTTTTGAAAAACAAGTTTGAATTTGCTGTAATTCATGCTTTAAAGAACCATCCGACAAAGTATCATGGCAAATTCTGACAAAAATGCCGCGCGATAGCGCTCACCGGAAATTAATGGCTTGTAGTTTCGATGTTTAATCTGGCAATACCCTTCAATCTGAAGTTGTCGATCTTCATTGTTTTCTGCTGTCTGGCCAATGCCGTGACGGCGGAAAACAGAACGATTATTGGAAAGCGGCCGGTTGACAATCAGTTCTTGGATCTCAGCATTGAAGAACTGATGAAAGTCGAGGTCACATCCGCATCGAGGCGTTCGCAGAAGCTCTCCGAAGTTCCCTCCGCCATTTTTGTCATCACCCAGGACGATATTCGCCGTTCGGGCGCAACCAGCATTCCGGAAGCCTTGCGCATGGCACCCGGTGTCGAAGTCGCACGCATCGGCACGGACAAATGGGCCGTTAGCATACGCGGTTTCAATGGCCGCTTTGCCAACAAATTGCAGGTTATGATGGATGGGCGCAGTGTCTACAACCCGCTGTTCGCCGGCGTACAGTGGGAGCAACAGGACACACTGATGGAGGATATCGAACGCATCGAAGTCATACGCGGCCCGAATGCAGCGGTGTGGGGTGCCAATGCGGTTAATGGTGTGATCAATATTATCACTAAAAAAGCAGCGGATACCCAAGGCATATTACTTTCAGGCGGCGGCGGCAGTTTCGAGCAGGGCTTTGCTGGTGCGCGTTACGGCGGAAAAATCAATGAAGAAACTCCTTTCCGCGTCTACGCCAAAGGATTTACGCGCAATCATACGCAGTCCTTAACAGGAGAGAATATCAATGATCAGTGGCATTCCAGCCGCGGCGGATTCCGCCTCGATCATCACCGCGGCATCGATCAGTTTACCGTACAGGGCGATATTTTCTACAATTCGTACGGCGACCGGCTGGATAAATCCGCCCTCAGCGCACCTATTATTCAGATTGCAGCGGCGAGAGGACATGACGAAGGAGGGAATCTGCGCTTGCGATGGGACCGAACCTATTCGGAAAAATCGGCTATCATGCTGCAAACTTATTATGATCGTGTCGATTATCGGGCATTAACCGGCTCAATATACAGAGCTGAAAGCTTTGACATTGACTTTCAGCATCGTTTTCCTTTGTTTGAAAAGCATGACCTGACATGGGGGGCAAATTACCGTCTCTACCGCAATAAGGAATTCGATACAGAATTAGTCTCATTTAGTCCGCGCGCGCAAATAAATCACATGGCCAGCGCATTCATCCGCGATGAAATCACATTGCTGCCCGAACGTTTGCGGCTTAACCTAGGCTCACGCTTTGATCACAATGATTTCACCGGAATGGAAATTCAGCCTAATGCACGCTTGATGTGGACGCCGGACAACCAGAATTCGATTTGGATGTCGGTCTCACGCGCGGTACGCATACCTTCGCGCGCGGAAAATGATATCCTGCTCAATACCCGGACATTAAATGGAATTCCCGGCTTATCAGCGCTGCTCCCATTTCCGGTTTTGGCCCAATTAATGGGCTCATCCAACTTCAATTCGGAAAAATTAATCGCCTACGAAATGGGATACCGGCATCAATTTTCACCGCAAGCATCGGTCGACATTTCGGCTTTCTATAATGATTATAGTCAATTACGCGATCTATCCGTTGGATCCCCCTTATTCCATGCGAGCTTCCCGCCTCATCTGATATTACCGATAGGATTAACCAATAAGGCTTCGGGACAGACGCACGGAGTGGAAACATCGATCGAATGGAAACCTACCGGGAAATGGCGCCTGCAAGGCAACTACAGCTATCTGAATATGAATATTCACTCCGATTCGGTACTGAAGCAAATCGATCCGACCACCGGCAGCGCGGACAAAGTCAGTCCGCAACACCAAGTCTCGGTCCGCTCTCATTATGATTTTTCGGAAAAATTGCAACTCAATCTCTGGCTGCGCTATGTCAGCCGTGTGGACTTTTACCGCATTCCCGGCTACGTCACGATGGACGCCAAGCTGGTGCATAAGCCCGTAAAAAATGTCGAGCTATTTATTGTTGGCCAGAATCTTTTTAGCCAGAATCACAGGGAATTCGTCGCCGATTTCCTTCCTTCATTACCGACAACCCTGCCGCGCGGTGTATATGCCGGAGCGGAATGGCGCTTTTAACGATGAAAAACATTATGCGAACAGATTGTCCACACAGCAAAATGCAACCCGTACAGGCTGCCCGGAAGCGCAATCCATTACAGACTCCGATTCTGGCACTTTCAGCGTGCATCATTTTCGGGTGTTCCGCAAAGCTTGCGATAGCAGAAAATAAACCGGCTGATAATCAGTTTATGAATTTAAGCATCGAAGAATTGATGAACGTCAAAGTGACCACGGTATCGCGGCGTCCGCAAAAACTGACCGAAGTTGCATCCGCTGTCTTTGTGATTACTCAAGATGATATTCGCCGCTCCGGCGCCACGAGTATTCCGGATGCTTTAAGAATGGCGCCTGGCGTACAAGTAGAGCGTATCGATACGAATAAATGGGCGATCAGTGTGCGCGGTTTTAACGGCCGCTTTGCCAATAAATTGCAAGTCCTGATGGATGGACGCAGCGTTTACTCACCCTTATTTTCAGGCACATTGTGGGAGCATCAGGATACGTTGATGGAAGATATCGAACGTATCGAAGTGCTCCGCGGGCCCGCCGCTGCGGTATGGGGTGCGAATGCGGTGAATGGCGTAATTAACATCATCACCAAGAAAGCCGCCGATACTCAGGGAGTACTACTCAGCGCGGGGGGTGGAAGTTTTGAACACGGTTTTGCCGGTGCTCGTTATGGCGGAAAAATTAATGAAGACACGCCTTTCCGTGTCTATGCCAAAGGCTTCACCAGAGACAATACGTCATCGTTATCCGGAGAAAATAATCGCGATCAATGGCATTCGGCCCGAGGAGGATTCCGGGTAGACCATAGCCGCGGCATCGATCAGCTCACCCTTCAAGGCGATGTTTTCTATAATTCCAACGGCGACAGAATTAATAAAGCAGTTCTCGATTTGCCAACCATTCCGGTCAACGGTTACCGTGGCTATGAGGAAGGGGGAAATATCCGTTTTCGCTGGGACCGGACAATCTCGGATCGTTCTTCCATCATGTTTCAAACGTACTATGACCGTGTTCGCCAAAAAATATTACCGGTTGTTGATTATGACGCTGAAAGCTTTGACGTTGATTTCCAGCATCGTTTTCCCTTGTTCGACCGGCATGACCTAACTTGGGGCGCTAATTACCGGCTTTATCATAATACGTTCTTCGATACTGACGTTATTACTTTCCATCCGCGCACTCGAACCAATCAGCTCATCAGCGGTTTTATTCGCGATGAAATCACATTAATACCTGATCACTTGCGGTTTTCAATCGGTACGCGTTTGGATCACAATGATTTTAGCGGGTTGGAAATACAGCCCAATGCACGTCTCATATGGACTCCCGATGCTGAGAACTCGGTTTGGATGGCGGTTTCACGCGCAGTTCGCACCCCTTCCCGCGCTGAAAACGACATCCACATCAATGCAGCGCAAATACGTGACTTCCCAGGACTGTCTTTGTTACCTTTCCCGATATTGGCGGTATTCCAGGGTTCGCAAAGCTTTAATTCCGAAAAGCTCATCGCGTATGAATTAGGCTATCGTCATCAATTCTCTTCGCGCGCGTCCGTCGATATTGCCGGATTTGTTAACGATTATAGCCAGCTGCGCGATGCCAGTTTTGGCGCATTGTCGCTGAGTACAGGAGTGCCTACTCAACTTTTATTGCCGGTCATGGGCAA
>JAMXAE010000121.1 GCA_024281695.1 Nitrosomonas sp. | reverse complement strand
CAGGGGATGTTGGACGCTTAGCAAATGAATTTGTGGCCTTTCTTTATACCAATTCAGCAACTGAATGAAATTAGCTACTGCCTGGTCGCAATTGTCGGAACCATCTATGGGTAATAGGATTTTTAGCATGATCAATCTCTCAGTGTTTTATAACGATAACTAGATAGCTACTGTTTGGGTGATGTTTCATCGATCAGATCAACGATTGACTTGACTTTAGCTTGTTGCCGCGCAGCCATGATCTTGCCTACTGCAACCACAACTAAAGCAGCAGCAACTGGCGCCACCCATTGCAAATACTTTGCTTGTGTACTGACCCACTCCTTGGTCACCACATCAGTCACCATCATATCCCCGGCAATCCACCCTAACAGCCCCGCACCAATGGCAATGGTGATCGGATAACGATCCATAATTTTCATCACCAATTGGCTTCCCCAAACAATGATGGGTACACTGATGACCAGCCCAAAAATCACTAAACTAAGGTCATCTTTAGCTGCACCCGCAATGGCAATAACATTATCAAGGCTCATCACAGCATCCGCCACAATGATGGTTTTGATGGCTCCTAATAAAGTCGTACTGGCATCGATTTCGTGCGTACCTTCTGATTCAGGCTGAAGTAGCTTAACTCCGATCCAGATTAACAAAATTGCACCGCCAATCTTCAAGTAAGGTATTGCCAACAAACTTAAGGCAAAAAAGATCAGCACCACACGCAGCGCAATCGCACCAAAAACGCCCCAGAAAATCCCCAACTTACGTTGATGCTCAGGTAATCGCCGACAAGCAAGCGCAATGACAACCGCATTGTCTCCACCTAACACAATATCAATCAGAATAATTTGTACTACAGCCAACCAGAATTGTGGATCATCAAAACTCATTTAATCTCTTCCTAATAGAATTTCAATCAAATAAAAAAATAAATCATTATTTCAGCGATACTGCTATCCTGTGCTTTCAATGCCGATGAACTTCAAAAGTTCATCTTTTTGTTGCAAGGTATCGTTATAACCTAATTCTATTAGAGCCTGGCAAAAGGGCTTTTCAAATAACACATAACTTAATAAAGTTGAACCATTCGGTCCCGTCGCACCAATTGCACGAAACAGAGAACGCATAATCCATGGCAATGTTTGCGCGTACTGCTGAGCAATCTCATTAATACCTTCACTTGGAGCTATCATCATAGCTTCAACAGGGCGCAACGATATATTTTTTTCTTTAAATGTTTCAACAGGAATCAACTTAAGAGTTTCATTGATCCGCAAAAGACGTTCCAGATCAACATCCAGACTATCCACGAAAATGCTATTGAGCGCATGACCTGCAATCTGCGCAAAAGGCGGATAGCTCGCTGCGCTGACACGCTTCGGTTCATCGGTAACAGGTTTACGTACACCAATAATCAGCACCTTATCAGCCCCTAAGTGCAGCGCTGGACTGATCGGTGCTAATTGACGCATGGAACCATCCCCAAAGTATTCACGATTTAGCTTTACGGAAGGAAAAATAAACGGTATTGAAGAAGATGCCATTAAATGTTCAGCACCAATCTCTGCGGGAATACCTAATCTTTGTGCTCGTTTCCAAGGCAAAACTTCCCTAGCGGCTTGGTAAAATGTAACCGATTGTCCGGAAGTATACCCCCACGCAGTGAGTCCCAAAGCATGCAAGGCACCGGAACGAATACAATATTGAATCGATCGAAATGGAAAACGATTTTTCAACAGCGCTTCTAACGGCGAGTTATCGAGTAAAGAAATCGCGTTATGCTGACCATATTCACTCGATACCAGGGAAAGTGCACACCGTAGCGTGTTATGCATCACACCCATAAAATCTGCACGGTAAATCTGGTTTACATGAAAATTCGACCAAACAGCCTCGAGCTGCCCGACACCTTCAGCAAAGTTGTTAGCTGAGACTGCAATGCTGGCCGCATTGATCGCTCCCGCAGAAGTTCCACAAATAACCGGAAAAGGATTGCGTGTGTTATCCGGTAACAATTCAGCAATAGCTCGCAACACACCCACCTGATAAGCCGCGCGAGCCCCACCTCCGGTTAGAACAAGCCCAACCTTAGGCGCAACTATATTTGTTTTTTGTTCATGCACGGACCATAAACTCTGTTTTCACTTTTTCTAGTGCATCCCGTAAGGTTTCTTCAGGTAGATTATTTAAAGCGCTTGATAAGATCTTGGCCGCCTGACAGGCAGAATCCGGCAATAAGGTCGTGCTATCCAGATTAGCTACAAAAACTGCTGCAGCCCCGGTAGTATCGAGTAAACGTTGACGTTCATTCATTAATATTTCCATCTCTTCGCGTAACATAGAAACTTCTTCCTCTTTCATTATAGTATGAGGCATGTGATTATTCCTTATAACATTGATACAGTGTGCAACTGGTTACGCAATATATCAGAACTATAATTCATTTAAGATTTGAACTCAGTGATGTTTGTCACCCTTTTCTATCACTTTTAAAATAAATTTCTATTATCCATATCATGAATAATCATCTACCCACTGTACTATATCCCGCAATCGAACCTCATCAGCAAGGATTATTATCCTTGGATAAATTACATACCATGTACTGGGAAGAATCAGGCAATCCTTCCGGTATACCTGTTGTATTTCTCCATGGCGGCCCTGGAGCTGGATCAACACCTACCCATCGACGCTTTTTCGATCCGGCATGTTATCGTATTGTAATCTACGATCAAAGAGGCGCGGGACGTTCAACACCGCTCGGTGAGATTCAAGATAATACAACACCTCATCTCATTAATGACTTAGAATTACTCAGACAACACTTAAAAATTAACCAGTGGCTTATATTCGGGGGATCCTGGGGAAGTACGTTAGCGCTTGCCTATGGAGAAGCTCATCCTGAACGCTGCCTCGGTTTTATTCTACGCGGAATATTTTTGTGCCGCAAAACAGAAATTGATTGGTTTCTCTATGGATTACGCAATTTATTCCCTGAAGCTTGGCATGAATTTACCGCACCACTTTCTTCCGCAGAACGCGGTGATATTCTCTCCGCTTACTATCAGCGGCTCATGAATCCTGATCCACTCATTCACATGCCTGCCGCACGTACCTGGAGCACTTATGAAGGATCTTGTTCAACCCTACTGCCGAATCCGGCAACGGTCAGTTATTTTGCCAGTGAAACCGTTGCATTAGGGCTTGCTCGGATGGAAGCACACTATTTCAGTCATGACATTTTCCTGCCGGAAAACTCATTACTTGATAATGTAAAAAAACTACATGACATCCCTGCCACTATCGTGCAAGGCCGCTACGATGCTGTTTGTCCAATCATCAGCGCTGACGACTTACACCACGCATGGCCACAAGCAGAATATATTATCATTGATGATGCGGGCCACTCGGTATGGGAACCTGGCATACAATCGGCACTGATCGGCACTACGAATCGATTCAAAACCATTCTGACTCAATCATAAAAATGCCATGCAAAACTCCGCCAAGCGGCGGAGCATTCACTCGAACCGATTAAAGATGCAAACCGCACTCGGTTTTAGGTTTTCCCATCCAACGACCGCTGCGGCCTTCGCCTTTCACGGTGCAGTGCGTGCAACCAATAGAGGAGTAACCTTCCGCCACTAGAGGATGGAACGGCAGTTTATGTTCGAGAATATAAGCGTCACGTTCTTCTCTCGACACATCAATCATCGGATTAAATTTGATAATCCCCCGACGTTCTTCAAAAATATCCAAACCGGCGCGATGATCGGTTTGCCAGCTCATGAGGCTCGACACCCAAATATCGTAATTGGGTTTGATGGCTTCCAGCGGGCTAATTTTATTAATCGTGCAGCAAAAATCCGGATCGGTTTCGTACAATTTCTCTTTCTCACTATATTGATGCTGATAGTCATCAGCTTTCAGATCTTCGACCTTCAGATGAAAAAGTCCAATCAGATAATCCCGATATAACAGAGTTTCCGGAAAATGAAATCCAGTATTAATAAAAAAAATAATCTGCTCGGGTCGAATGCGGGAGATGATATGTAAAAAATAAGCAGAAGTTGCCGCAAAGGAGGATGTCACCATAATCTTCTCTGGTCGAAAATCTGTGTAAAGCTTGTGCAAGCGCGCCTCAAAATTGAGTGAATGGTAACGATCATTCAATTCTGCAATGGCTTGCACACTTAAACCCGCACTATTGCTGGGATTTTCAATTTTTGTTGCTACTTCAGACATAAAGGATCACTCTCTCGTTAAGAAATACTGGAACTTATACTGCTCGAATTGATTCAAGCCTACTCATCTTGCTATCCGCGATCATACCAGTTTACGGAAATGCACTCACGATTATGCGATTAATTCTCGCCACCTATAAATCATCAGCAATTAACATGGCCAGGTAGATTATAAAATCATTGAGATAACATTAATGCCAAGTGAATAACAGTCGACCTCGGAGCAATGCAAGTGGGACATATCAATTCTTTTTTATCTGCCGGAAATCTACCGAGCATCTCGTATGCTGTCAAACACAAGCCTCTCCCTTATTCAGAGTTAGATCTCATCTCAGTTACTTTTGAATCTTAACACTACTGTCATGAGCGTGACATTATCGGTTGTTAACATGTTCGACAACATAAGCCGGGTGTTAATACTTATTCGGTTTATGTTGACTGCAACCGATGCATTTATGGCCATGCTTCAGAAGTCATAGTGTGTTTCTGATGGTACTTACAAAATAAATTGGAGATTACAAAATGAAAAAAGCCTCATTAGTCCTTCTTATCCTCGCTGCATTGTTCTTTACCAGTTTCAACGCGATGGCAGCCTGCGCACCCCAAGTTCAAACTAAATTAGCTGCAGCACCTTATGATACCTTGAACGCTGTACTTACCAACTCAAAAGTAAATAGCTTCAAAAACAAACTGAATGCAGTTGTAGATCAAGCAACCTATGCAGTATTGCTGACTGAAGCCAATGCAACGGCTACTCTGATTGCAAATGGCCGCATCGTTGTAACCACTCCTGATGGAACGGTTGTCGTGGATACTTCCAAAGGTGCAAACAATACCTATGCTAATTTTATTGCGAAAACAATTAATGAAAATCACAACTCACGTATTGCTATTTTAGATGCTCAAATCTATGACTGTGGTATCGGTCTGGAAACCAAAACCAGCACATCAACAGGTGTCCAAGAAGTGTATTTAGCTAAACGCCTTGGTGCATATCTAGATAGCGCTGGAACTGTCAGACTTTCACATAAATAAAAGAGTAGCTGTAGTACTTTTATTATTCCGCATAAAAATAGTGGGTTACCTCCAAGTGACCCACTTTACTCTTCTAAGCATGCTTTGTTTAGTTCAAAATGAATAGTAAAACTCAATGAAATACAATCCGCAATCACCCTGATCTAAACAAACCCAAGAAGATATCCTCGATAACTCCACGATCAATGCGAAATAAATCTTACAAAGCACACCTTATAACTTAATAACATATTTATAAAACAAAATACTATTTTTCTTCATATGTAAACACTGTTATCTTCCGTTTCGTTTCCTACCTCAACAAAAGGCGCAAACAAAGTGTAAACATCGTTTGCTGACCTTGATGTCACATAAATAACACTTTGTACTTCGACAAGTTAGTTTCAATTACACGGCCACGCAAACGATTTTATGTCTCAACAAGCAGTTGATGCATTCATAGTCCTGTTGTTACAGGATCGACAGAATGTCATCGTAACCTTTTACGAAAAATTGGAGATTAAATATGAAACTTGCGAAAATTCACTCTGCTATATTAATAGCTGCTTCTTTAACAAGTGTTAACGTCATTGCGGCGGTAGAATGCGCGCCACAAGTCCAAACTCTTTTAACATCAAATGCTACCTATGCGCAATTAAATACCATTCTTCAACCTGAATTGGCTCAATTAAAAACCAAGTTGGATGCCGTTAAGAATCAAGCGACTTATGTCACCCTGCTAAATGCGGTTCGCACTATCGCCACAAGTATCGCCAATGGCCGATTGGTTGTAACATTACCAGACGGAACTGTGTTCGTAGACACCAGTCAAGTAGATGATCCAACCAATACGCAGCCTAAAGGCAATTCATATTTACACTTTAGAAATAAAACCATCAACGAAAATCTTAATACACGCATTTCAAATTTAGATAGCCAATTACATGTTTGCGGTATCGGTGTTGAAACTCGATTCAGCACTACCGATCTTGTGAAGGAATCCTTTGTAGCCATCCGACTTGGCGCCTATCTCAATAGTTCGGGAACTGCCAGAATTTCTGAGAAGCAGTAGTCATCAATCCGGCCAAGTAAAGTTACCGAAGGATTAGATTACAAAATATCAATCTGATTCAAGAGTAATCATGCCATAGCGATAGCCACAAACTTCACTTGGTCAAATTAATTGGATTTATGCGATCTCATCGCAACCGATGCATTGATGACCACTTCGACAGGGTTGATTGCATCATTTTATGATACTAAAAAATAAAATTGGAGATTACAATATGAGAATGCAAAAGATGTCATTACTCCTTGTATTTGCTGCATTGTTCGTTATCAGCCTCAATGTTACGGCAGCATCATGCGCACCACAAGTTCAAACTTTGGTCATTGCACCCCCCTATGACACCTTAAATGCCGGACTGACCGGTGCCCGCGTGGCTAGCCTCAAAACCAAACTCGATGCGGTAATCAATCAAGCAACCTATGCCATTTTACTGACCGACACGAAAGCAACAGCAGCAATTATTCCCAATGGTCGAGTCGTTATCACATTGACCGATGGAACTGTGGTTATCGACACCTTTAAAGGAGCGGCTAACACTTACGCAAATTATAAGGCCAAAATAATCAATGAAAATCATAACACGCGCATTGCCATTCTCAATACCCAACTGTATGAGTGCGGAGTAGGTGTAGAAACTAAGCTGAGTGCAACCACTAATGCAAAAGAAATTTATGTGGCTAAACGCCTTGGTAATTATCTGGATAATTCTGGAACCGTCAGGCTCTCACATAAATAAAAAATAGTTGTTGCGTAATATTTTCTTCATTTAGCAAAAAGGTGGGTTGCTCTCGGGTGACCCACTAAAGTTTTCTACGATAACTATCAACAACTCACACTAAAAAATAAGATTCTCTACCAAAATTAAAATTGTCTCTCCCAAAGATTGCCAAAGTAACCGCCTATCTCCATCATCCAGGCAATCCCCAGATGCACAGTCAACCCACCTACGATGGATTGTGTTCGATTGGCAATAACACCCAGCAGCACCCCCCCGAAGAAAGAAGAAATGCATTCAAACAAGGGCTTGCCAAAATGAATACTGCAATAAAATGTGGCCATGGGTAAAATAGCCGACGGTCCGGCGTAGCGAATAAATGCGAACACCAAGAATCCCCTGAAGAATAACTCGATAGTTATGAAGTCAATGCCATAGCTGATTTCATACAAGAGTTGATACCACAAAGAATTTTCCGTGTGCGATTCAATAAAAGCGATTTGCTTCAATCGAGGATAAGCGCTCAAGAAATCAGACTGAGCACTAGCAAAAACGATCAGCGGAATCATCAAAACCAACATCAAGAAATAAGGTTGCCATGTTACATTCTTAAATGTCACTCCCCAGAAGTTTTGCTGCGTAGGAAGAATCCAATATAAAACAATGAGCGGGATCAGCACGACTAAAAACTTAAATGGAAGTGTAGTAACACTCGTCAGATAATTGCCCCATACTCCATCGATCTCATTTTCCAGTGGATTGGCAACACTCACCTTGAGTGCAAACAAAGCCGGTGCAGCAAACAGCAGCAACCAAAACATTGGTGTATCCATAACCAGATGTTTGCGAAATGTCGTAGCAAATAAATACGGAATAACGAAAGCACCACAGTAAAGCAGGAAAAGTGCAACCATTTGATCAAGACGAGAATCCAAACCTTTAATCATTTGATTCTCAATGTTCAGTGTATAGTTAAGCGTGATCAGGATGCTTATCCATATCACGCAAAAAAATAACAGCCATTTATCAATCGCCGAAACATATTCGCGCAAATATGTAAGGATAGTCGTCATGTGAGTTAAAAAAGAAAACGGAAAGATCATTATCAAGTACAAGCAAACCGATCATTTTTCTATGAAACGGACATCAATCCGCCTAATAGCAAATGCTTGTTATTTATTTCAACATTGAAACACCCCACATACCTAGTAGGAAAATAAACAAGATCTATTAAAGCTCAATATACCTAAAGCCGGATATTTGATCAAACTGGCTAATAAGCATTTAAAAATCCGCTTTTTTACTTCTAAGCCATCATCAGCTTTGCTGTATGCTCCTCCAAATGCAAAAGAATTCTCACTATCATTCTTAATCATTTTCATTGAAGTAATGGTTAAAAAATGCTCCATGTTTATGTGAGCCAATCGATTAATGCGGAGGAACAGATGGGTGGTTTTTTTCTGGGTCGACAACCCATTTTAGATCGCAATCACAACTTGGTAGCCTTTGAATTACTTTTCAGGCAAGAAGAAACCGAGGAAACAGTTCATGTAACGGATGATTTATCGGCATCCGCAAATGTTATCGTTAATGCCTATGGTAAGTTCGGTATCCATAGTGTATTGGGTCGGCAACGTGGATTTATTAATGCAGACCCTGATCTGATTATGAGTGACATCATTAGCTTACTACCCAGCAAACACGTCGTGTTAGAAGTTAAAGAACCCACATCAATCACTCTAGAATTTTTACAACGTTGTAAAGAATTAAAGCAGAAGGGATACCAATTTGCTCTTGATAATATTGTCGCCATCAACAGCAAAATTGAACAATTGTTACCTATGGTCAGTGTTGTAAAAGTCGATGTTCTATCACTTGATGAAGATCAACTGACAAAGCTGGTAGCTGAATTAAATCGTTGGCCCGTCTTGTTATTAGCACTAAAAGTTGAAAATCGTGAACAAGAAGTACTTTGCAGACAATTGGGTTTCCAAATGTTTCAGGGGTATTATTTCGCAAAACCTGAAGTCATGTCAGTCAAACGTGCTGAACCCGGAAAACTGCCATTAATGAAACTGCTAAAATTGATTATGCGCAGTAATGAGAGTGAAAGTGACATTGATGAAATTGAAAAGGAATTTAAACATCAACCTGGACTCAGTTATAACCTAATGCGCATGGTAAATTCAGTTGCCGACGGCTTACCCCAGAGAATCAATTCCATTAGGCACGCAATCATACTAATGGATCGGAAGCAGCTACAGAGATGGATACAACTACTGCTTTATACATCGAATCAATCTGAAGACAAAACATCAGCTGTCATAACGCAAGCAGCGGTAGCACGCGGCAAATTAATGGAACTCATTGCAATTGCCGAACGTCCGCATGATAAAAACCACCACGAAAGAGCCTATATGGTTGGCATCTTATCCTTACTGGACGAATTACTCGGCATTGAGATGCAGCAAATAGTTGACAAATTGGGCATTTCAGATGATATGAGTCAAGCTCTGAT
>JAMXAE010000120.1 GCA_024281695.1 Nitrosomonas sp. | reverse complement strand
GTGATGTTGTATCCCCTACGGGCGCATTTGGCATTGGCCTATTGGCAGGTACGGTTTCTGTTCTAGGCTATGTCTTCCTGCAACCTGTATTAGAATCAAAATTCAAAATTGTTGATACCTGCGGCGTGCATAATTTACATGGAATGCCCGGATTATTAGGTGGTCTCAGTGCGTTTCTGGTTGTACCCGGTATTGCAATCGCTCAGTTTAATGGCATGGTCATTACACTTGTCATCGCCATTGTAGGCGGCCTTATAGCCGGAGCTATCGTCAAAGCAACCGGTACTACGCGTGAACCCTATGAAGACAGCGTAGAGTTTACGCATCTTGCAGGACCTGAGACAGAAAATCTATCGGAACAATTGCAGGTTCGAGTAGAAGAGTTAGAGGCTCGTACGGCAGTTGCGAAGCCACAAACCCCGGTTGAGTCGCCTGAAACAAAAGCTCTGGTTGCAAGACTAGAGTCCCGTATCATGGTTTTGGAGAACAAGATAGCAGTGGCGCAAGCACAAAATACCAGTGATAAATTAGAGCCTTAAGTTTAATTACAATGAGAAATGGAAACTATTTCGAATAATTGTAAATACTTATGGAATCTATTCTCGGTCATCTTCCCTATGCTTTAACAGGTAAAAGGAAGATGTTTCAATTTAATTTGCCGTGGTAACTCAAGAACATTGAATAACTCAATGTTCTTGAGTGAGTCACTCCGTTGTGGTGCGTCACCATTTATCTGGACACAAGATTAAGCAACACGTTACTGCAATTCTAGTCGATGGGGAACAAATAGTTGTTAGCTGAATGTAATTGCTCTCTTGACTATTAAAGATCGATGACCGCACAAATACAACCCACCTTCTTGGGTGCGAATGTCAGTGATATCACCGATATATACTTGATTGCAAAACAAGAACTACAGCGCTCACTTGATTGAGTTTAACAAATAATCCTATCTAATCCTTTTTGAGCATTGACTGCAGACTTTTAATCGCTTCGTTTGAAGTTGCCTGAGGAATTTTCCCAAAATCAACTTTATCTGGCGTTAATATATTTGAAAACATTTCAATCAACCTAGATAAATCAGCACTTTCGAACACCTCTGTTTGTGTCAATATTTCAAGAGCATCCGCCCTGGCATGGTAAAAATTGGCAATCTTGATTGAATATCTATATATCGAAATAAATACTTGAGCGAAAAATATAGTTACTATCATCACCCCAAACCGCGCAATGTTGGTCGAGATATAGAACGCCATTTTGCTATCATTATTCAGAGACTCGATGTCACTGTTAGGAAATGAAGCCACTTGTTTTCTGGCTGCTAAATCAGCTTCTTGAGCACGAAGCTCTTCGATCAGGCTCATTTGTTTTGTATACTTTTTGTTTTTTATATCCAGATAGTTTTCAAGCTTGGGCCTATTACTTTCAATTTCCTCAATAAACTTTTTATTAACTTGCAATAGATTGTTTACAAATACCTCAGCATCTTTTCGAAGATCACCAGCAACTATTTTTTCATCAAATGCCTTGATAGATTGTTCATTCGATTGAATCTGTAAAAGGATACCTGCAAGCTCAGTCTCTATGCCTTTTAACACTGCAGATCGAGCAATTTCTGGGGTTGCATTTTCGGTACTACTATAACGTTTCCTTAATCCCTCCTCCTCAGCTTTTAGCCTCTTTACAGTATTTAAATTTTCTTTATGTCCATAACTCAATTGATTAACTCGTTCCTCTCTCGCATCTTCGCTTTCAAGGTATCTGTTTATTTCTTTAATCTCATTCAACAAAGCATCTAGCGATTCTAAATCCAGCTTTTCTCGATAAAAGGATGTCTCTTTGAGTTCTTTTGAGTAATATTTTCTTCTATCTTCGCTCCATCCCCTATAAGCGGCATCCTGAATTTTCTTTAATTCTTTTAAAGCATTAGCCAATGCTTCTTTATTGTTATGAATGCTTATATTAAGGTTGGCTAATCCAGAAATAACTTCATCCGAGGAACCGATCTTTCTTTGCTGTTTAATATCCTGTGCAGCAATCTTGGATGATTCGAATATAAATATGTAAAGGCCGCCTAACAGGATAAATACAACACCAGTTAGCGCAAGAAATGCGATACGTTTTGAGTTCTCGGCTCTCACTCTTAAAAGACTGATAATGGGCATCATTTTTTCTTTCATCAGCATTTTTCTTTCATCAGCATTTTTCTTCCAAAGAGACGAACATTTTGAGCCTGCTTAATACTACAACCGCATAATTAGTGGGGTATAAATAAAGCATTACTAATTCCTTAGCAATCGCCGATTCGCTTGCCCGAATAGGTATGATCTATTTCCATGGGTTCCGATTGAGGCATTTTCATTTTAATGATTGCCGAGCCTCTATAGCTATTTGCGCTGAAAACAATCCTGCCGGCGCCATTCATATTCATTTCACCTTTGCATTTCATTTGCCATGAGGCATCATTATTGGTGATTTTATAATCATAAAATTCACATGATTCATGCACAGCAATCGGTGGTCTGCTCCGATTTTTATCGCTAACACAAAGGATGTCTTTATGGGCTGGTAGTTGAGTCAATACATGCGGCATGATTGTTTGAGTGGTTACTTCCCATTTGCCATTTCTCATTGGTTCAGCGTTAGCACTAAAAGCAAGCAACAGAGTAATGCTTAACACGACAGATCTAAGAAAATTTTTCAATTCAAACCACTCCTCACAGCATCGATTGAAATTGGATGAATGCAGATGACTTCTGCTTACTATGCCGGATAAATAATGTAACAGAACTTAGAAAGTACCCATAAAATCGCCTTTACCGACTTGCAAACCATTATGCCGCAGAATCGCATAGGCAGTGGTGACATGGAAGAAAAATTGCGGCAAACCGTAGTTAACCAGATAGTTGTGACCAACCAGTTTTTTCTCTTTCGGTGTGCCTGGACGTAACACAATTTCACGCGTTTCGCTGCCCTCAAATTGCGCAGGGGTCAGGCTTTCGATAAACGATAAGGTCTTGCTAATCCGTGCTTGCAAATCAGCGAAGGTTTGTTCGTTATCTTCATACACTGGCACTTCAACCCCTGCCAGCCGCGCTGACACACTCTTGGCAAAATCGGCAGCGACTTGCACTTGGCGCATCAAAGAAAACATATCCGGATATAGGCGAGCGTTCAGTAATACTGCCGGTTCAAATTTTTTCTCGGCGGCATAGGTTTCGGCCTTGGTCAAAACGACGCTTAGGCTATTCAATAACTGTTTGAAAACAGGCACGGATGTTTTGTACATATAGGGAGTAACCATAGATTTTCCTCGATTCATTGATGATAGTGATTGTCAGATATTAGAATGAAGTATCTCATGAATGGGGTTGGATTAGGGCGGATAGAGATTACCAAGCTATTGAGAAACGTAATCGAAGCAGTCGACGCACACACAGAATGTGCTGGATTACCGATAAAAGCAAACTCCGGATTATTTGCCGAGTATGAATCTTATCAATTGGTTACGGATATTCCACGAGCGATTTATTCCTGTTTTATCTCATCCATGCTCATCGGCTCGATGTTGTACCATGCTGCCGCTCATTCCTTCGAATTTCCAATATTTGGTTAAAATATTTTCCGTATCTTTGTTGCAGATACGAATATTATCAAGAATGACCAATAGCCGTACTTATCGCCATGATCAAATGAGAAATCTTAATTTCAACGCGAGAAACAAAAATTCAACGGAATCACTTCCTGCAGAAAATTAAGTTAACACTTTCGGATTTGGACCAAAGCGATTCTCATTGGGTTGGCTATCTTGAGCATAAAATACAATTAGCACGATTGCCCCAATAATCGGGATGAATGCCAATAGCATCCACCAACCACTACGCCCAGTATCGTGCAATCTTCTAACACCCGCTGTAATATTTGGAATTAATAATGCTAGAGAAAAGATTCCAGAGAATAATCCAATACCTTGTTGCGGATCAACCAAACCTGTTGCCAAATCGATAATCGCTAGGCCAATGCTAATTAAGAAACCAAATAATACAAAATACCAGTATTCACTCCGTTGAGAACGTCCTGAGAAAACAGTGTACTTACTAAGTGCCAATAAGAACCAATTCATTTTTCCTTCCCTATACCAAAAGTATCGCCTCCAATTAATCTCAACAAGGCAGTCGAAGCAAAGATAAACTGCCACTCATCGCATTTCTGCAAATCCTCTCCTTCTCTGATGCAGCTAAAGAATTCATTTTAAATATACAATGTGAATAGTGGCGTGTATGTGAATTTCTTCACATATTCGAATTGGTCCTCTAACTTCAACGGTGGGGCCACTAAATAATATCTGGCAGCAATAGAAACCAATCAACTCCTCGAAGATATTATCCTTATGAATGGTCCATTTCACGGATGGCTCATCGGCATACTACGATGCCACCATTGCGGCGACCGGTTACAAAATCAGTTTTCCTTTTTTGATACGGATTTTATTCACTGGGAAGAGGCCAATCAAGTTTCACTGTACTTACGCATTTTTCATCCCGATCATCCCAGTTTATTTTTCATTGGATTGATACAACCACAAGGTTGCATTTGGACATTGGCTGAAGTGCAATCCAAGTTAATCGGGCAATTGCTGACTCAAAAAATACAGCTACCTTCCAATTGGCGTGAATTAGCCATCATCGAAGGAACACATCGGGCACGTCAATTTATTGCCCGCCCTCGCCACTCGATTGAAGTACACTACCAACCATATCTAAAACAACTGCATCAAATGCTCGAGAGAAAAACAGCCCGATAAGTATGCTAGGCACTGCACATGGCTGAGTAATGTCGAATCGCCTGATTTTGGAACGTCGGAACCTATGAACGTAGCATATGTCCCATGCCACAGGATTCTTACAATATCGTCGTTTGCAAGAAATATACGGGTCAAATATTCCGAATAAAAATATGAAACTTAATACACAGCAAGTAAGCAACAGCATTGGCTGGCAATTCGATAACAGCTATGCCCGTTTGCCTGAATATTTCTATGCACCGCTTCGTCCCGTACCCGTGCCTGCGCCGCATGTGGCGATGTTGAATTATGCACTCGCGGAATCGCTGGGACTGGATATCCGTGCATTGTCTACAAATGAAATTGCTTTGCTGTTTGCCGGGAATGCACTGCCTGATGGGACGCAACCGATCGCGCAAGCCTATGCCGGCCATCAATTTGGCCACTTCACGATGCTGGGCGATGGTCGGGCAATATTATTGGGCGAACATCTCACCCCGGCAGGCGAGCGGTTTGACATTCAACTTAAAGGTTCCGGTCAAACGCCGTTCTCGCGCCGCGGCGACGGTCGCGCAGCCCTAGCCCCCATGCTGCGGGAATACCTTATTAGTGAAGCCATGCATGCATTGAATATCCCCACTACGCGCAGCCTCGCCGTCGTTACCACCGGCGAGCAAGTGGTACGAGAAACCCCACTGCCCGGCGCAATTCTGACCCGGATTGCGTCAAGCCACATTCGCGTCGGTACGTTTGAGTATGCTGCAGGACAAGTCAATGTTGCAGCCATCAGAACACTGGCTGATTATGTCATCCAGCGTCATTATCCCGCTCTTACTGATGCCGATAACCCTTATTTGTCGCTGTTAAACCGGGTCATAGAGCGCCAGGCAGCGTTGATTGCAAAGTGGCTGCTGGTAGGTTTTATTCACGGCGTGATGAATACGGATAACATGAGCATCAGTGGCGAGACGATTGACTACGGCCCTTGTGCCTTTATGGATGCGTACGATCCGAACACGGTATTCAGTTCAATCGATCATCAGGGCCGTTACCGCTATAGCCATCAGCCGCTAACGGCGCAATGGAACCTCGCGCGCTTTGCTGAAACCTTGCTACCGCTCATTGATCCCGTGCAGGAAAAAGCACTGGCGTTAGCGGAAGAAGCCATTCATTCTTTCCCAAAGATATACCAAACCCAATGGATAATGGGAATGCGTAAGAAATTAGGATTGTTTACTGAAGAAACGGAAGATACCAAGCTCATCGAAACCTTGCTCACATGGATGCAAATGCATAGAGCCGATTACACCCATACCTTCCGCGCATTGGCTTCGAAAACTTTACCGGAAGAAGCTAGATTTCATGATACTGAATTTGTGGGGTGGCATACACGCTGGCAGGCAAGACTATCGCGCCAAGCCGAATCCAGAAGTAGCTCATTTTCCTTAATGCAAGCAAATAACCCTGCGATCATCCCGCGCAACCATCGGGTGGAAGAAGCGCTGTCGGCTGCTTCCGAACATGGTGACTATTCGTTGATTCAGCAGCTGCTTGCGGCGGTGGCCAATCCTTACGCCGACAACCCGGAATACACTGATTACCGTACCCCGCCTGCCCCATCGGAACACGTGTACCAGACATTTTGCGGAACATAAATGGCTACTTCCACGCATAATTGATACCCATACTAAAGATGGGCGGCACGATAATAGGAATCCATTTTCCCCTTTACAGGAATTGAAGTTAGCATCGATCAAACACGCTGGCGTCTATGCAGGAGTACACAATTGATAACATCATTTTTTCTAAAATCAATTCCGAGGAAACTGCAAGACAGCCTGAGCATGACTGCTTGTTGTCTCTATGCGGCAAAGTTGAATCGTAGTAACTTTCTGGGCTTATCTGCTCAGCCTGCCAGTTATTTTTTCGCCTGCTGGTTGGCATGGACCAGCATTTCAGTGGCGTTGGCTGAAAATATTACATGCGAAGAAATTGACGAGACACGTATTTGGATCTCGCCCCTAAATCCCCAAGTCGATGAAAAAGTCAAAATCATAGCTGTTTCCACAGACGGCCCCATATCGGAGTTGGCTCTGATTGACAATCAAGGCCATCGTACACTCCTGCAATCCCGCCGCCGAGGCGGCCCACCATGGAGTCTTATCGCGGATTCAGAAGCGTTTAGCAAGGGACGTTATCGGATAGAGGCGAGCCGGAACGGTCAGTCGATCGCTTGTCGGTCATTCTCCATTGGCGAATCGGCCTCACAAGAAAGGCTCAAAATGTGGGATCTTGCCACCGAGGCCTTTTATTCCGCTTGGGTCGAGGAATTATTTGGCGCACCGCGCGAGGAAAACCTCAATTTTCCATCCTTGGAACCAGTGCTACGCAACACCGAGCGTAATTTCCTGTACAACTATCTGGGTCTCAATGAAGACAAAAGCTTGCCACTGACTCCCGATTGCGCCGATCTACCTTATACTCTGCGAGCTTATTTTGCCTGGAAAGTCGGCCTACCCATCGCTTTCCGCGCCTGCGGGCGCGGTTCAGCCAATATACCGCCGCGTTGTAGCAGTCCCTCCATCATGACAGAATTTACCCGCGGCATCAGTTCACAGACTAACTTCAAGAAATTCAGCAGATTGTTAGCGAATACCGTGCATTCCGGTTCTGCGCGCACCGGGCTTAAAGATGAATCCACGGATCTTTACCCCATTCCGCTCAAGCGGGAAATGCTTTGGCCGGGAACGGTTTATGCGGATCCCTACGGACATATCTTGGTACTGGTCGAATGGGTACCGCAGACGGATAATCGTCCTGGCATGTTGCTGGCCGTCGATGCGCAACCGGACAACTCAGTTACCCGCAAACGAATTTGGGAAGGCACCTTGCTGTTCGCCAACACCGACAATGCAGGGCCAGGCTTCAAAGCTTTCCGTCCTTTGATTCCGATGGCTTCGGGAAAATGGCGAGCGCTTTCCAATAATGAACTAATCGACTATCCCGGCTTCACTTCCTTTTCTCTGGAGCAAGATCAACTGACTCCCAATGATTTCTACGCTAAGCTCGCAAAACTTATCAACCCCAACGGCTTAGATCCGATGCAAGCTTACGACGCTATGCTGACTGCCCTAGTGGAGCAAATCGAGACCCGCGTGACTTCGATCGACAACGGTGAAGCATATTTCCGCAAAAATCCGCGCAGCGTCATCCCAATACCGAGCGGTGCCGCCATTTTTCAGACCATCGGCCCTTGGGAAGATTATTCCACGCCATCCCGCGACATGCGCCTAATCATCGCCATTAATGTACTAAACAACTTGCCCGAGCAAATCGTGCGTCATCCCGAATTATTCGTATTGAGCAATCAATCCCCCGAAAAAATCAGAGCCGAGATTGAGCAGTACCACGCACAGCGTATTCAGGAAAGCAGCATTCGTTATACGCGCACGGATGGCAGCTCGTGGGAGCTTTCTGTGGCCGAGGTGCTTGCACGCAAACCGGCCTACGAAATGACTTATAATCCCAACGATTGCGTCGAAATTCGCTGGGGCGCTAAACCGGACACAGAAGAATATGCCACCTGCCGCCGCCACGCACCTGCAGAACAGCGCGCAAAAATGGAACAATATCGAATCTGGTTTCGCGAAGCACGCAGACCGACACAGTGAAAACCCTTTCTCACACACCCTCACCTATCAATTTTAAATGGCGCCACACTAGCTTTTAAACAGCCAATTCGGCGGCAATTTTTTCAGCTTGCTCAAGCACCCTTTCCGTCGCCAGTAATTGCATGTCCGGCGGGTAACCAAATTGGCGTAGCGTGCGTTTTACGATCACTTTCAGCTTGGCTTTCACGCTTGCCTTGATGGTCCAGTCGATCGAGGCATTTAGGCGCACCCGTTGAGTCAGTACGATCGCCAGTTCGCGTAACTGATCGTTTTGCATCAGCTCACGGGCGCTGTCGTTGCTGGCGACGGCGGTGTAGAAAGCATACTCAAATTCGGTTAAATCAAGTTTCTTGATTTCTTTATCGGAAGTCACGATTTCCTTGCTGATCTTGATCAGTTCTTCAATGACTTCAGCTGCCGTCAATACCTTGTTGTGATACTTCTTGATGGCATTCTCCAGCATCTCCATCAGCGACCGGCTTTGCGTCAGATTAACCCGGGCACGCAGTTTCAGTTCGTCGTTGAGCAGCTTTTTTAATACTTCCAACGCGACATTTTTGTGCTGATAGTCTCTGAGTTCCGCCAGGAAATCATCGGACAGAATCGAAATGTCCGGTTTCTTGATGCCGGCGGCGTCAAAGATATCGATAACCTGTTCCGACACCAGTGCCCGGTCGATGACCTGCCGGATCGTGGTTTCGATGGCTTCATCGGTGTTGCCGCCGCCGCTGTCGAATTTGGCCAGGCGCGCTTTGACAGCCTGAAAGAAAGCCACTTCGTCCTTCACGTCCAGTGCTTGTTCATGCGGGATAGCAATGGCAAACGCCTGCGACAATGCGGTGACTTCGTTGATATAGCGTTTCTTGCCGTCATCCAGACCGAGAATGTGATCTTCAGCCGCCAGAATGAGCGCCAGTTTTTGGGCAGTATCCGCTGCAAAATAATTTTCATATGCAAAACCGTGATACAGCGCGGATACCACTTCGAGTTTCTCCAGCATGAGCTGCGCCGCCTGTTCCTGCATCAAGGCCGGATCGCCTTTGCCACCGGAATCGGAATAGAACGACAGGGCTTCCTTCAAATCCGATGCGATACCGAGGTAATCCACCACCAG
>JAMXAE010000119.1 GCA_024281695.1 Nitrosomonas sp. | reverse complement strand
TAAAGGACAAGACAGCAGAAGGCACTGGTATCTATTTTGGTGAAGATCCATACACTTTGTTTGTAAATATTCAGCATTCAGAAACGGGCAATGACAAGACAATGGCAATTTCCAGAAAAAAACATAAATCTGAGTCTGACGACTGATTACATTATCACGCAAAGTAAGTAATAAAAGGAGTCTTGAGGAATTTATTCATGAAGATAAACAATGTTTTTATTATTACTGTTGCGGGAGTTGGTTTGATTTTATTGGGTCTTGCTTTTTATGAGCTAACCATAGACTGGAATATTCTTTCAGATATCAGTTTTATACTCTACCTTGCTCTGGTCTATCTCATGCTTAGCACTCTCTACGGTGGATCAAAAAATAAGCGCAATAATTCTTGAAGAAGAAGGATGCATAGAAAATTCCGCCAAAGATTATGGCGACGAGATATGCGTTTAATCAGCAATCATGTTGAGTAGATAATATGAGAAATCATCGTGAAACCTGCCCTCGACAGTTATCTGCGTTCCTCGCGGGATTGTGTAGTTAGACCGGTTAACCCATGCATCTTTTTGATTCGAAGTATCACAACGATCCAAGAACTTATGAGCGTGTTGAATGGCGTTTTTTATTTACATGATCTGTTTCTCTATGGAAGAGGAGAAGTTGCGGGTGGAATTTTCCAGAAAATTGACTTGTCACAATCCTGTAATGTGAATCGCTTAAGATTTTCATCGTAACTTATGTACGATATCTTTCGATAGGAGAACTTTAGATGAAGCTGCAATTCGGTCCTGCGTTGTTAGCTGGGGCGCTGCTTGTCGCTACGGTGGCCTCTGCTGCCGATATTACTGGTGCTGGTGCTACCTTTCCTTACCCAATTTATGCCAAATGGGCAGAAGCCTATAAAAAAGAAACCGGTGTGCGCATGAATTATCAATCCATTGGTTCCGGTGGAGGCATCAAGCAAATCAAAGCCAAAACGGTTGATTTTGGAGCATCCGACAAGCCGCTGACCGTGCAAGAATTAGAAAAAGAAGGACTGATTCAGTTTCCGACAGTAGTGGGAGGCGTGGTTCCAGTTATTAACCTGGATGGAGTCAAAGAGGGCGAGATGAGATTAACGGGAACTGTTCTGGCGGATATTTTTCTGGGCAAAATCAAACAATGGAATGATCCTGCCATTGTCAATTTGAATCCTGGAATAACGCTGCCAGCAAGTAACATTACCGTAGTTCACCGTGCTGATGGCTCCGGTACCACTTTCTTGTTTACTGATTATTTGAGCAAAGTCAGTCCGGAGTGGAAACAAAAAGTGGGGGCCGATGCTTCCGTAGCCTGGCCTATTGGTACAGGTGGAAAAGGTAATGAAGGGGTGGCCAATTTTGTCAAGCAAATCAAAAATTCGATTGGCTATGTTGAAGCTGCGTACGTGAAGCAAAGTAAGATGAACTATGTGCAGCTACAGAACCTTGATGGCGCCTATGTAAAGCCTACGGAGAGCAGTCTGCAGGCTTCTGCTGGGAATACACAGTGGGACAAAGCACCGGGATTCTATGAGATTCTGACCAACAAAGCTGGGCAGGATAGCTGGCCCATTACCGGCGCTACCTTTGTTCTGATGCACAAATCTCAGGCCAATCCTGCCCAGGCGGCAGAAGTGTTGAAGTTCTTTGCATGGGCCTATGCTAAAGGGGATGAAATGGCGTTGGAACTGGATTACATCCCGTTGCCCGATAGCGCAGTGAAGCTGATCGAAGCTTCCTGGGGAGCTAACCTCAGAACCAAAGATGGTAAAGACATCTACTTTGTTAACCAATAACCTTCGATTCAACCATATATTGCAGGGCTGCAAATGATTTTTGTGTTATGCCTAATGTAATGTGCGCTAGCGTGAGTCGCTCTGTAGTCTTTGCCATATTAATTGAAATCAATATTTAGAAACATAATCAGCCATTCTTCAGTTCGAAGAAGCAAAAGATGTCAAAAGTACACTCCGCAGAAAAACTAAAGAAACAGCTTCTTTTTGATCTGATCTTCCGTAAAACCACCTGGTTTTTTACACTTGTTGTTTTCTCATTATTGGCGGCTATTCTGGTTTCTTTATTGATGGGTAGCTTGCCGACCATCAAGGCATTTGGCTTTAACTTTCTTTTTAGCGCTGACTGGAACCCGGTAACTGAGAAATTTGGTGCATTGGTACCCATCATTGGTACTTTGATTACTTCGCTGATTGCTTTGTCGATCGGTATCCCGGTCAGTTTTGGCATCGCTTTATTTCTTACTGAATTATCACCTCCTTGGCTACGCCGCCCGCTGGGTACAGCCATTGAACTACTGGCGGGCATTCCCAGCATTATTTATGGCATGTGGGGGCTGTTCGTATTCGCGCCACTGTTTGCTAAAACCATACAGCCCTGGTTGCAAAGCACATTAGGACAGATACCGGGCATTGGACTGCTGTTTGAAGGTTCCTTTATGGGCATCGGTATTTTGACGGCCGGTATCATTCTGGCGATTATGGTGATTCCTTTCATTGCTGCAGTAATGCGTGATGTTTTCGGAATGGTTCCTCCCATGCTGAAAGAATCCGCTTATGCATTGGGGGCAACCACCTGGGAAGTCATCTGGAACGTGGTGCTTCCCTATACCAAGATCGGCGTCGTCGGCGGTATTATGCTCGGTCTTGGCAGGGCCTTGGGAGAAACCATGGCAGTCACATTCGTGATCGGCAATGCGCATCAATTGCATGCTTCCTTGTTCATGCCCGGAAACAGCATCGCTTCAGCATTGGCAAATGAATTTACTGAAGCGGATGGCGAGCTATATACCTCAGCCTTGATTGAACTAGGGTTGATTTTGTTTTTTATCACTTTCATCGTATTGGCCGGCTCCAAGATTCTGTTGGCGCAACTCAAGAAGCGTGAAGGTAATGTCATGTAAAGATTGCTTATGATTCCAATTTATACTCGTCGACGCATCATCAATGCCATTAATCTGAGTTTCTCGTTTCTGGCCATGCTGTTTGGTTTGTTTTGGTTATTCTGGATTTTATGGACTCTGCTGGATAAAGGTTTGAGTGGCATCAGTTTGGATATATTTACTCAAATGACACCCTCACCGGGCAGTACCGGCGGCTTGCTGAATGCTATCGCCGGTAGTTTGGCAATGGTTACGCTTGCCACTCTGATCGGTACACCGGTGGGTATCATGGCGGGTACCTATCTGGCTGAGTTCGGCCAGCGTGGGTGGCTTGCGCCTACTACACGTTTCATCAACGATATTTTGTTGTCCGCTCCATCGATTGTGATTGGCCTTTTCATTTATACCGTTTATGTTGCGAAAGTGGGACATTTTTCCGGCTGGGCAGGGGCACTGGCATTGTCGCTCATTGTCATTCCCGTGGTCGTGCGCACTACTGAAGATATGCTGCGACTCATTCCTGACAGCCTGCGCGAGGCCGCTGCTGCTTTGGGAGCACCACAATGGAAAGTGGTCACATTGGTCACATGGCGAGCATCCAAAGTCGGCATTATGACCGGCGTATTATTAGCGGTTGCGCGCATCAGCGGAGAAACGGCGCCCTTGCTATTTACTGCACTGAATAACCAATTCTGGAGCTCGGACATGGATCGCCCCATGGCTAATCTGCCTGTGGTCATTTTTCAGTTTGCCATGAGTCCCTATGAATATTGGCAAGCATTAGCCTGGACTGGAGCGCTACTCATTACGCTGAGTGTTTTGGGACTCAATATCGCGGCCCGTCTATTTATGCGTAAACACATGTTACCCAATTAATTATCGAGATCAATCTTATGCGAGCCACTGTATCCAAAGTCACTATCAATGATTTGAATTTTTACTATAACAAATTTCATGCGCTAAAATCGATTAGTATGGAGATTCTAGAGAACAAAGTGACCGCTTTTATTGGTCCTTCCGGGTGTGGGAAATCTACGTTACTGCGTGCCTTCAACCGCATGTATCAGCTCTATCCGAGTCAGGTAGCTAAAGGAGAGATCATGGTAGATGGTTCTAATATCCTCGATAACAAGCAAGATCTCAATATGCTGCGCGCCAAAATGGGCATGGTATTCCAGAAGCCAACACCGTTCCCAATGTCCATTTTCGATAATGTGGCCTTTGGCGTAAAACTGTACGAGTCCTTAAACCGCCATGAATTAGCTGAGCGAGTGGAGTGGGCGCTGCATAAAGCGGCCTTATGGGAAGAAGTCAAAGATAAACTGAATCACAGCGGCACCAGTCTTTCCGGCGGACAGCAGCAGCGTTTGTGCATTGCGCGGACGATAGCAGTGAAACCGGAAGTCGTTTTGCTCGACGAGCCGACTTCAGCGCTCGACCCAATCTCTACTGCACATATCGAAGACTTGATCTTCAAATTGAAAGAAGATTACACCATCGTCATTGTCACCCACAATATGCAGCAGGCCGCGCGAGTTTCCGACTATACGGCCTATATGCATTTGGGAGAATTGATCGAATTTGGTGACACCGATCTTATATTTACCACACCTAAGCAGAAAGCCACTGAGGATTACATTACCGGCAAGTTTGGTTAACCGGTTGCGCTAGCCGGTAAAGCTGTCTTTCAAGTAGGATAGATAGTGATTATTCTTTTCCAGACCGGCTAGATATGATGATTTCCTCTCGTTTCAATTTTCAATACTCTACAATTATTTTTGTTATTTCAGAATCAGGTAGATATCAGTTAATATAAAGCTTGCAAATAAGCTTTATATTGGCACGATTTTATAAAATATCACTTTTGAGGATGGATCACATGTATCAGAGGATTTTAGTACCGATCGATGGCAGCGCAACTTCAGAACGCGCGCTGGATGAGGCGATTAAATTTGCACAACAACAGAATTCACGGATTGAGCTGGTTCATGTTTTAGAAGATATCTGGTATTTCGATAATGAGAATTACCTAAATTATGCAGAATTAGTTCAGGTTATACATTCCAGTGGAGAAAAAATACTGGCACAAGCTCAGAATAAATTTCTTCAGGCTGGTGTGGCAGTCGACATACGCTTGCTGGAAGCACAGGGTGAGCGGATTGCGAATGTGATTATCCATGAAGCTAAACATAGTTTGGCAAATTTAATCATCATCGGCACTCATGGTCGATCTGGTTTTAGTCGCATGTTGTTAGGCAGCGTTGCGGAAGGGGTTGTGCGTACAGCGCCTATCCCCGTTCTTCTGATTCGAGGGAGTTGAAGCTGGATAGGCTTTATTAAGCGCAAACATTCATGATCGAACGTGCAATAGTTTGATATACAATTGTAAAATTTTAAATTAACCTTAATTCTTTTAATTAATATTTAGAATATGGAAAATTATGAAGCCTTATTAGCAACCGTTGCTTTAATGATGGGGGCTTCCTGGGCAAGCGGCGTTAATTTGTATGCCGTTTTGTTGGTGCTTGGATTGGGTGGATCGACGGGCAATATCGATTTGCCGGCTGAATTGTCAGCATTGGAAGACCCCTTGGTGATTGGTGCTGCTGGCATCATGTATTTCATTGAATTTTTTGTGGATAAGATTCCCGGATTAGATTCTGCATGGGATTCGATTCATACATTTATTCGTATTCCGGCAGGAGCTATGCTGGCGGCAGGTGCTGTGGGCGATGTGACGCCTGCGTTAGAGATCGCAGCCGGAATTTTGGGGGGAGGGATAGCGGCAACCAGTCATGCAACCAAGGCGGGTACTCGCCTGCTGATTAATACATCTCCCGAACCTTTTTCCAACTGGACTGCTTCTTTGTCAGGTGACGTTCTAGTGTTATCCGGATTATGGACGGCTCTCAAGCATCCGGAAGTT
Organism: Nitrosomonas sp.; assembly: GCA_024281695.1. Classification (GTDB taxonomy): domain Bacteria; phylum Pseudomonadota; class Gammaproteobacteria; order Burkholderiales; family Nitrosomonadaceae; genus Nitrosomonas. The sequence goes on along the minus strand of JAMXAE010000119.1, from coordinate 4,309 downwards.
TTCCTGATTTTATTTGTTATTTTTTTGATGATCGCCATTTGGGCGCTGCCCAAGCTATGGTGTTTATTAAAAATAATGCTTACCAAAATTGGTCGCTTTTTAGGTTTGGTGAAAGTGTCATCGACTACACTAAATGAGCCGGATATTTCAATTACTGCGGTCAAACTACAGAAAACTGATCAGATCAGTGTACTAGAGCGATTGCAGCGACTGCGAGATACAGGCGCTCTGACAGAAGAAGAATTTGAGCAGCAGAAAAATAGGATTCTCAATCATCATATTGATTAATTGTAAGTATTCTATGTTTCGTTATAACTAGCATTGAATCGATATTTAAACCTCTCAAGAATAGAGAGTAATTTTTCTGCTCTATATTTTTGAAAAAGGACTCTATATCCCCTGTAATCCGAGTTTTAGGGAATGTATTGGCAAAATATTATAGCAAGTCCTAACAAACAGAAGTTATGATCTGTTTGTTAATAAGTAACGAATAATCCAACCTCCCTTACTTCCAGAAGATTAATTACTTGTGATTCCAATATATCGCCTGATAATCTTATTAAATCTGAAGTTTCTAATCTTTCTTATTTTTTGCTGCCTTACAAATTCAGTGGTGGCTGGAAGTAAATCCATGACTGGAAGCCAGTCGAAAGAAAATCAGTTTTTGGATCTCAGTATTGAGGAATTGATGAAAATTGAAGTCACTTCTGCATCAAGACATTCACAGAAACTCTCTGAAGTTCCTTCTGCTATTTTCGTTATCTCACAGGACGATATTCGCCGATCGGGTGCGACTAGTATCCCGGAAGCACTACGTATGGCGCCTGGTGTAGAAGTCACCCGAATAGGTACTGATAAGTGGGCCATCAATATACGAGGTTTCAACGGTCGTTTTGCCGATAAGCTGCAAGTCTTGATGGATGGTAGAAGTGTTTACAATCCACTCTTTGCCGGTGTGCAGTGGGAACAACAAGACACCTTGATGGAGGATATTGATCGCATCGAAGTGATTCGTGGTCCTAATGCGGCGGTATGGGGAGCTAATGCCGTGAATGGTGTGATCAATATTATCACTAAGAAAGCGGCTGATACTCAAGGTACTTTACTTTCTGCGGGTGGAGGCAGTTTTGAGCAAGGCTTTGTGGGTGCACGTTACGGTGGAAAAATTAATGAAGAGACGCCTTTCCGCGTGTATGCAAAAGGTTTTACGAGAGACAACATGTCAGCAATCTCGGGTGGGAATGCCAATGATGCTTGGCACAGCGCCAGAGGGGGATTCAGACTGGATCACGCGCGCGGCATAGATTTTTTTACGATGCAGGGAGATATTTTTTACAACTCATTTGGCGATCGTTTAGATAAATCGCTGCTAAGTGCGCCCATTATTCAGGCTGAAGCTTCTAGAGGACATAATGAAGGAGGCAATATACGCCTGCGCTGGGATCGGACCTATTCTGCGAAATCAGCGATCATGTTACAAACCTACTATGATCGTGTCGATTATCGATTATTGACCAGTTCTATGTTTAAATCCGAGAGCTTTGACATTGATTTTCAGCATCGCTTTCCTCTTTTTGAGAAGCACGATTTGACTTGGGGACTCAATTACCGTTTATATCATAATAAAGTGTCAGATACGGAGTTGATTATATTTAGCCCGCGTCAACAAACCAATCACCTTGCAAGTGTGTATATTCGAGATGAAATCATGTTGATCCCCGAACGGTTGCGATTTACCCTGGGTTCACGGTTTGATCACAATGATTTTACCGGAATGGAAATTCAACCCAACGCACGCATAATGTGGACACCCGATACGCAAAATTCAGTTTGGATGTCAGTCTCGCGTGCAGTGCGTACGCCGTCTCGGGCTGAAAATGATGTTCAGCTGAATACTCGAACATTAAATACAGTTCCTGGTATATCGACCTTGCTTCCGTTTCCAGTTCTGGCGCAATTAAACGGTTCGTCAAACTTTAATTCTGAAAAATTGATGGCCTATGAATTGGGATATCGCCATCAGTTTTCTTCGCAAGCATCGTTGGATATTGCGGCTTTCTACAATGACTATAGCCAATTGCGCGATCTGTCTCTCGGGCTTCCATTTTTTCATTCTAGTTTCCCACCTCACTTGGTGTTGCCCGTTGGGTTAACTAACAAAGCTGCCGGACATACTCAGGGTGTCGAAACATCCATTGACTGGCGACTTCACGAAAGATGGCGTCTGCAGAGTAATTACAGCTATATTGACATGCATATTCACTCTGATTCTGTGTTTAAGCAAATTGACCCAACAACCGGTAGCGCCGATAAGGTGAGTCCGCAACATCAATTTTCACTTCGTTCGAATTTCGATTTTTCGGAGCGATTGCAGTTTAATCTTTGGTTACGCTATGTCAGCAAAGTGGATTTTTACAACATTCCTGGTTATGTCACTATGGATACCCGATTGGCGTATAAGCCGATAAAGAATGTTGAGTTATTTCTTGTCGGTCAGAATTTGTTTAGCCAAAATCATAGAGAGTTTGTGTCGGACTTTATCCCATCACTCCCCACAAACATCCCGCGCGGTGTCTATGCGGGTGCTGAGTGGCGTTTCTAAGTGAGAGCACGATGAAGATCTGTTTTTCAGAAACTAGGCTGATAGCTATTCGCTGGGTTCTAGAATATTACCAGTTACAAATTTTGCTTCTGAAGTGTGCGATTTTTGCTATTGCCGGATGCTTCACCCATTTCTCGGTTGCTGGAAATCGAGCTATCGATGATCAGTTTTTAAATCTAAGTATTGAAGAGCTGATGAACGTCAAAGTGACGACAGCCTCTAGAAGGCCGCAGAAATTGACTGAGATACCATCCGCCGTTTTTGTGATTACGCAAGATGATATTCGTCGTTCCGGTGCCACGAATATTCCAGATGCTTTAAGAATGGCGCCCGGTGTGCAAGTGGAACGCGTGGGCACGGACAAATGGGCTGTCAGTATCCGAGGTTTTAATGGTCTCTTTGACAATAAACTGCAAGTGCTGATGGATGGCCGCAGTGTATATTCGCCACTATTTTCAGGCGTGTTATGGGAACAACTCGATACGTTGATGGAGGATATCGAGCGCATCGAGGTAATTCGAGGCCCTGCTGCAGTATCTTGGGGATCCAATGCAGTCAATGGCGTCATTAATATTATCACTAAGAAAGCTGCCGATACTCAAGGAACACTCCTCACAGCCGGAGGGGGTAGTTTTGAGCATGGCTTTGTGGGCGCGCGCTATGGCGGAAAAATCAATGAAGATACACCTTTCCGTGTCTACGCCAAAGGATTCTCACGAGATCACACGCAATCATTATCCGGCGGAAATGCTAACGATCAATGGCATTCGGCCAGAGGGGGGTTCCGCGTGGACCATAACCGTGGCATTGATCAATTTACTTTGCAGGGAGATTTATTTTCCAATTTTGATGGCAGTACCCTCGATAAAAATGGTCTCAGTCTATCGCACACCTCAACAAGTGCGATGCGAGGACATAACGAAGGGCGAAATATACGCTTCCGCTGGGACCGAACTTTCTCCGAAAGTTCTTCATTCATGCTGCAGGTTTATTACGATCACAATCGGCAAGTCTTACAGCCATTAGGAAAATCTGATGCCGAAAGCTTTGATATCGATATGCAATACCGTTTTCCATTATTCGAGCGGCACAATATCACTTGGGGAGGCAATTACCGGCTTTATCACAACAAAATTTTCGACACCAATTTAGTCACATTTTCCCCTCGTGAGCGCACGAATCATTTGATCGGGACATTCATCCGCGATGACATCACGCTGATACCGGATCGTTTGTTGTTCTCGGTAGGCAGTCGATTCGAACATAACGATTTCACCGGAATGGAAATACAGCCCAATGCACGCCTGATGTGGACGCCTAATACTGAGAATTCAGTCTGGATAGCAGTCTCGCGTGCAGTGAGGACACCTTCTCGTGGTGAAATTGATGGCATGATTAATCTCACACCACAATTTCAATCTTTTCCTGGATTATCTGCTTTACCATTTCCTATCGCAGCATCGTTACAAGGCGGCAAAAACTTCAATTCAGAAAAACTGATCGCTTACGAACTGGGATACCGGCATCAGTTCTCTACGCAAGCTTCCATCGATATGACAGGTTTTATCAACGACTACAGTCAAATGCGCGATACGAACTTTGGTGCATTTTCGCTTAGCACAGGATTCCCGAGACAATTTTTGTATCCTATTATAGCCAATAAACATGTATCTGCTCTCTCCTATTTTGTTTAAACATCGATTGATT
>JAMXAE010000118.1 GCA_024281695.1 Nitrosomonas sp. | reverse complement strand
CTATCTAGCATCGGACTAAAGAGTCCTGTAACGACATCTTCAGCTTGAGCATAGTGACTATCCAAATAAATTGCACCCAGTACCGCTTCTAAAGCATCAGCCAATATAGAAGGGCGATTGCTTCCCCCACTTCTTAACTCTCCTTCGCCTAATTTAATAATTCTATCCATTTGCAATTTCAGTGCTAAATTAGACAATGCTTGCTGATTAACGAAATTAGCACGTAGTCGAGATAAGTGCCCTTCGGGTAAATCTGGGAAGCACCTATAAATTAATCCCGCAATTGCACAGTTCAATATCGCATCGCCTAGAAATTCAAGGCGTTCATTGTGCGGCGCGCTATGACTTCGATGAGTGAGTGCTTCCCGCAATAACTCTGATTGAGTAAAAGAATACCCTAGCCGCTTACAAAATGCATCGAGTAATAGCCTATTACTACTTTGTATTTCTCCAGTTGACATAGCTCTACTTATTAATCGCTTATAGCTTCAAAATCAATATTTAGAGATATATTGGAAATAAGCGGTATTTTTGTTGAATATTTTGTACTTAAAATGATGCGCCCATTTTCTCTATTGATTTTAATATCTTGCCCATCAATGGTTTTAATATTATCAATCTGAGCACGTTTGTTAAACGATAGCCTTATTTGATTCAAATCAGCATTCTGTAGATTAATATCTTGCGCTATTGCGGTTAAATTTTTCTTGATTGAGGAATATTCAATATAGATTGGTGTCAGTTTCAAACCAAAAATCGTAATTAGAATCAATATTGTTGACCACACTAGTAAGCTAGACAAGCCGATGCCTTTTTGTTTCTTCAGTGTTTTGTAATACATATAACTTCCTCTAGAAAAAACTAGAATCGCTATTTAATTGATAATCCAATACGACCCAAATCTCCAAAATTCCACCAGATCATAAAAGCTTTACCAACAATATTCTCTTCTGGAACAAAGCCCCAATAGCGGCTATCACTGCTACTATCGCGATTATCACCCAGTGTAAAATAACTACCTGCTGGCACCTCACAAGTAAACCCGGTGCGACGATATTTACAATTCTCTCTAAATTTGAATTGCCTTACATTTGAATATTGTATTCCTTTAACATCCTGATTAATCAGAATCGAGTGGCTCTCGTTGTTCAAATATTCAGAAAACCGATCTGAATAGATATACCCAAATCCCGATTCAATATATTTGTAATCTCCTTCATACTCAGTCTTTATCGCTTCGCCATTAATAATTAACTGTTTATTATGATAAGTAATAGTATCACCAGGCAGTCCAACGACACGTTTGATATAATCAATTGAAGGGTCCTCTGGATAACGGAAAACCAGCACATCACCGCGCTTCGGTTCATTGATATCTAATATTTTCTTATTAAGTACCGGAAGCCTAACACCATAGGTATATTTATTGACCAGAATAAAATCTCCCACTAACAACGTAGGTATCATGGAACCTGATGGTATTTTGAATGGCTCAATGACAAAAGAACGCAAGCTAAAAACAATCAAGATAATAGGAAAAAAACTCTTAGGATATTCTATCCACCAAGGTTCACTTTCTCCTGGAACACGTTTGTTTTTCCATAGAAAAAAATCTAGTATCCAGATGCTACCAGTGATTACCAAGAGTACAAATAAAATTAAAGGAAAATTCATATTATTTCCTTCAATAAGGAGTGAGAACTAATCTGTATTTCATTATTTTTATCCAGATTCATTCCGTCGTTAAATGAGTGCATTTTACTTTTACTAATCATTATTTATTATCGACCTGCAAAATTGCCAGAAATGCTTCTTGCGGGATTTCAACATTACCAACTCTTTTCATTCTTTTTTTACCTGCCTTTTGTTTCTCTAATAGCTTTCTTTTGCGTGTAATATCACCACCATAACACTTCGCCAACACATTCTTACGCAATGCTTTAACACTTTCTCTTGCAATGATATGAGCTCCAATAGCTGCTTGTACGGCAATATCAAACATCTGACGCGGTATTAATTGACGCATTTTCTGAACGAGCTCACGACCTCGATATTGGCTATTACTCCGATGAATAATCAAAGATAGAGCATCTACTTTGTCACCGTTAATCAATATATCCAGTTTTACTAAATCAGATGCACGAAATTCTTTAAATTCATAATCCAATGAAGCATAACCACGACTAGTTGATTTAAGTCGATCAAAGAAATCCATGACAACTTCATTTAATGGCATTTCGTAAGTCAGCATTACTTGTTTACCTAAATATTGCATATTCGTTTGAGCACCGCGCTTACTGACACACAAAGTAATCACTGCCCCCACATATTCTTCAGGTACTAAAATAGTCGAAGTAATGATAGGTTCGCGAATTTCTTCAATTTTGGAAAGATCGGGAATTTTTGATGGATTTTCAATTTCAAGCATCGTGCCATCACGCATCAAAATTTGATAAACCACTGTAGGCGCAGTCGTAATCAAATCCATATCATATTCTCTTTCTAATCGCTCCTGCACAATATCCATGTGAAGTAATCCAAGAAAACCACAACGGAATCCAAAACCCAGTGCTTGAGATACCTCTGGCTCAAAATGTAGTGAAGAATCATTCAGTTTTAACTTCTCCAAAGCTGAACGTAAAGCATCATACTGATTAGATTCAACTGGATACAAGCCAGCAAATACCTGCGGCTTTATTTCCTTAAAACCCTGTAGCGGTATTTCAGCTGGATTGTTAGCTAACGTTACAGTATCACCAACTTTTGCAACATCTAATTCTTTAATACCGGATATGATGAATCCAACTTCTCCTGCACTCAGCGACTCACGATTGACTGATTTCGGCACGAACACACCGACTTGCTCACATAGCTGCACTGCTTTGCTAGCCATCAATAAAATTTTATTTCCAGGCTTTAGGATTCCATCCATCACCCTCACTAATATAACGACACCTACATAATTATCAAACCAAGAATCGATGATTAGTGCTTTTAATGGCGCGTTCGGATCTCCTTTGGGTGCAGGAATTCTCGCAATTAATGCTTCCAAAACATCTTCAACGCCTCGCCCAGTTTTAGCACTCACTCTAACAGCATCATGAGCATCGATTCCGATCACTTCTTCAATATTGCTAATAACACGCTCTGGGTCTGCGGCAGGAAGATCGATCTTGTTCAAAACAGGAATAACTTCAACACCTTGCTCAATAGCGGTATAACAATTTGCAACTGTCTGTGCTTCCACACCTTGGGAAGCATCAACCACTAATAGCGCACCTTCACAAGCAGCTAATGATCGAGAAACTTCATAAGAAAAATCAACATGACCTGGTGTATCAATTAAGTTCAATAAATAAATTTCACCATTTCTTGCTGTATATTGCAAGGCTGCGGTTTGTGCCTTAATAGTAATGCCTCTTTCACGTTCCAAATCCATGGAATCTAATACTTGCTCCTCCATCTCACGATCAGACAAACCGCCGCATAAATGAATAATACGATCTGCCAGCGTTGATTTGCCGTGATCAATATGCGCGATAATAGAGAAATTACGAGTATGCTGCATCAAGATATGTAATATGAAAAATATTATTCCAGTAATGTAGTAATGTAAAAAATTTAGTGTAGCTAGATTAGAAACTAAAATATTGAAATGGCATTTAAAGGAGGCAGCATTCTAACGAAATTTATCAAGATAATCATCTAAAGCAGCCAAATCCAAGAAATAATGGCAGATCTCTTGATTATTTAGAGGGGACATTAATACCGGGATTCTCTCTCCATACAGGGCAATAAGCTCAGGATTAGAATCAATGTTTATGACTTGAAAGGTAAAAGATACTTGCTCTTGCAAATTTTGCAGAGCAAGTACCATATCCTGACAAAGGTGACATTCATCACGACCGTATACCACTAATGTTTTGTACTGATTTAAAGCCGATACGTTTTGATCAATTTTTGTCATCATCGGTAAGTTTCATGGTGATAAAAGTTGTGAAATCACCCCTCTTCACGAGTAAGGCAATATTCTTTCCACTTTTAACTTGATTAAGTAATTCATTAAATTGCGCAATGCTTTTAACATCTTTGCTATTAAATCCGATGATAATATCTCCGATACGCATTCCTGAACGACTCGCAATACCAGGTTGTATATCTTCGACGAATAATCCATTAGTAATTTCCAATTGTTTTTTCTGCTCGAGAGTTATTTCACTCAATGCCAATCCAAGTCGATTGGAAGTATCTGGCTTTTTACCTTGTTTGAGCTTGCGCTGCTCCGCAACATCATCTGAAGGCGTTTCTCCAATCTCAATTTTAATAGTTTTAAAAGCACTATCCCGCCAAATTTGAATGGAAACTTTTGAGCCTGGTTTAGTATTCCCAACGATACGCGGTAGATCAGCCGATGTTGTAATTTCTTTCTCATCAAATTTCAATATGATATCGCGTGCTTTAATTCCTGCTAGATCAGCCGGACCACCCTTTTCAACTGAGACGACTAACGCGCCATTATTACCAGTCAGGCCAAATGATTCTGCCAACTCTTTGGTTACTTCTTGTATCATAACGCCAATTCTGCCACGATTCACTTTACCACTGATTTTTAATTGATCAGCAATCTCAGTAGCGACGTTAATCGGTATAGCAAATGATAATCCCATGAACCCGCCTGTCCGGCTATAGATTTGAGAATTAATACCGACTACTTCTCCTTTCATATTAAATAGAGGTCCACCTGAATTACCTGGATTAATCGCTACATCAGTTTGTATAAAAGGAACATAATTCTCTTGCGCTAAAGAACGACCTTTAGCACTTACTATCCCTGCTGTCACACTATGTTCAAAACCAAAAGGCGAGCCGATAGCAACAACCCACTCACCAACTCTAAGCGTTTCAGGATTTCCTTGTGTGACTTTTGGCAAATCCATCGCTTTTATCTTAATTAAAGCGATATCTGTTTTTCGATCGGTACCAATCACTTCAGCTACAAATTCACGCTTGTCATTAAGCTTTACAGTAATCTCATCAGCGGTTTCAACAACGTGTGCATTAGTCAAAATATAACCATCTGAACTAATAATAAAACCTGATCCTAAAGATCGTGGCTCAGCCTTTCTCGGCCCAGAAAAAGGCTGCATATGCCGTTTAAAGAAATCATAAAAAGGTGAGTTCTCAGGAATGCCCGGTATCTCAGGAATAGTTTGATTATTCAGCGTATTTGATGTTTGTACAGCACTGATATTTACTACTGCCGCTCCATGTTTCTCGACAAGTCCTGTAAAATCTGGCAACTCATTCGCTTGTGCAAAAACTATCGATGAAAACAAAAGCAGTGAGATTAATATAAGCTGAGGCATAATTCTATCCTTACTATAAATCAGTATAAATAATTAATTTTTTATTCATGTTTTTTACAAGAAACCTGGGAATACGTCCAATTACTCTTATAATTATGATTATATTTTGAGAAAAACAGAGGATTTAATTGATTTAAAACTATGGCGCTATAGTGACACGTCTCTAAACAATAATCTAGTTTCCGAACGTATAACAACCTTCATACCAATGCGATAAGTTTCATTCAATCTTTTTTAGAAACTGAATCACCTATTAATTTAATAGTTTCTAGTGGAACCTCACCAACCGTGGTTATTTTGGTATCGCCCAGTGTAAGAACATAAATATTAATTGCACCACGACTTGTAAAAAAGCCCGGGACTGGTATTGGCGCATCTTTAATGACAGGTTCGATAAAAATAGAAACTGTTGCAAGCCCATCCGATAAAGCAATGTGGTCTACCAGACTAGATTTCTCAGTTAAATTTCGCTTCATTTCAACCAATTTCTTAAAACCAGAAGGCAGTTTCTTAACTTGCCATTTTAATTCACCTTCCTTTAAAACCGACGTGACCAACTCATTTACTTTCCATTCCTCAGTAATAACTGATTGATCAGGTTTTAACAGATTAGGAGGAATCTCTCCATCGATTTCTAACTGTGCAAATGCAAATTGCTCAATGATTTCATTACCATCCATTACCGCAACTTTAAGTAATAGACCCGTTTCAATATCAATCCAGAATTGATGGCTATAACGTAAAGAATCTCTCGGGGTCAGGACTAAGACCTGGCATTCATGACCTGTTACCCGCTCACGTTTGGTTTCTTTGATGTAGTAATTATCATTAATACCCTCAAATGGTTGAGGAAGAAGATCAGGGAAAAATTTACGGAACCAGCGTTTCTCAGTGTAAATCCTCTTACTATCCGGTAGATAACATTTCATTTCATCATTATTGCGAAAAACTATCCGTGGCATTCCATCCAAAACCTCAATTCTTTCATGTTCTCCCGTTTGATCAACTTTATGAATGATGCGTGATGTCTCCATATGCCCATCTGCATAGTAAATAAATGTTCCAGAATAGTTGTGCTTACGCGGTGCATCGGCCATTTTTTTTAGCCAATCAAGTGCGTTTTCAGATGAATGGGGTAATTCCTGCGCTAGTGCTGCTTGAAAAGCAAATATTAACAAAAAAACCAGCGCGCTTATTTTGCGACTAATCATCTACCATATCTTTCGTTATATTCTGTCACAGTATTTACATTAGTTACTTGCCCACGCATAGTAGTCCCCGGTGAGAATTCTCTATGTACAAATAGATAATCATTAATTTCGACTGGCGGGTATGGATAATTACGCTCTAATGTTGGTGATGAAACCAGTGTAGGTGATGATACAGGCAGGTTATTATTATCGTGCTTGTGGCGTTCAGCAACGACTATTGCCTGGCGAGGTTCATATAAATTATGCATGATGAGCCATCCAGATACTATTACTACCACAGACGCTGCCATTGCAAGAGCGAATACTTTACGCTTCTGTTGATTGTATATATTAGATGTATTGGAAGAAAGTACAGTAGGTTCTATTTCTAATTTTTGATTAATATTAGAAGAAATATTCATTGATAATCGGGATGATTGTCGTAGGGTATCGCCAATAAGATGGTAAGTTTTCCATTCCTCCTGTAAATCATCATTTCTTCTAAGTGCTTCAATGACATATGCAGCATCTTGTTTATCAAGTTCTCCATCCATTAATTCTGATACTTTATTTTTCACATTACCACCTCTTGTCTTTACTAGTCCCAAGTAGAGGACGCAATTGTTCAGATATCGCTTCCCTTGCACGAAATATACGCGAACGCACAGTGCCAATGGGACAGTTCATAATATTTGCAATTTCTTCATAGCTTAATCCATCAATTTCTCTTAGCGTTATTGCAGTACGCAGTTCTTCCGGTAACGAATCAAGAGTTTGATTAACTGTTTGAGCAATTTGTTTACTCATCAGTTCACTTTCCGGCGTATTGACTTCCTTTAATATGCCATTATCTTCAAAATTCTCGGCATCTTCATTGTCAAATCCCTGCAATGTTGGCACCTTACGTCCTTGGGATACCAAGAAATTCTTAGCAGTATTTATCCCGATCCGATATAGCCAAGTATAAAATGCACTATCCCCACGGAATGAGGGTAATGCTCTATATGCCTTAATAAAAGCCTCTTGAGTAACATCTTCAACTTCAGCCGAATCACGGATAAATTGTGATAATAATCGCGCTAATTTACGCTGATATTTAATGACTAGTAGATCAAATGCATGCTTATCTCCGCCTTGAACTCGTTCTACTAATTGCTGATCGACCTCCCGATCACCCATACCACCTGATCCCTGAGCATTTTGAATGAATTTGTAATTTTATTCTGTATTTCCTACTGTAACATAATGTCACGGTAGAACAAGTATACCTATTCAAATGAATCTCGGGAACTGCGTAATTATATGTTACTCATGCTAAAGACAATTAGCTCTATTAATTAGTTCACCATTATAGTTTCTTAGCATAGATACAGCACAAATCTACGAATACAGACATTAAGCAGATTGAGTCTGTTATCATTTAACGTTTTAATGGCCTGGAATCTAATCCAATCTGATGTCTAACAACAATTTTGACACGCTTATTATTGGCAGTGGATTAGCTGGATTCACGCTTGCTCTACATTTAGCTCAAACTAAAAAAATCTGTATCGTGACAAAGCAAGCCGTTGATGCGGGCGCCAGTTCGTGGGCACAGGGCGGTATCGCAGCGGCGTTATCAAATGATGATTCGCCATTAAAGCATGTTCAAGATACATTAGTTGCTGGGGCTGGTTTGTGTGATGAAGAGATCACTCAATATATTGCTGAAAATGCACCTCGAGCCATCCATTGGTTAATCGATCAAGGCGTTCATTTTACCAGTGATCAAAATAATGCAACTGGTTATCACCTTACTAAAGAAGGGGGTCATAGCATACGACGAATTATACATAGTGGCGATGCAACTGGTAAAGCCGTTCAACAAGCGCTCATTGAGAGAATCAAAACTCATCAAAACATCTGTGTACTAGAACAACATATCGCTATCGATCTCATTACCAGCGACAAACTAAGTAATCATAAGGATTCACAACATAAGCAATGCTTCGGTGCTTACATACTCGACAAAAACAATGATACGGTATATACATTTACTGCACAAAATACCGTATTGGCTACGGGCGGAGCCAGTAAAGTTTACCTCTACACAACTAACCCGGACACGGCTACCGGCGATGGGATTGCTATGGGGTGGCGCGCGGGTTGCCAAATAGCCAATATGGAATTTATTCAATTCCATCCAACTTGTCTTTATCATCCGCACGCAAAATCTTTTCTCATTAGTGAAGCCGTGCGTGGCGAAGGGGGATTATTAAAACTTCCCAGCGGCGAACGTTTTATGCCATGGCACGATCAGCGTGCTGAACTTGCACCACGTGATATTGTCGCGCGTGCTATCGATTTTGAAATGAAAAAAAGAGGGCTTGATTGCGTTTATTTAGATATATCGCATAAACCAATCGCCTTCTTAAGAAAACATTTCCCAACAATTTATGCGCGATGCTTGGAATTAGGCATTGATATTACCAAAGAGCCTATCCCTGTTGTTCCAGCTGCACACTATACTTGTGGTGGTGTCGTAACCGATAAACATGGCAAAACTGATTTAAATAATCTATATGCCATAGGAGAGACAGCTCACACTGGATTACACGGGGCCAATCGATTAGCCAGTAATTCCTTACTGGAATGTCTAGTAATTGCCCAAGCTGCAGGAAATGATATTACTAATCAGCCCACTAGATCATTACCAAAACTACCCGACTGGGATGAGAGTCGTGTTACCGATGCGGACGAAGAAATTGTTATTTCACACAATTGGGATGAATTACGTCGCTTTATGTGGAGCTATGTTGGCATTGTTCGCACAACGAAGCGGCTACAACGCGCTCAACGTAGAATCGAGCTATTACGCGAAGAAATTCACGAATACTATACAAATTTTCGAGTTACCAGCGATTTATTAGAATTGCGTAATCTTGTCGACAGTGCCGATTTAATTGTACGAAGTGCAATGCTACGTCATGAAAGTAGAGGTTTACACTATAGCAAGGACTACCCAAACACCCTACCAATCGCTCAAAATACTGTGCTGAAAAAAGAAATCGAATAGAAATAGAGTGATAGCCTATACAACTCAACTTTTCTGAGCTGTTCTCTAAAAATCCTCACAACCACCAATTACAATTATTGTAGTTTCTGAATATTTTGCAGCGACCTTCACACCCAATGTCTTACTTCTTAAGTTTCGCGAGTTGCTCTTTTAATTCTTTAATTTCTACTTCTGCACGAATTTGCGGAGTTACATCATATTGAACGCCTAAGAAATACAGTAAGTTTCCATTTGAATCAAACAGCGGTGACATGAGTAAATGGTTATAAAACAACTCACCATTTTTACGATAATTACGCAGCGTTACTTCAATAGGCTTCTTATTCTTTATTGCTTCTCGCAATTGATTAACTTCCGCTTGATCATGTTCCGTTCCTTGCAAAAAGCGACAATTCCTACCTACTGTTTCTGCTAATGTATAACCAGTTATTATCTCGAAAGCTTTATTAACATACACCAAGGGCATATCTGGTTGATCTGGATCAGCCAATGATACTCCATTCACGCATGAATCAAGAATCTTGGACAATACTTGTGGAATTAGTCCAGG
>JAMXAE010000117.1 GCA_024281695.1 Nitrosomonas sp. | reverse complement strand
ATGTTGCCTAAGGATAAGCATAAATTGGCATGTTTTGGCATAGCTTGGGCAACATTTAGGGCAACATTTTTTGTGATTAACAGAGGATTTTCGGTTTATCTGTTCCAATTAAAAACGAATATGTTATAGGTTTCAGCTTGTCAGATATATCACTAAGTGCTATATTTCATTTAGGATAGATACAGGATGGTCGTTTATAAGACGAGATTGTTTGATCGTTGGGCAAACAAACAAGGGTTAACCTCGTCCAGTCTTTGCGCAGCCGTACATGAGATGACAGAGGGACTGTATGATGCCGATCTCGGCAATGGGCTGCTGAAAAAACGAATTGCGCGACCAGGGCAAGGAAAGAGGAGCGGTTTTCGCACGTTGGTCGCCACCAATAAAGGAAACCGTTGGATATTCTTATTTGGTTTTCCGAAGAACGAGCGTAGCAACATTGACAAAGATGAAGAGGTAGCCCTAAAGCTGTTGGCTGCTCACCTGCTGTCACTGACAACACAGGCGCTCGATCAAGCACAACATGCGGGAGAATTAATGGAGATTAATTGCGATGCGCAAAACTAAATCAACCATTCTCGAGGCTGTACATGACACGGCCAAGGGCTTACACAAGGCTGATGTGCTGGATCAGGTTACGCTGCATGAATTCGACCGATTGTGCTTGCCGCCTATTGAATCGTTGGGACCGGAGCAGATAAAACAAATTCGCGAAGCCACACGTGTCAGTCAGGCGGTGTTTGCTGCCATACTAAATACTAGTGTTTCGACAGTACAAAAATGGGAGATTGGACAGAAACGGCCAACAGGCACCGCTCTTAAGTTGCTATATCTTGTGCAGAAACGCGGTCTGGAAGCTGTCGTCTGAGTGGGTTAATTTCCTTCTTTTGCAGCAATCTATGTGCTTGCGCGGGAGGGAGAGCCGTGCGCGGTGGTGTTCAATACCAGGGACCAGAATATTTCCTGCAACCGAATGCAAGCTTGCCTACTCGTTTACGATATGGCATGTTACATGACATCACCTGCAGCGCTTTTGAGAAAGTTTTGGGGCCTGTAGTAGATTAGTTTAGATGCTAAGCTAATTGAATGAAGATAAGTCATTGTGGATTATTGAAGAAAATACAATCAAGGCTGCTGGAGTATTTTGTGTTGGAGGTTACAGCAAGATCGGTAGCCGATATACTGGAAATATAACTCAATAGTGCAGCACTGTATTTATCGCAAAATACGGGGAGTAATTGTTTACCATCTGGAGCAGGAATCTCACGAAATTTTTGATGGTGTGGTGGAATTAGATGAAAGCTACTTTGGCACTTCGATGTCGTTTAGGGTAATGGGTGGGCTACAACGGCATTGAAAACTTCTGGAATCAGACTAAACGCGTCTTAAGAAAATACAATGGTATTCCTAAAGGATCATTTCCACTATTTCTCAAATAATGCGAATTCAGACTCAACTATGGAACTCTTAAACAACAACTAAAAATACTTAAACTTTGGACTCAGATTTAACCGGATCTACTACAATCCCAAGTTTTTTCCAAAAAGCCCATTATTCTTCATGTGCCTGAATCATTGGCTCCACTGCATTGCGCTGTTTGATTTTCTTTTTGATTGCTAACGTTACTGTTCGCCTGGCACCTGTAATCCATACCTTGACTCCCTCTGTCAGTCCGTGACGGTGGTAGCCACGGTCGGTGTAAATTTCCTTCGACGGTGTGCATGTTCATAACCGGCGTGAAATGAAAGTTTCGAAGCAACCTCGACTTGTCTGAGACTCAAGACTGATAAGCATTATCGGTTAGCAAACACCTAAAGACCATTGGCCTAGTCCACTCCTAGCGTTAAGTGGCGGAATACGCATCGCCTGTAAGTAGCATTACGGAAATCTCTGGCTTTGATGCTTTGATCGTATCGACCGATGCAACATACCGAGTTGGCTCGGCATGCGGGATTGCTACTCCGTACTTGTCGTTGAGATCAGATGGCCTCATTTCAAAGCAAGCCAGCCCGGCGCCCAACGTAATAAGCTTACTCCCGAGCGGTGTAACCACTAGCCGACAACCACCCATAATAGTCATACTGTTACGGTAACGCTGCATCGCACCGAGCAGTTGACGATATGCCTCAAATGGGTTCGACTCATGGGCGTACAAGATATTTGACGTAGGAGTTTGTCGACTGTCGAACAACGGTATCTTGTACTCCACTAGCAAATTGTCAGCACGCCTAGGGTTGCGTGAGGGATGTGGCAGAACAGGGCATATCTCTGCTGAGTTGGGAATCACTGCGGAAGCCATGACTTTTTGAAGTTGGCTTACACGTCCCTCTCCCAAGATGGGGAACCAAACCAGAGGCCAGTCCTGGACGCTCTCTGCATGCAGAGCGCCAGAAAAACCTGGAATCATGACGAGGTCATTGCTTGGATCCTCGGCCTGAATGTGTCCGTCAAGAGCAGCATCTTCGCCTACCAGGACTTGGAAGTTCACACCGTTCGCCGTCAGTGGCGAGATTTCACCTCCGGCATTCTTGTTGGGAACGAGCTTGTTAAGTAAGCTCGTCAGCAATGAGAGGTAAGCAACACGCGGAAGAGAGCTGACATCCAAGACAATGTCGGTCTGGTCTGTCACTTCGGCCAGTACCTGGTTCGTTCCGAGTTTTAGGGCAGTTCCTGTGCTGAGGTCGTCCTCGCCACCCGACGACCCACCAATTGTAATAGTCTGGCAACCACCAAGCGGGGCGAAAACCGACTGGAGTGCCGCAGCGTTTTCCTCGGTCAGTTGACTGATTTCGTCATCGAGCGTGTAATCGCTGAAACCGATCAACAGAAGTTGCGCTTTCTCGATTCTACGCCCTGAGGCCTGCACGCTTGAAACGAATTCGCGCATGACATTCTGGGCTCGGACATCGAAACCGCGCCCCGCGATATAGAGAATCCTGACCGGTCGGGAATCAAACAGCTGATCCCATAACTCGTGGACATCGCGCCCGCGTCGAAAGATGTAGTGGTCCCAAAGCATTCTTAGCTCATCTCCAACTTGCGTCGCCGGTTCGGAACAAAACCGCGCTCCATCCAATCGATGAGCTCACTTACTGATACGTCCTGCCATCCCCCCATTTGCACTGGCAGTCCGTAACAGGCACAAAGCGTCCGATTCAGATAGAAGATCATTCCGCTTTCCCGTGATGCACTTGCAGAGCTTTGTTTCGTTACAACAAGATTATCGGCAGCGCATTCGGCAAGCACTCGGGTCAGAATATCGCCCATGCCGCCCAGGGCTCTTGAGGTCGAATGTAGCTTGGCAAACTCCGTTTGAGACAAACGTATACCCGTTACTCCCGGGGCATAGGGCGCGTTTCGCTGAAATGTTTTTTCGCGACAAAACCCGCCTATCGAATCGAGAAGTCGGAAGGCACGTGAACCCTCAGTATGATTTTTCGGAATAAACTCGCGTTTGCGCTTCGCCGCTTCGACGAGAAGTTTCTCTTGTTCAGATGGCGATAGAACCAATTGCGGTTTCCGTAATACTTGCTTTGCTTGCAACCCAACGTAGAGGGCGGCGGCAAGTGATAACAACTCCTCAATATTGCTTGTCGCCAATACGCATAGGCGTTCGAGACCATAGTAGTACGGGATCTTTAGTTCGTCATGGATGAAGATTTCCGCAGCGCCACGTACCTGAGAATTGTCTTTATCCTCGAGCTCCTCCATCGATAGCGCCAAGTCAAGTGTCATCTGCCTCTTTGCTTCGTCGCGAGTTATCCACGTACGTATGACGTACATGTCGATGAGCGCTTCGATCGTCGGTTCTGCGACTCGTTGTTGAGCTCGTGCCAACCATTCGCTGTATCGAACATTGCCCTCATGCCTGCGCACCTCAGTATTAAAAGCCTCGATCCCTCGAGTGATCTCTTCCCTGATTTCGTCGGGAGAATATTCGCTTTGAAGACACTGCGAGAATGAGCTTGATGCAACAACGTCTTGGAGGGACATTCGCCGGTCAAGAATATTCTGCGCGAACGCCATGAACTGGTGGGTACCCTTGGATCCGCTCCACATGTCCTCAAGTGCGTATTCGCGCAGGTCACGTCCTTGGCGAGCCCCCTGCGAAAGTAGATCATTTCCAAGTGCGCTTGCTCTCTCGGCAAGCCATACTGGAATGGTGGGACGCAATACCGTAAGCTCGTCAATCAGGAGTGTTCGCTGCTTCCGACGTAATTTGTGGAGATCGTCAATCATCAGAAGGCGCCGCGGTGCAACGATTCGATTCTTGAAATGGAAGCTAACGGATTGAAGCCAGAGAATGCTCTCAAATCGCACATGCAATGGCATGCTTGCATCCTGATGGCCAGCAAATGCGTCAAGCTGTGCGTAGACGCGTTGCTCATGCTGCTCTGCCCAGGCCACGAGCTGACGGGGGTCTTCGTGGAGTGGAATACACTTCAGGTCGGCGGCGGACTCACCGTAAGTCAAGCAAACCGCGCCAAGTTGCTCGGTAGAACTGATGCCGACCAAAGCACTGATACTGCGCAGCGTCCGAAGTACAACTCGGCAATCCAGTAGCGCTCGGAACAACCCTTCATTTGCGAGCTCGGCGCCTGGAGGAAGGTCGGCATAACCAGAGGCGCACGACAAGATGACACCAAGCATTTGCGGACCGTCCTGATCATCGACCACTCCGCGAGAGACAAGGTGTTTAAATGATTCTGTGAGTTCAGGAATATGCCGAGAACTCCAGAATGCACCTAATGCTGTCGGCGTAAACGCCCGTAGTAGCGTCGTCTTACCGGCCCCGGGTGCACTGCGGAAAATATGTACTGCCCCCTCGAAAGCATCCTCTGCCAACTTCTCCAATATCTTCGGGGAGAACAGTCGGGCGAAATCCATGTCCGATGTAGTTCGCTCGGACATCCTTTCGAGAAAAGGGTTAGCCTTGTATGCCATTAGAACTCTCTGTGCCTGCTCATCCTTGGGAACAGGCCGAACGGGTTGAAGGATTCCGGCCCCCAAAGCAGATAGATGGAGTTGTTTGGCGTGTTGTGTGATAAAACTACGGGCAATGCGCATCCGGCAAAGCCAAGCCGAGCGTCTGCGGTTCCCCCAACAGCAATGTGCTTATCCGTTGCCCGAACGTCATAGTACGCCGTGTTGGCCAGCAAGTTGCTTAGCGGGGGAGAAACATTCTGCGTCAGAGCGATATCCGGCTCTATGGGGCAAAGGACTCTAATCTGGAGCGGCTTGTATCCGAATTCGGACGTGAATCGTTCAACCCAGTATTCAATGTGATCGATTGCCTGGCGGGTCGCTACGTAGAGCAACAAGAAGACCTCGTAGTGCACCGGATCTACCAGATCGCCCCGATGTAGCCTGTCGTAGATCTTCCGAATTTTGCCCTTGAAGACGCCTTTGCTCGCATCATAGCGAATATAGGTGCTACCGCTCCCGGAAAAGTCGTCTAGAAGCCAGATCAGATTGAATCGTGCTTGCTCTGCAGGATACCCATCCTTCTTCAGCGTCTCCTCAAGATCATCGATCATTTCCTCGGCCTTGTCTTCACCAAGTTCATAGGCCTGCCATATTTGCTCGTTGCTGATCGCATTGCCGCTCGCGCGTCGAAGCTCGTTCGTCCTGGCACCGTCGCTGAGTCCCAGATAGAGCGATTTGATTCGTAGTTCCTCGAAACGTCTATGATGAACAATCTTCATTATCCGATGGCTGGGTATGTCATATTCCTCTGCCACCAGACGCATGCGCTCCTGCACTATCACATCTGGGTAGGCGGTACGGACTAAGTGCGAGAATTCTTCGTCAGAGAGGTACACCAACCGCTCGGTGACCAGCTCGAGAGCTGTTTCACGGTCAGGCTCGGCGAATTGGTTCAACCAGAGCGCCAAGTTTTCTATGAATCGGCGCCCAGGCCCGAATCGTTGATAGTGGTCATACTTGTAGTCGGCGAGTAGCTGCAGCTTGGGCAGGATTCGTGAGACTGTCGCCTCATCATGCCATCCCATGACTGTAGCCAGAAGTTGCGCAGCATTTTGATCTCGCATGTGTCGACCTGATGTCCTTAATGGGGTATTGAAATATGAAACCGGTTGGCACCAGATTCAATTGTGATCTGATTGAGATACCAAAGTGTCGCGTCCACGTCCCGCAAATGAGCTGGTGCTAGCTTCCAGCCACGATCAAGCCTTCGTGAGGGGACGTCTACACTCAAAGAATACTTGTGCTCAAGCAATGCCGTGTCGTTGCCAGGCCATGCCCCCTGATCACCCATCGTCAATATAGCTTGCGGGTCTATTTTGAAATTTTGGATGATGTACGCAATCAGTCTCGCTTTGCTTATACCCTTAGCCAGCACATCAATTGAATGCTTGCTTCTAACCATACTCGATAAATCAAGTCCAGCCTGGCGTAACGAGTCGGCCATCACAAACCACATCTGCTCGGTCGACAGCCCTTCGCGGAAGCGAATACTGACTTGGTAGGGATGGGTAGTTCTTACATCCTGAATAGGTACACCCAGATTTCTCAATCGCACCGCGATTCGATTAACATGACTTAAAAACTCGCTGGTTTCGATCCTTTGTTCTGGTGCTGAGGCAGCACTGCCAATCCATCCCCCGTTATAAAGACCAAGCTGGATATGTCCCAATACGTCGGATGAGAAGCTCTCCTGCAGACGCTCCTGAATTGAGCCTCCACGACCAGATGCTATACCAACGACAACCCCGGCCTGTACCAGTTTTTCGATTTGTTCCAACACGCTCTTTGGTGGCGCCCCATCCTTCCTTTGTGAGCTACAAAGAGTACCATCATAGTCAAAGACCACGGCATGGAAGCGCTGCTTATCTAATGCGTCACAGAATGCTTCTCGTTCGCGAAGAATCGCCCCCGTGCTTCGCGCAGAAGGCCAATGTGCACCTAGTACTTCCGATTTTGAAAGTTCGGCACCGTCTGAGTGATTCACTGGCGCCGGAACAACGGCAAGAAAGTCGAGGTAATACAATTCCCTCCCGAACTGTGGAACATCCGGACGTCCAGGATCTTTGCCAAGCATACGAGCAATCTCAGCAACGAAGTGCATCTGCGCGATAATTCCCGCAATCAAATCAGAGGGGGATGAGCCGTTAAGAGGCATCGTATAAGCGGGAATGTCACTAGGCACGAGTGCAACCATATGCCTCCATAGATCACCAAGCGTTGGTTCGGTCAATACCAACATCGCGCATTCATCTGGGCGCTGCGCAAGCCAGAGGTGCCGTCCATGAGCGTATGACCGAATATCGGCTAATTGACAATGAAGCAACGCCGCTTCAGACAATTTGGATTCAAGATCGGCGGCAATGGGGCGAAGGAGCGGCGAAAACACAACGGTCAGTGTACCGCGTCTTGCTACTTCAGTGATGAAGTCCTGTGCGTTCTCCAGCCACTCTGTAATCGACTGGTTACCGATTCGCAGATGGTCTAGTTGCGAGGGTAGCGCATCCTTGTGGCGGTGTTGGTCGAGCTCACCATAAGCTCGGGCAACGACTGTTGCATCTAACAACAGACTGTTGGTTGCCAGATAGCCATCTTTCTTTTCGAGATCGAAGACGTGCGCACTTACATCCGTAAGTCCGCTTACACACTCCTGTAGTGGACTGCTTGTGCGATTGGTCAGAACGTGGATCGTTCTCGCGCTATGCCTGCGCGCTCGCCGCAATGCTTCAGAGATATCTGGATTTCGTCCTTCGGCAGAGATAAGGAATACCGGACTGGATGCCGCCAGCGTAGGATTGCAGATTACCTCCAAAGGGGTAACCGGTCTGGATACACGTCCCGTATACGTCTCGTGCAAATTGCACAGCAATGACGCCACCGTATACGACCCACCTGAGCCGACGCCAATGATACTTGATTCACAAGCAGCCGCTATTGCCGATCTCAGCGGCGCCACATCGAGCATCAAACCATGCTGATATGTCGCTGCAAGCTGATCTAGCTCCGTATCGTAATGGTTGTTATCCATCTTGGATACATCAGCACGCTAGCTCGACTATCGCCATTCCCGACAAGGAATAGGCTCGCGATTTTCCGTTCGGCTTCGTATTACTATTTGACTGTACAGACTTGCTCCTAAGCTCTGAACGCAGCTCCATGAGGAGGACTCCCAACATATTTTTGCCTTTTCCGTTCACTTCACCCCACAGACGATTGACGGGGTTATCTGTCTTAGCCGACTCAACTAATCGCGCATCTCCCGTGGAAAGGAGCAATTCACGGAGATCCTGATGCTGGGTGAATTTGGCACGCAATACGCCCCGCATCCGATCGAACTTCACCTTCGACCAGTCCGGAACAATATCCCAAGTATATAACCCATGAGCAGCCATTGCCACCAGCGATGGACTTGGTGCACTCAAAATCCATTCGCGCACCGATTCCTTGGCTGCCTTGCCTGCTTGGTATGCATGCTCAGATGTCGGATACTCGCGTCCCTCAAACACTATGGGGCGCCTGTATAGGTTACTGAACACCCCATAGGGCTTCTCATTCGCACGATAGAAATGAATCTCAGGCAAACCTGCATCATCGTTACACCCCTGCATTGAAGAGGCTTTCTGGGGTTTCGCGGATCTTTTCATTTACGGGTTTCCTTCGCAGAATCGGGCAGGGTACAGACATCTTGCAATGATTAACCAGCAGTACTTCCACTAAATTGGTGAGACTGCGACGATCCTGGATCGCCACTATTTCGCATGTAGCCTTGATTTCAGGATCGCTCCACAAGATCATGATTACGGTCTTGACTCTTGGACGGCTTCTAGGCATGAGAGGTAATCTGCAAAAACAATGTGGTGTGCATCATACAATAATTTGAGCCGTTCTAATACTTCTTCTACTTGTCTATTGTAGATACTGAAAGTGGTAACTCAGTGGGGTAAGCCCCCCGTTTTGCCGGGGGACTCACAGTGGCTTGACCTATACGATGGTCATTGGAAATCTTCTATCTCGAACAAGAGAAGGAGATTCAGGATGAAAGAGTATCAGAGTTTGACCCACACAAGATGGGATTGTAAGTGCCATATGGTTTTCATTCCGAAGAAGCGTATATTTAGGGTATTGCGCAAGCATCTGGGCGAGATATTCCACGAACTTGCGGGATATAAGGAAGCGAAGTGTAGAAGGGCACATTATGCCGGATCACGTGCACATGTGCATCAGCATTCCACCGAAATATGCGGTGTCGAACGTGATGGGGTACATCAAGGGGAAAAGCGCAATTGCGATAGTGAGGCGCTTCAGAGGTCGAGTAAAGAATTTTACTGGTGAGGTTCCTGGGTTCGAGGGGATTTTGTTTCGACGGTAGGACTTGATGAAGGGATAGTCAGGGCGTATATCCGCAACCAAGAGCATGAGGATGAACGCTACGATCAAATGAAATTGGATGTTTAGCCGCCTTTTGGGCGGCTCATGGTTTAGGGCGCCTTTGAGGCGTTCACCCAATAAGCCTCCGGCTTTGCCGAAAGTAATTTAACTTTTGTACGATAATCTGTGCCAGACAAATCAAATTTTCAGCGTTCTTTTATTCTTAAGCGCATCTATTAGGGTTAATGTAGCTTTTTCCCCATCATACGTAATAGCTACATCTTTCCCCGCAACAGGTTTGTCTTCAACAGCATTTAATTGATGCACAATATATTCCTTCTTGACCTGCTGATAAAAAACAGCATTCTCTTTATCAATATAAATGATTTGTCCTT
Source organism: Nitrosomonas sp. (assembly GCA_024281695.1). GTDB lineage: Bacteria > Pseudomonadota > Gammaproteobacteria > Burkholderiales > Nitrosomonadaceae > Nitrosomonas. Next base: position 436 of record JAMXAE010000117.1, on the reverse strand, counting down.
CATATTGTTTTTTATCGACAGGCGTTTTGGCTAAATAAATATTGTAGACACCCGGTTTGATACCTTCATCAACCTTCTTGATCGTGCCGATCGTTTCCCATTCATTATTATTTTGAGTTTGTAGAATCTTTTGTCCATTCATTACGATCATTCGTAGATTTGCGGGTGTTGTCATTTCAAATTAGTTGTAAGTAGGAATGCTAGCAAGACTAAATTAACTTGCTTCCTGTTGTCCGGCAACTTCACTCAGTATTTTCATGAGATCGAAAGACTCAGCTTTTTCCATGCCATGCAAAAAGGCGATTAATTGCAGTGCGCCGCTTCCCTTGGCTGAGAAACTGCCATCTTGCAAAGCTTTTATGGTGAATTGAACGATATTTTGGCAATTTCTGCCTTGCTCAAAATAATTCTTTATTTTGCTTTGGAGAAATTCTTT
>JAMXAE010000116.1 GCA_024281695.1 Nitrosomonas sp. | reverse complement strand
TAGACAAATCCCGACACTGACAGAGATATTCAAGCTTTCTACACTGCCCAGCATGGGAATACGCACCAACTGATCGCAGCTTTCTCGTGTCAAACGCCGCATTCCTTTCTCTTCAGAACCAAATACCCAAGCAACCGGCCCTTGAATCTTGAAATGGGTCAGATCGTAATCAGCATCTTCAGCGGTGCCAATGATCCAAATGCCCTGTTGTTTTAATTGCTTGATAGTGCGCGCCAAATTGGTCACCGCAATATAGGGCACCGTATCTGCAGCACCGCTGGAGACTTTATATACGGTAGCCGTCAAGCCGACCGCACGGTCTTTGGGTGCAATCACCGCATGCACACCCAAAGCATCGGCGACTCGCAAACAAGCGCCCAAATTGTGCGGATCCTGAATACCGTCCAGAATCAATAAACGCGCAGGTTCGATCAGCGTATCCAGCACATCGTCAAGATCGACATAACTGCGCGAAATATCGATATTGGCCACGACACCCTGATGGCGATCGTTACCCACCATGCTAGTCAATCGAGATCCGTCACAGGCGATCAAACGCATTTCCTGAGATTCAGCCAATTTGGTCAGTCCACGCACCCGCTGATCACTACGCGCGCCATCAATAAAGATCTCTTTGATGCTAGCCGGATTCTGCCGCAAGCGACTGGTCACGGCATGGAAGCCAAAAATAAAACGGGTGTTAGACATAATACTTAAAAAACCTGAAATTTTGTTAAGCATTGCATAACATTAGCGATAGTGAATGAAAAATAAAAACCCAAAAAACAATTGAGGTAACCGAAACAATTCAAATGGATCATTGCCGAACTCGGTTTTTTCGTTCATTACCAACAATTAATTCCGCAAGCTTGTTATTGTAAAACAATCCCGACGCTAAAGCGACCGCTTACTTTTGCCAGAAGCCTTTGTTCTTGAACGACTTGCTTTGGGACGACTGTTTTCTTTGCCTGGATCCGCTAAAGCAAAATCGATTTTGCTGGTTTCCAAATCAACGCGAACCAATTTGACGCATACCCGATCACCAAGGCGATATTGTTTGCCGCTGCGTTCACCCAATAACGTATGCTTGATCGCATCAAAATGAAAATAATCGCTCGGCAGTTCGGAAATATGAATAAGTCCTTCCACATAGACATTATCTAAAGCCACGAATAGACCAAAACCCGTCACGCTACTAACCACGCCGTCAAAACATTCGCCGATTCTATCCTGCATGTAGAAGCACTTTAGCCACGATTCAACGTCACGAGTCGCATCGTCGGCACGTCGTTCGGTCAGTGAGCAGTGTTTACCCAGTTCATGCCAATCCCCAGGCCGATAAATTTCTCCATTAAGTACCGCTTTAATCGCACGATGAATCAGCAAATCAGGGTAGCGGCGAATGGGAGATGTGAAATGCGTGTAAGAGTCATACGCCAAACCAAAGTGCCCAGTCACATCCGGACTATAAACAGCCTGCTGCAAAGACCTTAACATGACGGTTTGCAGTAACTGTGCATCCGGTCTACCCTGTATTTTAAGCAATGTTTGTGCATAGTCTTTGGCACTGGGTTTATTTTTGCCGCCCAACTGAATACCGAATTCCTTCAGAAAATTACGCAGCCCCTCGATTTTCTCAGGAGATGGGTCTTCATGGATACGATAGAGCGTCGTCTGATTATGTTTTTGCAGAAATTCTGCTGCGCATACATTCGCCGCCAGCATACATTCTTCAATTAAACGGTGCGCTTCAGTGCGTTGCACCGGCTCAATTTTGTCGATCTTCCCCTGATCATTAAAGAACATTTGTGTTTCAGTGGTCTCAAAATCAATCGCGCCGCGTTTCTTGCGTGCTTTCAGCAGTGCTTTGAATAATTTATAAATCCGTTGCAAATGCGGCAACAGCCTGGCATGTTCCTGGGCTTCAGTTCCTTTTGGATTGCCCAGTATTGCCGCTACTTTGTTATAAGTCAGGCGTGCATGTGAACGCATCACAGCAGGATAAAAACTATAATCGAGTATATCACCGTTAACTTGGAACTGTATTTCACAGACCATACACAATCGGTTTTTGTCCGGATTGAGCGAACACAATTCATTCGACAGCGCCTCGGGCAGCATGGAAATAACGCGGCGTGGAAAATACACTGAATTGCCCCGATTTAACGCTTCCCGATCAATCGCATCATTTGCCTTGACGTAGTGACTAACATCTGCGATAGCCACATAGAGTCGATATCCCTTACCCTCTTCCTCGCAATATACCGCATCGTCAAAATCACGCGCGGTCTCGCTGTCAATGGTGACCAGCGGTAAATGACAAATATCCTTACGCCCCGTCAGTTCTTTTTTTAATACATTTTTGGGAAATTTGGCTGAAAGTTTTTCAATTTCAGGAGGAAACACATAAGGAAGATCATGTTTGCGTAAGGCGATTTCAATTTCCATTCCGGGTGCGGTGTAATCGCCAAGAATTTCAATAATCTTACCAATAGGCTGTGACTGTTTATTCGGTTGCTGAATAATCTCTACAATAACAATCTGTCCTGCCTTGGCCTTTAAAGCATGTTCCTTGGGTATCAGAATATCCTGGCTAACTCGTTTATTTTCTGCCACGACAAACAAAATGCCGTGATCGATATGTAGCCGCCCAACTAACTGTGTATTGGTATATTCCAGTACTTCTACAATGGCGGCTTCTTTACGTCCACGCCGATCCAATCCAATCTCGCGCACTAAAACCCAGTCGCCATGCAATGCTTTATGCATTTCTTTAGCGCTCAAATACAAGTCCGGGCTGCCATCATCGGGGATCAGAAAACCAAATCCGTCTGCATGGCCTTGCACTTTCCCTTTGATCAGGTCCAGTTTTTCCATCACGCAAATATCGCCTTTGCGGTTACGGAAAATCTGGCCTTCACGAATCATCGCCGTCAGTCTGCGATTAAACAGTTCTTCTTCTTTTTTAGTAATGGATAACAAATTTTGTAGTGTTTGTTCAGCAAGGGGAATTCCTTGTTGTTTCAGAATTTGCAAAACATATTCCCGGCTTGGCAAGGGATGTTCATAACGTTCTTTCTCACGCTTAAAATGAGGATCCAAATTGCGCAACTTCTGATTCTTCTTAATTGACAAAACAATGATTTCCTATAGAATTACGCGTTTTTGGCATCCTGACTAGGTTGCCTATTGCCCAGATGGCGGAATTGGTAGACGCGCATGGTTCAGGTCCATGTGCCTTCGGGTGTGGAGGTTCGAGTCCTCTTCTGGGCACCATCAAGCACTATTAATATATTAGTATTATTTATTCAATTAAAGATTCTATGCCTAAAACTAGGCCAAAATATTTTCTCTGGATAAAAATTAAGTAATAAATTAAGCCTGCAAATTTTAATTATTACTTTATATCACATTCTCGAATGTTGCCTACTATATAGGGTCAAAAAGAAAAATTTAAGCACTCTGCGTCAAAATCCTTGTCTATAAGATTCTGGCAAGCGAATACTATTTATAAAAATCCTCACAAAAAATGTGCTAACTGAAGTATATGATCAATTTAGGCATTTTTCTGCCCTATCCTCCCATTAAAAATAATTTGGAAAAATAACACGAAAATTTTCCTCAATAATAAGTCATAGCGTACGGAAATCAATCAGAGAAATACTACACTCCAAAGCTTTAGTGCTTTACATTCTTTGAAACACTCCATATCTTGCGACACGATTGGTGATGTCTGTGTTTGTTCCATGTACAAGAAGATTTTCATCATATTCGCTGCTATTTTTCTGTAGATGTTGAGACTGTTATGTTATATATTCTACACCATGAGATTCATAACACTTATCCTATCGTTGCCAACTGAAAATACAACTGTGCGCATGCGCGTGTGGCGAACCTTGAAAGCTTCTGGCGCAGCCGTACTCCGCGATGGAGTTTATTTGATGCCAGAACTGGAATCTTGTCGTCACACGCTGGATATTATCGCCGCGGATGTGCATTTAGGTGGCGGCACAGCTTATGTACTGTGTGTCGATGAACCTGACCATACGGACCTCATCCGGCTATTTGATCGGAACGAGGAGTACGCAAAATTACTGTTTGAGATCATTGATTCACGTAATAACCTCAGCCCCGATACCGTACAGGAAAAGCTCAAGCAGGTACGCAAGTTACGCAAGATATTTACCAACTTAAGCGCTATCGATTTTTTCCCCAATAAAGACCAAAAACAAACTGACTCAGCACTGCAAGAACTGGAGCTGGCCATCGCACAAACGCTGTCACCTGACGAACCTCAGTCAATCAATGACAACATGATCAGCCGTCTTATGATCAATGATTTTCAGGGACGAACATGGGCTACCCGTCGCCGTCCTTGGGTGGATCGCCTGGCCAGCGCCTGGTTGATCCGTAGTTTTATCGATCCCAAAGCTAATCTACTGTGGCTGCATTCACCAGCAGACTGCCCCCATGACGCATTGGGATTTGATTTTGATGGCGCAAGATTTACCCACGTAGGTCAGCTCGTTACTTTTGAAGTGCTACTGGAGAGTTTCGGATTAGAGCAATCTGGGCTGAAACGCGTCGGTGTTTTAGTACATTACCTCGATGTGGGCGGTATTCCAATGCCTGAAGCCGCGGGCATTGAAAGTGTATTGGCTGGTTTACGCAACATGATTTGCGATGACGATCAACTTTTAGAAGCAGTAAGTCCGATGTTTGATGGCTTGCTGAGAACTTTTGAACAAGGAGCCGTAACCCATGAATCAATCTGAAGTTTCTCCCCCTGAACCAGGCGACAATCAGGCACCCTCCGTTAGCTTCTGGCAAGCATTTTTGTTCTGGCTCAAACTTGGATTTATCAGTTTTGGCGGACCGGCAGGACAAATTTCCATCATGCACCAGGAACTGGTGGTCAATCGCCGCTGGATTTCTGAAAAACGCTTTCTGCATGCACTCAATTACTGCATGGTGCTACCAGGGCCGGAAGCTCAGCAATTAGCAACCTATATTGGCTGGTTGATGCACCGAACCCGGGGTGGCATCGTTGCTGGTGCACTATTTGTATTGCCTTCTCTGGCTATACTGATTGCGCTATCTTGGATCTACATTGCCTATGGCGACGTGACTTTTGTAGCCGGCTTATTTTATGGTATCAAACCGGCAGTCACAGCGATTGTCGTACAAGCAGCTCATCGTATCGGTTCCCGCGCGCTGAAAAACAATGTCCTGTGGGCAATTGCAGCGGCATCGTTCGTGGCAATTTTTGCCCTGCATGTACCCTTCCCGTTGATCGTCATTGTTGCCGCAATGATTGGCTTCATCGGCGGTCGTATTGCACCAAATAAATTCAAGGCCGGTGGCGGCCATGGCAAAATCCAAGAATCCTTCGGCGCCGCACTGATCGACGACGATACCCCAACGCCGGAGCATGCTCGTCATCGCTGGTCGCGATTGGCGCTCATTGCGCTAATTGGCAGTCTGCTATGGGCCATTCCACTAGGGCTGCTCAACTCGGCATATGGTTGGGATCATACACTGACGCAAATGGGTTGGTTCTTCACCAAGGCAGCACTACTAACCTTCGGTGGTGCATATGCAGTATTGCCCTATTTGTACCAGGGAGCGGTCGAATACTATAACTGGCTAACACCCGAACAAATGATCGATGGCTTAGCATTGGGTGAAACCACACCCGGCCCATTGATTATGGTGGTTGCATTTGTCGGCTTTGTAGGTAGTTATGTCAAAGCCATCTTTGGCCCAGAATCGGTATTTCTGGCCGGCGCTGTTGCCGCGTGCCTGGTTACCTGGTTTACTTTTCTGCCGTCGTTCATTTTCATTTTGGCGGGTGGCCCTTTGGTCGAATCCACGCATAACGACCTGAAATTCACTGCGCCGCTAACCGCCATCACCGCCGCAGTCGTCGGTGTCATTCTAAATTTAGCGCTATTTTTCGGTTATCACGTGCTATGGCCAGAAGGCTTCGAAGGCACATTCGATTGGATTTCGGCATTGATTTCACTGGCTGCCGCCATTGCGTTGTTTAAATTCAAACTGAATGTCATTCATGTTATTGGTGCAAGTGCTATGATTGGATTGATCATAAAAACTCTGATTCTGTGAAGCATTCAACGTTATGCTGTATTACATACTCAAAGTTTCGCTCTCTGCAATTGTCATCGTGGCCATTGCAGAGATTGCCAAACGAAACACAGGACTCGCCGCACTGCTGGCATCTCTGCCGCTGACCTCTTTATTGGCTTTTATTTGGCTACACATTGACGGCTTCACGGGGGCACAAATTGCCGATCTGTCGAAGCAAATATTCTGGCTGGTGCTGCCCTCGTTAGTATTCTTTGTACTATTACCGGCATTACTTAAGTATGGCCTGGATTTCTGGCTAAGCCTTGGCTTATCCGCTGCAGCAACCATCGCTTGTTATTTTGTTTTTATGTTCTTGCTACCCCGGATGGGAGTGCAACTCTAAAAAAATAGTTTAACAAACGGATTCGAGCAATCGAACACACAGAGATAGGCAAGAAAATGCAATTTATGCATAAATTAATGAGCATTTTGTACCTGTTTAATACCACAGCGACAACACAGAAAGCTTCCCAACAGCTCGTTAAGAGAAAATAGGATGCAACAATCGACGAATCAACTGAGCCCGATTTTGTTTATTCCCCATGGCGCAGGCCCCTTGCCGCTACTTGGCGATCCAAGTCATCAGGATATGGTGAAATTTCTGCAAGCGCTAACGCCAGCCTTTGGTAAACCTTCCTCAATCGTCGTGATCAGCGCGCATTGGGAAGAAAATATTGCCACCATCACCAGTGGCCAAACACCGCCATTATTCTACGATTATTCCGGCTTTCCCGATGCAGCCTATCAAATCCAATATCCTGCGCCGGGCGATCCCGCTCTCGTCGGAAAAATGGCTCATTTGCTGCATCAGCACGGTATTGAAGCAAGATTGGATAGCCATCGCGGTTTTGACCACGGCTTGTTTGTGCCATTAGCTATCCTATTCCCAGATGCTGACATTCCTTGCGTTCAGCTATCGCTGCTGCATCATTTGCATGCAGAAGCGCACATCCAGATTGGCAAGGCCCTGAGGGAATTAAGACAGGAAAACATACTGATCATTGGCTCCGGCTTTTCATTTCACAACCTCAGAGCCTTTTTCTCTCAAGCTACAGATGCACCTGATGCAAAGAATGAAGCCTTCGAACACTGGCTGATCGATACCTGCACCAACCCAATGCTTTCCACTCTGGAACGCGAAGAAAATCTCATCTACTGGGAACACGCACCTTTCGCTCGCTACTGCCACCCCAGAGAAGAGCACCTGCTGCCGTTGCATGTGTGCTTTGGCCTAGCCCAGTCCCGCGCCAAACTGGTATTCGAGGGCAGAGTGGCTGGAAAAAAAACCAGTGCCTTCTTGTGGTAAATTTAATCAGCAACAAAATCAGAAAAATTTGAATACTGTTAATAGTTTCCAAATTTTGTTGATTTACCTCAAGCTATTCCACTAAAAATTTTAGTAATCTGTAATAATTACAGAAGAGATAATATTTTTTTAATTGATAGCTTGGAGACTATCGGAGAAAGGATTCCTGTAATTCACAAACGTAATATAAAATAGGAGAAAGCCTTGTGAATAAAAATAGCGCTTCACTTAAAAAAATCGGCAGGGGATTTTGTCTAACCCTAGTAATGCTAGCTAACTATATGGGAATGCTCCAGATTGCATTTGCCAATGTGACACCTTACTTAGGAAATAATGAACTAGCTGCATTCAATACTGCTGCGGGTAACCCGCCAATTAGTATCGACTTTGATTCGATCACATCCGGCACCGACATTTCTAGTAGTGCTATCAGCGGTATAAAGCTATCAAGTCTTTCTGGCAACACACTCACTGTAATCAATGCCTCAACAACATTCAGCTTCTGCTGTGGAGATCAGTACAAACTATTCGCAACCTCAGGTGAAAATGTATTATCACCAGGGGGAGCCAATCTCGCAGGTGGACCAAACATTCTGCAACAAGACGGTCTGCAAATCAATTTCCCCACTCCAGTATCCGCCTTCGGAATTGATCTCCTATTTCAAAGCCTTGATGGAGCTTCGCTTACAGGAGTAACTATTTATGGCCCCGATCATTTAACACCGCTTTACTCAAATATGTTTCTAAACATCCCGTCGCAGGATGGTGGTGGTACTTATTTTCTTGGCTTTTTTTCAGATAATGCCATAACCAATATCGGTCGTATTGTATTCAATGAATTCGACAATGATAGCGTGAATCCAGATTCAAATATCGGCTACGACACTCTGCGCTTCGTCGCAGCACCGATTCCAGAACCTCAAACCTACGCCATGTTATTGGCAGGACTTGGTCTTTTAGGTCTTATGGCGCATCATAGAAGAATAACTATTGCTCAAGGAAATACTGATTTAATAAACAACCCCCGTGGCAAGACCACTAACTAACAGGATAGTAATGATCTGATACATATCCAAAGAAATATGTTCATCTTTTTCTCTCACTAGATATCAGTGCCAACTGCCAGTTGGGTGAATGCTTGGCTTCCAATAAGCCATTCAGCCGTAAACTAATCCATTGTCGCGTGGGCATTTCCAGATATCGATAACTCCAAACTGCAATCGGAATAACCAAACCGACCATACAAGCAACCAATAGAATTGATCCTGTTACGCTGCTTTGCACTGGCAATCCTGTAAGACTTTCCCAGTCCTGTTGTGCAATAAACTTGATTAGGTAATGCCACATATAAATAGAAAACGACAATAACCCAATCGTATGCATATAGCGCGTATCGAGACATTGGCATAAGTAACCACGATCTTCCCAGGTCACCAAAACGATCATGGCCATCAAACCAATCGATACAATATCGGTTACGCCAAAATGCAGTGTGAGGAAAAGTGCAATACAAGCAACAATCTGAATACAGGTTAAACTTCTTTCCGACAAAGTAGAAATTGCTCTGCGCCCCAGGAACAACACCATACCGATGGTAAAAGCCGATGCAGCACGTACGGTAGATAATCGGAAGATTTCATCGACATCACTACTAGCGGCAATGCACAAACAATAGAAAAGCACCGAAGTACATGACAACATAACCAAGGCTAACTTGCGGTTATCACCATCGATAGTCAGAAGAACAGCGAAGATCAGATAGCAGAAAAGTTCGGCACTCAGCGACCATGAGGGAAGATTCCACGTAACCCAATCAAACATACCCCATGAATGGATTAGCAATAGATTAGCCACAAGTGATTCGACAGTGCGTAAAGAGTCGTCAAATACACAACAGGGGGCTTCTCCCAGACCCCAGTTGATGAACGCAACTATCGTAAAAAATAACAGTGTTGCCAAGAGTGTAATGAAATGCAATGGATATATCCGAGCAATTCGGGCAATCAGATAATGCATCGTGTCACGCACGCTATAACGCTTGGGATGTTCAATATCATACACATACGCCATTACGAAGCCGCTGAGAATAAAGAAAAAATCTACCCAGAGATAGCCTTTGTGAAGAAAAAATGTAAATTCATCGGGATCTAACGATGAATGAAAAAAAGATCGGAAATGAACAAAGACAACCACTAAAGCTGCCCAACCGCGCAGGGAAGTATGTGAACGAATTTCTTTCTTATGTAATATTTGAATCATAAAATGAGCTTTCCAATGATGAAACCTCCCATCACTTACGGCAAGAGGTTCTTATTCTTCTTTTTTAGAAGTTTTAAATTTGATTTGTCTTATTTAATCAGGTAGTTACCAAGCGCATCGGATAACCGTTGGATCGAATGCTAGCCAGTATTATAAAGGCATTGAGCCATGCCCGTATCTCTGAATATCAATCAGCATACAAAACTTACCCAAATAATGAGTAAGTTCGTATTAAAAAGTTCCCGTCCAGATTGTTATGGTCAAAAAGAATTCTGTTTTACCAATCATAAAAACTGCGAAAGTTAAATTACTTCCGGCAAAGCCGGAAGCTTATTGGGTGAACGCCTCAAAGGCGCCCTAAACCATGAGCCGCCCAAGGCGGCTAAACGTCCAATTTCATTTGATCGTAGCGTTCATCCCCATGCTCCTGGTTGCGGATATACGCCCTGACTATCCCTTCATCAAGCCCGACCGCCGAAACAAAATACCCTCGAGCCCAAAACACCTCGCCAGTGAAATT
>JAMXAE010000115.1 GCA_024281695.1 Nitrosomonas sp. | reverse complement strand
CCATCATGTTCGGTTACAAAGGTCCCAATATTGCGATTGTAACTGCTTGTACCACGGCAACGCATAGTATCGGCAGTTCGGCACGCATGATCGAATACGGCGACGCCGATGTTATGATATGCGGCGGCGCTGAATCTTGTGTCACGCCATTGGCGATCGGCGGATTTGCCGCTGCAAAAGCATTATCTTCGCAAAATGATGATCCGGCGGCGGCGAGCCGTCCGTGGGATATGGATCGTGACGGTTTTGTCCTGGGTGAAGGTGCCGGGATTATGGTGCTGGAAGAATTGGAGCATGCGAAACGCCGCGGTGCAAAAATTTACGCCGAACTGGCGGGTTTTGGCATGAGCGCGGATGCGTTTCATATGACCGCGCCTTGCGATGATGGTGAAGGCGCAGCCCGTTGCATGACCAACGCTCTGAAAAATGCCGGAATTAATACCGCTGAAGTCGACTACATCAATGCACATGGCACCTCTACGCCACTCGGTGATATTGCGGAAACAATCGCGGTTAAAAGGTGTTTTGGCGATCATGCCAAGAAAGTGGCCGTTAGTTCGACCAAATCCATGACGGGGCATTTGCTTGGCGCTGCCGGTGGCATAGAAGCTGTTTTCTCGGCACTGGCCATTCATCATCAAATCGCACCGCCAACGATAAACCTTGTCAATCAAGACCCGCAATGCGATTTGGACTACATTCCAAATACTGCTAGAAATATGGATATCAACGTCGCACTCTCAAATTCTTTCGGCTTTGGCGGAACAAACGGAACGCTCGTTTTCCGTCGTGTTTAAATTGAGTCACCCGAAGTATGCAAACGCTTGTACGCCTGCTTCTGATCAGTATGTCATTGGTAATCCTGGCGATCTCATGGCTTTATTTGCATGTTCATTCCAGCATTACGCTACCCACAACACCTTATGAATTTTCTATCCAACCTGGCAGCAATCTGAAGCAGGTATCGCAGCAACTGTCTGATGCGGGACTTTTCCCCACCAAATGGTCGCTGATAATTCTCGCGCGCTACCGGAACCAAGAATCTGCAATTAAAGCAGGCGATTACAAGTTAACGGAAAATATTACACAAATCGGATTGCTGGATTACCTCACCCAAGGTGACCCCAAACAAATGGAGGTTCAGTTTCTCGAAGGCTGGACTTTCGCGCAATTGAGAAAAACACTGAATGAGCATCCAGCAATTCAGAATCGTACCGGGAGCTTATCCGAACAAGAAATCCTGCAATTAATCGGTGCATCGGAAGCGGTCGCCGAAGGATTGTTCTTTCCGGATACTTATTACTTTGTCCGAGATAGCAGCGATATCGATATTCTGCAACGCGCCTACCGGAACATGCAAAATCATCTGCAAACCCATTGGGAAAACCGCTCCGCATCCTTACCTTTAAATACCCCCTACGAAGCGCTTATTCTGGCCTCGATCATCGAAAAAGAAACCGGATTGAAAAAAGATCGCGCTGAAATTGCCGGTGTATTCGTCAACCGATTGCGGAAAGGCATGCGATTACAAACCGATCCAACGGTCATATACGGGATACGCGATCAATTTGACGGCAATTTACGCAAACAAGACCTGCAAACCGATCACGATTACAACACCTACACACGCAATGGATTACCGCCCAGCCCCATTGCCATGCCCGGATTGGACTCCATTCGCGCCGCATTAAATCCTGCGGAAACCGACGCGCTTTACTTCGTTGCCAAAGGTAATGGAGAATCCCTGTTTTCTACCAATCTGGCTGATCACAATAAAGCCGTCAATCAGTATCAAAGAAAACAAAAATAAACATCATGCAGCTTTCGATTAAACGCCGCATTTAAACTCGTGGACCTACATGATCCGATTTTCTATTGTAGTCCCCACTCTCAACGAATCCGAGAATATTGATTTACTTCTAACCCGAGTCTTCGCACAAGATCTATCACCCGATTCTTTCGAAGTTATTTTTGTCGATGATGGATCAACTGACGGAACGCCGGATAAAGTACGCGCTTGGAATCAGCGCAATGTCCGCCTGCTAGAACGCCGGGAAAAACCGGATCTCATCGCTTCTATTCTTGCTGGCGCAGCAGCAGCAAACAGCAAAATTATCGTTGTCATGGATGCCGATCTCAGCCATCCTCCGGAACGTTTGTCAGCTCTCGTCGCACCCATTCTCAATGGCACACATGACGTAGCTATTGGCAGTCGGTATATTGCTGGCGGCAGCACGGAAAACTGGCCTTTGTATCGCCAATTGCTATCGCGCGCCGGCGGTTGGGTAGCGCGCCCGGTTTGCGATGTAAACGATGCGACATCCGGTTTTTTTGCATTCCGCCGTGAGCTGGCTGATAGCATTCCCAATCAGGCGCATGGATACAAAATCCTGCTTGAATTATTGATCGCCAATCATGGAAAGATTCGCGTCACTGAAATACCGATTTGCTTTCATGATCGCACTCACGGTTCTTCAAAACTTTCACTAGCGCATCAGCAAGCTTATGTAAAACGCTTGATCGCACTCGCGGGTGGAACTGTTACATTCAATACGGCAAGCCGCTTTGCAGCGGTTGGATTATTGGGCGTCTTGATCGATGCGGTGGTTTTTCAATGGATGATAAGTAGTGGCGCAAGTCTTGCATTAGCTCATTTCATCAGCTTCATGGCTGCGGTGACAACCAATTATGCGCTCAATTCGAAATGGTCTTTTCGTGAGTATCATTTCGGCCATTTGCGCTGGCAGCAATTTGGCCGCTTTCTGACAGTCGGCCTATTAGCGTTATTACTTCGTGGCGGCATTCTAGCTTTACTGGTTTATGTTTGGAGTGTTCCGCCATTATGGGCTATTTTCCCTGCCATTCTAGCAACGGCAACAGTAAATTACCTTGGCGCGGCATTTTATGTTTTCCCCAATGAAAATAATCAGATACCTTCTGATATTCGTTGGCGCACCGCTGCCATTGGTATCGTTGCTTATGTACTATTGCTGCGTTTGATTTATTTCGGTCTAGCGCAACTCATCCCCGATGAAGCGTACTATTGGCAATATGCGCAACATATGGATTTGAGTTTCTACGACCATCCGCCCATGGTTGCATGGTTGATTTGGCTGGGCACAGCGATACTTGGACACAATGAATTCGGAGTACGCATCGGAGCATTATTTTGCGGTTTTGTCACAATAGGTTATCTTTATGCGTTCGCAAGAAATCTGTATGACAAATCTACCGCAATGTGCACCATTTTATTATTGGTTATCCTACCGATTGGATTTGTCACCGGTCTGGCAATGCTTCCCGATGCGCCGCTGATGGCTGCTTGGGCTGCCACGCTTTATTATATGGAACGTGCGTTGCTTGCAGGTCAACGCACAGCTTGGCTAGGCATGGGGATTGCTTTCGGCTTCGGCTTGCTCTCTAAATACACACTGGGTTTGTTAGGCATCGCCGCATTGGCATTTGTCATCATCGATCCGGTGGCCCGGCGCTGGATGAAACAACCGCACCCTTACTTGGCAGCGTTACTGGCATTATTAATATTCTCGCCAGTCATTCTATGGAACTTCAACAATCAATGGGTATCTTTTGCTTTTCAGTCAAATCGCGTTCTTGCCGACGGCAGTTACGATTTTGCTGTGCACTATTTGATTGCCCATGTTGCCATTTTACTCACCCCGGTCGGCTTCATTGCTGCAGCCATAGCACTATTTGCCATTAAAAAAACAGGTGCCTCACAAATCGAACACAGGCGTCATCTGTTTGTGCAAGTTTTTACCGGTATTCCATTTCTCGTTTGCCTTCTGCTCAGTACATTCGACCAGCCGCGTTTTCATTGGACGGCTCCCATTTGGCTAGGAATTCTTCCCGCAATGGCCTGGATGGTCGGTAATAATAATGATCTGAGCAGTTTATCTAGAAAAATCAAAACTGCCTGGCAATATACTATTCTTATTTGTGTTTTTTCCTATGCATTCGCCTTACATTACGTGACGCTGGGTATCCCAGGTATTCCCTACCATCCGCGTCTGACCGAGCACTATTTCTGGCAAGAAGCTGCTACTGAAATCAAACAAATTACAGAGCAGGTACGTAACGAATCCGGTAAAGAACCCGTCATAGTCGGGATGAGTAAATGGTCTGTTGCCAGTGCGCTGGCCTTTTACATGCATGGCGATGTGCAATGGGAGATTCGCTCGCGCAATATGTTTGGTGATAGCGGTTCAATGTATGAATTTTGGTTTCCCATTCAAGAGCCAATTGATCGCCCAATTATACAAATCGGTATGAAACGTCAAGATATCGAAGAAATTCAAATACAAACAGATCGCGCAAAAATAAATGTTAATACATCAGAAATGCTTGATCAGCCTGGTGATATTGAGGTTAGAGCTATATCGCGATACGGAATACCCGTTCGGAAAATTTATTATCGTATTTCAAGCGGATTCAAAGGCCCCCTTGCCGGCATACAGCAGTAATATCAAAAGCAGGCCATTGATTGTTAAAACAGGTTCAAATAAATATAATCCATCAAGAAAAAGCCCGCTTACGCGGGCTTTTTCAATCAATGAACCTTATGCATAGCACCGTAGCCGCTGTGAAAAAGTTTGTAATGCTTCAATACCGCTTTCTTCGGCACGTTGACACCAATCTTCCAATTTTTTCACCAATTCCTCAGTTGATGCTGTGGAGCGCTGCCAAATTTCCGCCAATTCTTCACGCATGGTATACACTTTATCCAATGTTTTTGCATTACTGAGCACTTGGTTTAATTTCTCACGCTCATGTTCTTGCAATGTTTTGGAATCAGCCAATACCCAGCGCTTTAATGTCGTATTATCAATACCATATTGCGCTGCTGCTTCTTTGATGTGCACCATTTCTTTCGCAAATGTCTCTTTTAATGATTTCGAATATTTTGCAAGCACTTCATAGCGATGAGAAATAACGGCTTGCAATGTATCTGAATCGCATTGCGTTTTTGCCCTATCAATACGCAGCTTCGGCGCAATTTTCTTAACCTTTGCCAACCCCAGCATTTCCAAAACACGGATATACAGCCAACCTATATCGAATTCATACCATTTATTCGATAAACGTGCGGATGTTGCATAAGCATGATGGTTGTTATGCAGTTCTTCGCCGCCAATCAAAATTCCCCAAGGTACGATATTTCTGCTGGCATCCTCTGCTTGAAAATTGCGGTACCCCCAATAATGACCTACCCCGTTGATAATACCTGCGGCAAATATAGGCGCCCATATCATTTGTACCGCCCATATCGTAATACCGATCGGTCCAAATAAAATAACATTGATAATCAGCATTAATGCAACGCCTTTTGCGCTATGTTTGCTATAAACATTACGCTCCATCCAATCGTCAGGCGTACCATATCCGTAACGCTTCAGCGTTTCCTTATTTTTTGCTTCCGCTCTATAAAGTTCAGAACCTTCAGCCAGAACTTTCGAGATCCCATAAATGATCGGGCTATGCGGATCGTTCACAGTTTCGCATTTAGCATGATGCTTGCGATGAATCGCCGTCCATTCTTTCGTAACCATACCGGTTGTTAACCATAGCCAGAAACGGAAAAAATGGCTAGGAATAGGATGTAATTCCAACGCTCTGTGAGCGGAATGGCGATGCAGATAAATCGTAATTGCAGCAATCGTGATATGCGTAAAAACCAAGGTAATAACCACATACCCCCACCAGGGCATATCAACAACCCCGGAAATTAAATTCAGAAAATCATAAATCATATAATTACCACCCTTTTTAATGAGCCAACATTGCGCTGCACCACAAATAAAACGTTCTTCTTTGGAGAGCGCCTAAGAAATGAAATATTTTGTAAATCAAGCTTTATCATTTTATTTTTCCGACAAAATTTTATACTACACGCAATAGAAAAGAAATATTAATTTTTTTAGTCAACAACCAAAAATTTCTATCTCTACTCGGCAATCTTTGAATCGGCCAAGTACCGGCTAAAATGCTCAAAATCAGCATGACTCCATCGGAAACGGTCGAACATTCGCCACTCTCCGGGCGCAATTCCTTGTAGGGTATATCCACCGATCGCATAACGCACCAAGCGCAACGTAGGAAAACCAACGGCCGCAGTCATTCGCCTTACTTGGCGGTTCTTACCTTCTTTTAAAACCAAAGATATCCATGAAGTAGGTATATTTTTACGATAACGGATAGCCGGCACTCGTTTCCAAAGATTTTGCGGTTCATCCATCAGATCAGCTTGCGCTGGTTGAGTTTTGAAATCACGAAGCTGAACGCCCTGGCGAATTTTGTCCAGTGCATATTCATCGAACCGTCCTTCAACTTGCACCCAATAAGTCTTGGGCAGCTTGAATTTAGGATGGCTGATCTTATTTTGCACATTTCCATCGTCGGTCAGCAATACCAATCCCTCACTATCGGTATCCAGTCTTCCCGCAGGATAAAATCCCGGAATCGAAATAAATTCTTTCAAAGATTGATGTTCATGCTCCGATGTAAATTGACAAATTACTCCATGAGGTTTGTTAAATAAAATTACACGCGCCATCTTAGCTATTGATCATGCCTCGCATATTCTCCTACACATCATCAGGATACATAACCGTGTGCAGCTTCGATTCAATTGCATGATCCTTCAATTCGCTTCGAATCCACCATACCGAACCTTTTTTGACGCGCAAGCCGGCAGGAATTACTGGAATCAGATAACTCGCCACTTCGCCTATTGTGGGTTGATGTCCAACAATCAGAACCGCCGATGATGCATGCGGCCAGCTTGCTGCGGCAAGAATAGCATCTATGCTCGCGCCTGGGCCGATTGTGTTATCGGTAATAAAATCAACTCCTAATGCCTTTGCGGTTTGCTGCGTGCGTGTAGTCGGACTGACAATTATTTTTGTATTAGCGGGTATTTTTTTTCTTAGCCATGCAGACATGCGATCTGCCTGAGCCGCACCTTTTGACGTTAGTTTGCGTGCAGTATCGGGAAAACCGTCTTCGGCTTCCGCATGTCGCCATAAAATTAAATCCATAATGATTTCGTCTGAGATTTATTTGACACTATTAGTTTCATTATTCTTGAAATAAAATTTCCGGACCGGTTTCAGGTTGCTGAATCAGGATCACTTTATGACGCGATTTATCACCATGCTTCAGTATCACGCGGGTAATCGGCACATCGAATCGCAACGCAAGAAATTTTAATAATGCGGAATTCGCCTTACCATTCGCTGGCACCGCCGCAAGCTTTATTTTTAGTGCATCGCCATGCAATCCAACCGCTTCGGTATTTTTAGCCCCCGGCTGGATATGTAACGTCAAAATAAGATTATTTTCAGTATCATACCGAAACCAAGCCACAGTCGTGGCCGCTAAGAGCAGCATCGCATGAATTTCTTTATGAACACCCGCCACAACCATTAAAAGCACTTGAATAAGTATCAACACAAATAATGGTGATAAATCAACATTCGCAATTGGCGGAATACGCTTACGAAATACCGCCAGAAATGGCCGTGTAAAACTATCCAATAGCGGCGCCATCGGACTATTCGGATTAATCCATGACAAAACAGCTTGCATGATAATCATGATCAATACGATATAGAGTGTTGTTTTAACGATTTCGACGAAGCCCAGCAACCCGATAACACCCAGCGAAGCAACCAGATTCACCTCAAAATCATAGCCCTGTATCATAAATACGCTGGTCAAGATGATACATTCGAGCACCCAAGCAATAACCAGTGTCGACATATCCATTCCAGCCCAGCCTGGAATGACGCGACGCGCCGGCCGCACAACGAAATCGGTCACCGCGATTAAAAACTGAGAAACCGGGTTGTAGTAAGGTACACGTAATAGTTGAAAATAAAAGCGCAACAGCAACGCCAAAGAAAGTAATCCGAGTATGGTATCAAGAAGAAATACAAGTATCTGGCTGGACATAAATTTTATTCCAAAAACAATTATTGATCATCCGAAAATCACTTGCTGTTCGAAGTTATTCAACTCCGTTTCGCACCCAATTCTTCGCTCATCGCATGCGAACGCTCGCTTGCAGCGTGAATGGCAGCTATGATCTTACACTTAATATCATTTTTTTCCATACTTAATATCGCTTGTTCGGTAGTACCGCCTTTGGAAGTAACCCGAGCACGAAGTACAGCCACATCCTCCTCACTCAAACTCGCCAGCTTACTCGCTCCCAAGAAAGTCTCCAAGCTGAGTTGCCGCGCCTGACCGGGTGTTAACCCCAATTCTATTGCTGCCTGTTGCATTGCCTCAATAAAATAAAATACATAAGCTGGCCCACTGCCGGAAATTGCAGTCACCGCATGCAAACCATCTTCTTCCGCTACCCAAAGCGTCGTTCCTACTGCTGAAAGGATTGATTCCGCTTTATTTTTATCCGTATCGTTAACATTCCTGGCGGCATAAAGCCCCGTGACACCGCACCGCACCAGCGAGGGGGTGTTCGGCATTGCACGCACCACGCGCTGATAACCATCCAGCCAGCGCACAATATCGGTTGCACGTATGCCTGCAGCAATCGATATGACAAGCTGGTTACTCAGCAATGGCGTAAGCTTCCGCGTTAATTCGTATAACTGCTGCGGTTTTACCGCCAATAAAATAACATCGCAATTTATAACGCCATCCGCAAGCTCCGCGACCACAGAAACCCCCAATGCATCCTTAAGTTTTTCACGGCTTTCGGGGTTAATTTCAACCACTCGTAATTGTTCAGCGGCATACCCTTGCTGCAACAGCCCGCTTATAAGCGCAGATCCCATATTGCCGCCGCCTATGAAAGTAATATTCAAATTATCCCTCTCATCATATTGCTTGTATTATTGATTAGCGCATGGTTCAGATTGTTATTCCAAGCTATGCACGCTGACAGCTTGGGCAATAAAAGCTCGAGCGCTGACCTTGCTTAATTTGTTGAATCGTATTGTTACATTTTTTACAAGACTGTCCCGCTCGCCCATAAACCCAATAATGTTGCTGAAAATATCCTGGCTTGCCATCACTTTTTACAAAATCGCGCAAGCTGCTCCCGCCCGCCTCAATTGCCAATTGCAATGTAGTCTTAATCGCGAAAACCAGTTTGCCATATCGCACCTTACTGATGCTATCTGCAGTTGTCTTGGGATTTATTCCGGCTGAAAATAAAGCCTCGTTGGCATAAATATTTCCAACACCGACGACCACTTGGTTATTCATAATATTTTGTTTAATGCCACTGCGGCTTGCACGCAGTCTTTCAAACAAATATTGCGCATTGAAATCCGCCGTTAAAGGCTCCGGTCCGAGATGCCGCAGCAACGAATGCTGAAAAATCGCTTCAGAGTGCCAAAGCACAGCACCAAAACGACGCGGGTCACGCAGCCTCAAAATCGTTTGGTTTTTTAAAACCAAGTCGAAGTGATCGTGCTTTCCCGGCAATTCCAAACATTGTATCGAATCACCCGGCAGCACGCGCAAACTTCCCGACATGCCTAAATGCAACAGTAACTTGCCAGTCCCGCAATCAAGCAAAATATACTTAGCGCGCCGTGACACCGATTGAATCGTTAGCCCTGTCATCAGTTCCGGCAAATCATCCTGTATCGGCCAGCGTAATTGTGAATTGCGTATAACGACATTGGCTATGGATTGCCCCGACAAATATGGCGCAATCCCCCGCCGCGTCGTTTCAACTTCGGGCAATTCAGGCATCAGAACACACAAATTATCATATTATTCGACGCAATCCACACACGCATATCATTTTATTGTCCTGGCACAGGCAATTCCGAGTTAACCAGATCATGCACATGTGCAAGTACGGCCAGTGCATGATGCGGCGGGATCAAATATACGTAATCTCCCGTTGCAACATACTGTAGGTGCGTCGTCGGTGCGAATCCGCCAAAACCAAAATATTCATCGTTTATATATAACTGCAAATTCGGTTGATTGAGGCCAAAACGCCCGAGATCTTCACGCTGGAAACGATGCAAACTCTTTGCTTGCAATATCCCAAGCATTTTCTCGATCTTTCTCTCATCCACCGGCGCATCAAAAGGATGCGTCAGGCGCCAGTATCCTTCCGTTCGCTCCAACAATATTTCCTGTTGTTGCGTGACTATCCGTAAATGCTGCACGGCATCCATAGGTGTTAGCGACAGCGGATATTCCTGTATTGTGTCTGATTCCGGCCTTAAATAAACAAATACAATCAGTGCGATGATTGTAGTCGCCATAATCAAATTAAGCCATGCGTGATGCGTCATTATCATGGCCTATTACCGTTTACGGCGCCACCAAATCGCGATGCCGCTGATTAAAAATAATGATGGCAGCAAAACAAATGAAATCACTGCAATCAGTGTAAGTTGCATCTCACTGAATACAAGATTGTTATCCAGTGTCGCACGCGGTTGAATAACGATTAATTCCTCATCCCCTGCCAGCCAATTGACCAAATTAACGCCAAAATCCAGATTGCCGCCATTTCCCAAGTATGTATTGGCAAGAAAATGTCCACTACCGACC
>JAMXAE010000114.1 GCA_024281695.1 Nitrosomonas sp. | reverse complement strand
ATATGCATTAATTAAGAAAGCGAGCTGCTCCGATTTATCCCAATTTGAGAAATCACTTTTCTTGACTTGTGATAACTGAGACAAATATTTGCTTAGATGACCGCGATTTACGGCAAAATCGTAATAATCCACAACACTGGCTCGCCCTTGATTGATCATATAGACGTGTTGACGTAACAAAGCATCCCAAATGGCATGATCGAATCGTGCAGCAGAGACTGTATGCGAAGTTAACCACAGCATTAGTATTAGCAATACAGGCTTCATAAAATTGACATTATTTACAGTGACGTTCTCACGCAACATAACCTTGATCATGCCGAAGAATGGCTTGATTTTTATGCTGTCCATTTTGCTTCTCCTTTCACGAGTTCACTGCGAATGAAACCTTGATAGAATCACGATACGGCAATCCCTATGAATCAAGACTGAACAGATTCAGGCGTTGCTCACGATATTTCTTTGCAGCGCTATCACACTGAAGTAGCCGCTATAAATTGGGCGAATTGAGAAGCTATGAAGCTTGATTAAGATTGATTGGTAAATGCTATTTTCCGACGTATAAAATTCAGTATTGGGGAAAAGGCCCGTCACTGAAGCGGCTAGCGAAGTACTTCATGGGAGTTTTGAGTCGCTCGGTTTGAAGGAAATTATTACATTACTGCAGTCAGAAACTTCAGGTCTTGCGCAATTATAAAGCGACTCGGCATGCGAGAATTCCGCACTTTAAAATAGTCACGTTGCAAAGAATAGCAACCTTCGATTGCGTTGTTTATACCGCCTCTACCTAACAGAATCGATGCTGTATCACTGTTCAGTCGGGGCTGAAGTTGAAATCTATCCTTTCTACCCGCACAAAGCTTCTGTTAACGATTTCACTTCATTCTCCGAATCCTTGAGAATAGCGCTAAGTGTTTCCTGATCAGCTACTACATCCATGTTTCCGATGATGTCGTCGCCAGTTTGATCGGAAGGCAGAATGAAAGGGGATTTGACAGGAGTCAATTGATCGGCGAACAACAAAGTATCTCCGAGCGTGGTCGGTGGATATGCTAAATAGCCTTCCCAAAGACAAATAATGCCCTCTTTCACAGGCTCCGGTACGGAAAGCGCTTCGAGGATTGCTGTACCAATTTTGATTTCACATTCAAGCTCGCTGTCATCTTCAAAATCTTCGTCATCTATCCATGAATGGGCAATATTTCCATCCACCAGTCCGGGATAATATTTCTCACGCGCTAACAAGTAAAACCAGCTAATTTCATGGATCATCCCGGCGAACATGGCGGTATCCGGATCCTGATGTGTGATCCGACGTGCGATGACCTGAGCCAATGCAGCCACATGGGCTGAATGTTTCCATAATTGAGCCACTATTTCTTTGTTCGACTGAGATCCTGCAAATTGTTGCACCACAACGGCCGTGGCTAAATTTCGCACGGTCCTCATGCCTATCAGCGTAATCGCTGAACGTACATCGGTGATTCTTTTGCCTGAGTGATTAAAAACAACTGAATTGGCCACAGCGACCACCTTCGTCGATAAGAGCGGCTCGGCTTGAATAAGTCGAATCACTGCATCGAGACTGCAATCAGGATCTTCCAAGGTCTTTTTGATATTCATCGCCGCATTGGCTGAGGTAGGAAACACTAATTTTCCTTGTTCTATTTCAGCAGCCAACACATTTAATAGTGCGATTTTTTCCATCATTTCCTCCTGTTACTTCATTCGATCAAGGCTTGGCCCATCATTCATCTTTATTAGGTTACGCTAAGATCATCAGAAACCATTCGAAAATAAAAGCAATTTATAGAAGCTATTTCTTATTTTGCTATCAATATTTTTTAGAGGTTAATCCAATGGATTAAAAACAGAGTGACCTATCCAGGATAACTTTGCTTATCTGTATATGCGCGAATCGATTATTGAAGGATTGGCTACCAATGTGAATAAATGTAGCAAAGAATTGGATCGGTGATATGGGTACTTGTTTATACCCATCAAGCCGAGAAAGATGCAAAAAACTAGTAGCCTCCGGTCTCAAGCCAACAGCACCAACATTGCTCGAAACTATCAGCAAAGTCCCTCTTTCCAACTCCACCGCCCTACGAGAAATTGGTAGGTGATTCGACCGACGCATACTCCCGTCGTATCAATATCCAACACCGGCTTATTTATCAGATTATCAAAAAAGATAAAATCATAAAAATTCTGCACCCATGGATACATTACAAGTGATGAGATACTTAAGGATTTGCGAAAATCACCGCGTCAGTGGCAGCTCAACATAAAATCTTCAGCTTCTTGTACTATAATTCCAATCTACTTAACGATTGATACTGATTTCTTACTGACATTACATCCATGAATACCACAGATATTAAAAGTTACATGCAGTCCGTCGGTCAGGAAGCGCGTGCGGCGTCGCGTCTAGTTGCCAAAGCGGATACGGCGACCAAGAACCATGCGTTGACAGCGATGGCGAGTGCCATTCAACGCGATGAACGACTATTATTAGCCGCCAATGCCAAGGATCTGGACAATGCACGTGCCAAAAAATTGGAAGCCGCCATGATCGACCGGCTGACATTATCTGCCAAAGGCGTTGCAACAATGGCGGAAGGCCTACTACAGATTGCCGCTTTGGCCGATCCGGTGGGTGAAATCAGTGGATTGAATTACCGTCCTTCCGGCATTCAGGTAGGCAAAATGCGCGTGCCTTTGGGCGTGATCGGCATCATCTATGAAGCACGTCCCAATGTGACGGCCGATGCCGCGGGGTTATGCCTGAAAGCAGGCAATGCCGCCATTTTGCGCGGTGGCTCGGAAGCCATCCATAGCAATCAAGCCATTGCCGCTTGCGTGCAAGAAGGACTGAAATTGGCCGGCTTGCCGGAAACTGCGGTGCAAGTGATTGAAACCACCGACCGTGCAGCGGTGGGTGAGCTGATTACGATGAAGGATTTTGTCGATGTGATCGTGCCGCGCGGCGGCAAAGGATTGATCGAACGCATTGCCAATGAGGCGCGCATTCCGGTAATCAAGCATCTGGACGGCGTCTGCCACGTATACATTGACGATCAAGCGGATATTGAGAAAGCGATTAAAATTGCCGACAATGCCAAAACTCAGCGCTATGGCACCTGCAACACGATGGAAACTCTGCTGATTCATGAAGGCATTGCGCGCAAGATACTTCCTGTGCTGAGTAAAATTTACTTCGATAAAAGCGTCGAATTACGCGGGGATGCGACCGCTTGCAGTATTATCCCGCAAATGAACGCGGCTACCGAACAGGATTGGTACGAAGAATATCTAGCGCCGATTTTAAGCATACGCATTGTCGATGGATTGGATCAGGCGATTGATCACATTACGCGTTACGGTTCACAACATACGGATGCGATTGTCACCGAGAACTATACGCGCGCGCGTCGTTTTCTGCGCGAAGTCGACTCCAGTTCCGTGATGGTCAATACTACCCCGCGTTTCGCGGATGGATTTGAATACGGTCTAGGTGCTGAAATTGGCATTTCAACCGACAAAATCCACGCGCGAGGCCCCGTCGGATTGGAAGGATTAACCAGTCAAAAATTTATCGTGCTGGGCGATGGTCAATTAAGACAGTAGCCTGCTTCAGAAATATACTTTACTAATAAAAACCGAGTATGCAGTATTCAGTTTGTCAAAAAAGGTTGTTATGACTCAAGTTGTTGAAATAAAAATTCCCGATATCGGCGATTTCAAGGATGTTCCTGTGATTGAACTATTCGTTGCGCCGGGCGATACGGTTGAAAAGGAAACTGCGCTGATCACGCTGGAAACTGACAAGGCCTCGATGGAAGTCCCATCCCCTCAAGCGGGTATCATACAGGCAGTCAAAGTCAAAGTTGGCGACAAAGTATCCGAAGGTTCGGTCATTCTGACCTTGACAGTAGCGGATCAGGTCACAACTTCGATCAGTACGGAAAACACGCCAGCAACCAGCAACAAAACAGTGGTCACACCCGCTGCGTCCGCAATACCTGTTGCAAGCGCAAAAAATCAAGTTGCAACCATCTCCACAGGCGATATTCACGCTGAAGTGGTGGTGCTTGGCGCCGGACCTGGTGGCTACACTGCCGCTTTCCGTGCAGCTGATCTGGGCAAAAAGGTAGTGCTCATCGAGCGCTATGCCACGCTAGGCGGCGTGTGCCTGAACGTCGGCTGCATCCCTTCCAAGGCCCTGTTGCACGCAGCCAAGGTCATCACGGAAGCTGAAGATGTGGAATCGCACGGCATCGTGTTTGGCAAACCGCAGATCGATATCAATAAACTGCGCACCTGGAAAGAATCAGTAATCGGAAAACTGACCAAGGGTCTGAAAGCACTGGCCAAACAGCGCAAGGTCGAAGTCGTGCACGGTACCGGAAAATTCGTCACCCCCCACTTGATTCAGGTTGAGACCGCTGATGGCCGGAAAACGGTTTCTTTTGATCATTGCATTATTGCAGCCGGCTCCAGCGTCGCGCGCATTCCCGGTTTTCCTTATGATGATCCACGCCTGATTGATTCCACCGGAGCGTTGCAATTGCAAGATGTGCCTGAACATCTGCTGATCATCGGCGGTGGCATTATCGGATTGGAAATGGCCACGGTTTATTCGGCGTTAGGCAGCAAAATCAGTGTGGTGGAATGGATGGACCAATTGATTCCGGGTGCTGATCCCGATCTGGTCAAGCCATTACACCGGCGCATCAAGAAACGTTATGAAGCCATTTATCTGAAAACCAAGGTTACCCGGATTGAAGCCAATGAGTCCGGACTGACAGTAACCTTTGAAGGAGAGAATGCGCCGAAAGCGCAAACCTATGATCGTATTTTAATGGCAGTTGGGCGTCGCCCGAATGGACGCAATATCGGCGCTGAAAACATCGGCATTCACGTCAATGAACGCGGTTTCATTCCGGTGGATCAACAATTGCGCACCAATTTACCGCATATTTTCGCGATCGGCGATATCGTAGGCGAACCCATGCTGGCGCATAAAGCCACCTATGAAGGTAAACTGGCAGCTGAGATTATTGCCGGGCACAAAGCTATCTTTGACGCACGCACCATTCCTTCTGTAGCCTACACAGACCCTGAAATTGCCTGGATGGGTTTAACCGAGAAAGAAGCGATCAAGCAAGGCATTGATTATGAAAAAGCCAGCTTCCCCTGGGCAGCCAGTGGCCGAGCCATCTCCATGGCCCGTGAAGAAGGACTGACGCAATTATTGCTGGATAAACAGACGCGCCGCATACTGGGCGCTGGCATGGTGGGTATCAACGCGGGTGAATTGATTGCCGAGACGGTACTGGCCCTGGAAATGGGCGCGGACATGGAAGACATCAGCCTGACCATTCATCCTCATCCTACATTGTCGGAAACGGTTTTATTTGCTGCCGAAATGGCGGAAGGAACTATTACCGATCTCTATATACCAAAGAAATAGCTGATCCACTCAGGGCTAGCTTTGTTCTACGAGTACTGTTATGGTTCTCTTCACAAAAGTTTAAACAAATGGAAGAAGCAAAATTACATCGATTATTTTAGAAACCGGGAATTTTCCCGGCTACTTTCTGACTGCCACAAATAAAAGCACGATTATCTAATTTTACAAATTCTATGATACCGTCTAAAAAAACTTACGTTATCTCACTCGCATTACTACTCATTTTATGCAGTGTGATCACAGACTCATTAGCAACGCATATCTCCAAACCTGTTCTGGTCAATCCAAAAACAGAGTATACCGTTGGCAGTACTGTCATTCTGCAGGGATGGGTAGACTATAATGAAAAACCGGCCCCCGATGTTCTGCTCAACTTCCTAGTAACTCGTCCCGATGGAACGGTAACCATTGATCAATCCTATCCGAGCGATCAAGACGGTTATTTTGAATTCAAGTTTGTTACTAAAAATGAAGTACCTGGCACTTATCAAATCACCATCACCTCACACTGCCTGGAAATTCACCGATATGCATGTACCTACCAAAATCAAGCACTGTCTATCCATTTAAAATAATGGATAAAAATTTCATTCATACGAGATAAATCAACTCAGTTATCACATTGTCAATGCATCAACTGTCAAAAAAGAACCTTCCTATGGGATTACCTATCGTTAATATTTTCCGCCATGGCCTAGCTTGCATTCTTGTGCTTCTCTTGCTATCGGCTTGCGATCCAAAAGAAAGTGAACTTTCAAATCGAGCAGCAGAGATCAGCGCCAGAGAGTCAGAGCTCGTGACATTATTCGCCGAGCTGACGGAACTAAAGAAAACATTCGAAAACCATCCGTCAGCAGATTCCAAACAAAACGGCATTTCTTCCAGCGATAGCCCATGTTTATGCGATTCAAAGAACGATTCGCTCCCTGCCGTCAAAGAAAACATGGGGGTGAGATATACCAGAACGATATCTGGTGGTATTGAGAAGATTCATCTTGCTCCCGATGCCAGAACCTTATTAGGTCGCATAGAGAAGGTCCACCTTGACCCCCCCGGTATGGAATTTAACGCGCGCATTGACACGGGTGCTCAGACATCATCCCTGAATGCAATTGATATTGTGGAGTTTGAGCGCGATGGTAAACCCTATGTCAGATTTAAAATTCTCAATCCAAAGACAGGAGAAAAAATAGAGTTAACGAGACGCTTACGTCGTTATGCACGAGTTAAGGAACTCAATAATAGAGAATCACAAAATCGTCCGGTAGTCAGAATGCGCGTTGTAATAGCCGATATAGACGAACAAATAAATTTTACCCTGGTGGATCGTAGCAAACTTAAGTATCAAGTTCTAATAGGACGCAATCTATTACGCGATCTAGCAATCGTTGATGTCAGCAAAAAATATACTGCTGCTAAAAATGATAAAACTAAACAGGGTGACCTAAAATAATGTCTTCCAAGCTTAGGCTATATATTTTAGTCATCCTGGTTATGGGCTTGGGAATAGGCTTAATTTTATACAAGCACTTCGCCTTAGGATTTCCTTTATTACCTGACGATAAAAAAACTGTTTGGACCATTGAAGCCAAAATTGATTTCATTGCACGTGGCGATTCAATTATTGTTTCCTTTGCACTTCCTCCCCAGACCCAAAATATCGTTCTAATGGAAGAAGATTTCGCCTCACCCGATTATGGGTTCAGTGAATTAACTTCTCCGACAGGACGTCGCGCTCAGTGGAGCAAGAGAATGACAACAGGACCTCAAACTGTCTACTATCGTTTGAGTGTCTATGAAAATAACCAGGTCACTCAAGCACTCACACCGGATCTGCCTTTAGAACCGGAAAAACCTGAATTTGATGAAGTTCACAAAACTGCAGCCATTACCTTACTAGATCAAGTACGTAACAAATCGGCCAATACCGAAATCTTTACACGCGAATTGATCAGCACTCTAAATTCGAATGCTCCTAGCCAGAATCAAAGTCTGCTACTCAATGAGCAATCCAGCGAAGATTATAAAACTCACTTGATTATTAACTTGCTGGCACTAGAAGGTATCAGTGCTCGAATTGTTCGCGGACTTTATCTGGAAGGCGGTCGACGAAGACAATCGCTTGCCAACTTTGTAGAAGTCTATACGGGTAGTCAATGGCTATTATTTAACCAAAACTCAGGAGAAAGCGGGCAACCTAAGAATTTTCTAGTTTGGCAGCGTGGAGATCAGTCTTTACTGGATGTGGTCGGTGGAAAAAACTCAAAAATTTCCTTTTCGATTATAAAAAATGTTCAATCAACTAGAAATCTGGTTGTACGTGACAGTATGAACAAACAGGCCGGTATCATAGATTTTTCTATCTATAGTTTACCTATTGAGCAGCAGAATGCATTCAAAATGATCTTGCTATTACCAATTGGTGCACTCATTGTTGTTATTATGCGCTTACTAATCGGAATACGAACTTCGGGCACTTTTATGCCTATCTTAATTGCGTTGGCACTGATACAAACCACATTGGTAACAGGCATCATCATCTTCTTGATAGTCGTGGGAACAGGGTTACTAATACGGTCTTATCTATCACGTTTAAATCTACTATTTGTCGCTCGTATTTCAGCCGTAATCATTGTGGTCATCGCAATTATGGCAAGTATCAGTATTATTAGTAATAAACTGGGATTCGGTCAGGCCATGACAGTTACTTTCTTCCCGATGATCATATTGGCGTGGACGATTGAACGCATGTCTGTTTTGTGGGAAGAAGACGGTCCCAGAGAAGTTTTTATTCAAGGCGGTGGCAGCTTGCTGACAGCAGTGATTGCCTATTTGTTTATGACTAACCGGATTATTGAATATTTAACCTTTAATTTCCCGGAATTGATGCTGGTCAATCTGGCACTCATTTTAATTCTTGGGCAATATACCGGCTATCGATTATCCGAATTATATCGCTTTCATTCCTTAGAAAGACATCATGCTTCTAACCAGCGCTAAGAAACTCAGGAGCTTCGGCATCATCGGAATGAATCAAAGAAATTTTGGCTTGATCTCCCGCTATAATCCGCGCCATTTATACCCGCTTGTTGATGACAAGCTGAAAACCAAATTGCTGGCACAGAAAGCAGGCATTACCGTACCTAAACTACTAGGCACCTTACAATATCAGCACGATGTCAAACTGCTTAAAGACCTGCTCCACCCACATGCTCAGTTTGTTATAAAACCCGTTAAAGGCAGTGGCGGTAAAGGAATACTGGTGATCACTGAGCATGATCACAATCTCTATTTCAAGCCCAGTGGCGACGCCATACAGTTAGTCGATATCGAGCGACATGTCTCGAATATTCTGAGCGGCTTGCATAGCTTGGGTGGCAAACCCGATACGGTCATGATTGAATCATTGATACAACTTGATCCAGTTTTTTCCGATTACAGTTATGAGGGTATTCCTGATCTGCGTATTATTGTACTCAAGGGCTATCCCATTATGGCCATGCTCCGACTCACCACACACGCGTCCGATGGCAAAGCGAACCTGCATCAGGGCGCAGTGGGCGTTGGCATTGATATGGGAACGGGTGGCGCATTGCATGCCGTTCAATATGGCGAGTCGGTTTCACATCACCCGGATACACGCAAGACTTTCTCAGAATTAGTCATTCCGCATTGGGACAAATTATTACAATTGGCTGCTGCCTGCTATGAAATGACCGGTTTAGGATATCTTGGTGTAGATATTGTGTTAGACCGCGATCAAGGTCCGATGATTATTGAACTCAATGCACGCCCCGGACTTTCCATTCAAGTAGCCAATTTTGCTGGTCTGGCACCCCGCGTTGCAATCATTGAAGCACTCGAGAACATTGAATCGGATCCTCAATTACGCGTTATTTTCAGCAAAGCACAATTTTCATCTGATCCAATTATTCAGCACCCTCGTCAACTACATATGCGCAGCACTTGACTCCCATCCATAGCGCATATTCACTGTGACCCATCAATAAAATGACTTAGTCACCGGTATTCACAACTACTTTATTGCGCCCTCTTTGCTTAGCCTGGTACAGTGCTTTCTCAGAAGCTTCACTCAAACTGGTGGCATCCGAGAAATGCGCAAGATCGGCTATGCCACAACTAAAAGTCACAGAGAATTCTTCATCCTGGTTCAAATGCAGTAAGCGTGAAAAAACATTCCGTATTTCATCAATCACTTTTGCAGCAGACGTCGCATCGGTATCATTCATAATGATAGCGAATTCCTCTCCACCATAACGTCCGACAATATCTGTTTCTCGTAGGCGTTGTTTTAACAATCGTCCCAGGCTCTTAATCACCCGATCACCAGCAGCATGTCCATAAGTATCATTTACTTTCTTGAAGAAATCGATATCCACCATCGCAAATGATAACGGTGAATTCAACCGACTGGAACGCACTACTTCGCGCACAAATTCTTCTCTGATGGCCGTATGGTTAAGCAGACTCGTTAATCCATCATGCACCATTAACGAGCGCAAAGAACGAGCCCGCGTCACACGCGATGAAACGGATGCAACTAATTGTTCAGGCTCAATGGGTTTCACCAAAAAATTATCGCCACATAAACTCATTGCTTCAGATTGTGTATTGAAATCATCCTCCGAAGCAAGATAAACAATAGGAGTATTCGAGAAACCATCCATTTGCCGGATGACTTTTGCCAACTCAATGCCGCTACAAGCTGACATATGTAGATCCATCAAGATGAGATCGGGATTAAATTCAAGCAATGTTTCCAATATTTTCATGGGATCGGATATTGCTTTCACGCTCATTTCAGCTTGCTCTAAGATGGCGGCATGATAACAAAGTACCATCGGATTATCATCCACGATCAATACACGAAACGATTCTTGAATCTGTGATGCAGTTATTAAATCAAGTTGATCAATGAGCTCAGTTGAGTTGATAGGTTTTGTGAAATAAGCAACACTACCGGCTCGCACTGCTCCCAATCGACAAATCAAATCATCGTGCGATGAAATAAAAATAACGCGCACGAGTCGAGCCATATCCCGCTGAATATCCTTCATAACATGAATACCG